>CANHFH010000062.1 GCA_947459825.1 Pseudomonadota bacterium | reverse complement strand
TAGCTCTTGAGTTCGCGGCGGGCGAGGTCGGTGATGACCTCTTCGTGCGTCGGGCCGATGACGAAGTCGCGTTGGTGCCGGTCCTTCAGTCGCAGCAGCTCAGGCCCGTACTGCTCCCAACGGCCCGATTCCTGCCAGAGCTCGGCCGGCTGGACGGCGGGCATGAGCACCTCGAGCGCGCCGGCGCGGTCCATCTCCTCGCGGATGATCTGCTCGACCTTGCGCAGCGTGCGCAGACCGAGCGGCGTCCAGGTGTAGATGCCGGCGGCGAGGCGGCGGATGAGCCCCGCTCGCAGCATGAGCTGGTGGCTGACGACCTCGGCTTCGGAGGGCGTCTCCTTGGTGGTGTTGATCGGGTATCTGGACCAGCGCATGTTCGGGCTCGGGGTCGGGGTTCAGGGTGCGACATGTTACGGTCGCGGACATTGTCCCGAAAGGTTCGGACCCCTATGATGACCCGGTTTCCGGTCAAACAGGGTCCAGAACGCCCGTGAGCCCCCCGTCCCCCGACGCTCCGCAGCGCCCCAAGCGCAGGGGCATCGTGCTGCTGCCGAACCTCTTCACCACCGGCTGTCTGGCCTGCGGGTTCTTCGGCATCATCTCGGCCATCAACGGCGATTTCGGCCGCGCCTGCGCCGCCATCTATTTCGCCATGCTGTTCGACGGTCTGGACGGCCGCGTCGCGCGCTGGACCGGCACCGAGAGCGCTTTCGGCAAGGAGTACGACAGCCTCGCCGACATGGTCGCTTTCGGCGTGGCGCCTGCCCTGATCGCCTACCAGTGGGGCATCGAACGCATCGCCGAATACGGCGACGCCTGGGCGCGTTTCGGCTGGGTGGCGGCGTTCCTGTATGCGGTCTGCGCGGCGCTGCGGCTCGCGAAGTTCAATGTCCGGGCAGCGACCGCCGACAAGCGGTACTTCGAGGGTCTGCCGAGCCCCTCCGCGGCCGGCCTCGTCGCCGCCTATGTCTGGTTCACCAGCGAGTGGCGTGAGCCCGGCCTCGTCGGCCTCGTGGTGCTCTTCAGCGTGCCGGTGATCGCCGGCGCGTTGATGGTGTCGCGGTTCCCGTATTCCAGCGCCAAGCAGATCGACTGGAACGCGCGCGTGAAGTTCTTCTACTTCGTCGTCGTGCCGCTGTCGCTGGCGCTGGTCGTGGCGAACCCGCCGCCGATGCTGCTGTTCCTGTTCACGATGTACGCGCTCTCGGCGCCGACCGTCTGGCTGCTGCGTCGGCTGCGCCGGTCGGCGACCGCGACGCCGCCGTCACCCGGTGACCATGTCTGATCCCGCCCGCCGCGCCGCCTACCTCGGCGCGCTCGGCATCGACCAGTGGGTGCCGCGCCGGCCGCCATCCGTGGCGCCGACCACCGTGCTCCCCGTGGCAGCGGCGGCGCCCGCGGGCATCGATGACGGCTGGGCGGCGCTCGCATCGAGGGTGCGCGATTGTCGGCGTTGCGCGTTGCATGAGGGCCGCACGCAGACCGTGTTCGGGTCGGGTTCACATACCGCGGAATGGATGGTCATCGGCGAGGCGCCCGGCGAGGAGGAGGACCGGCAGGGCGAACCGTTCGTCGGCGCCTCCGGGCAGCTGCTCACCGCGATGCTCGCCGCCATCGGCCTGCAGCGTGACAGCGTCTTCATCGCCAATGTCCTGAAGTGCCGTCCGCCCGGCAACCGCGACCCGAAGCCTGCAGAGGTGGCCGAGTGCCTTCCGCATCTGGAGCAGCAGGTGGCGATGGTCCAGCCGCGTCTGATCCTCGCCTTCGGGAGGGTGGCGGCGCAGAACCTGCTGGGTACCGAGGAAACGCTCGGCTCGCTGCGGGGCGTGGTGCACCGCTTCGGTCCGCTCAACACGCCGGTGGTGGTCACGTATCATCCCGCCTATCTGCTGCGCAGTCCGGGCGAGAAGCGCAAGGCTTGGGAAGACCTCAAGTTCGCGCGGCAGGTGTTCGCCGACCTGCCGTCGCGCGATTGATCGTCACGGAACGATGATGGCCACCGCACCGCAACATCTGCCGATGCCCGAACCCGTCCTGCGCCCGATGCGCGAGGACGATGTCCCCGCCGTCGTGCAGGCCGAGCGCGACTCCTACGCTTTCCCTTGGAGCGAACCTGTGTTCCGCGATTGCCTGCGCGTCGGCTACCTCTGCCGCGTGCTCGAGATCGACCACCGGTTCGCCGGCTACGGCATCCTGTCGACCGGCGCCGGCGAGGCCCACATCCTCAATGTCTGCGTGCGACCCGAGCATCGCTGCCGTGGTCTCGGCCGGCGGCTCGTCGTCGGTCTCTTCGATCTAGCGCGGGCGGCGGGTGCGGAGGATCTCTTCCTCGAGGTCCGGCCGAGCAACACCACCGCGATCAGGCTTTACCAGTCGCTCGGTCTCTCACAGGTCGGCCTGCGTCGCGGCTACTACCAGGCCGCCAACGGCCGCGAAGACGCCATCGTGATGCGTCTGCGGCTGGTCCCGTGACGCTGCAGACCGAAGTCGCAAGGCGCCGGACTTTCGCG
Organism: Pseudomonadota bacterium; assembly: GCA_947459825.1. Classification (GTDB taxonomy): domain Bacteria; phylum Pseudomonadota; class Gammaproteobacteria; order Steroidobacterales; family Steroidobacteraceae; genus UBA964. Next base: position 9,576 of record CANHFH010000062.1, on the reverse strand, counting down.
ATCATCTCCCACCCGGACGCCGGCAAGACCACGCTCACCGAGAAGCTGCTGCTGTTCGGCGGCGCCATCCAGCTCGCCGGCACGGTCAAAGGCCGCAAGGCGGCGCGTCACGCCACCTCCGACTGGATGCGGCTCGAGCAGCAGCGCGGCATCTCCGTGACCTCCTCGGTGATGCAGTTCCCCTACGGCGACTGCATCGTGAACCTGCTCGACACCCCGGGCCACGAGGACTTCTCCGAGGACACCTACCGCACGCTGACGGCCGTGGACTCCGCGCTGATGGTCATCGACTGCGCGAAGGGCGTCGAGGAGCGCACCATCAAGCTGATGGAGGTCTGCCGGCTGCGCGACACGCCGATCATGACCTTCATCAACAAGCTCGACCGCGAGGGCCGCGCGCCCATCGAGCTGCTCGATGAGATAGAGCGGGTGCTCGGCATCGCCACCGCGCCCGTCACCTGGCCCATCGGCATGGGGCGCTCGCTGAAGGGCATCTACCACCTCGTCGAGGACCGAATCTATGTCTACGAGGCGGGCGAGCGCGGCCGTGTCGGCGAGAATGTGGTCATCGAGGGCTTGCACAGCGCGGAGGGGCGCGGACTGCTCGGCGACGATGCGGCGGCCTTCGACGAGGAGATCGAGCTCGTGCGCGGCGCGACGCAGGCCTTCGACCTCGAGGCTTATCGCTCCGGCAAGCAGACGCCCGTGTTCTTCGGCTCTGCGATCTCCAACTTCGGCGTGGAGGAGCTGCTGAAGTCCTTCACGCGCTTCGCACCCGGCCCGCTGCCGCGCGCCACGCGCCAGCGTGCGGTGGACGCCTCCGAGGAGAGGCTGACCGGGTTCGTGTTCAAGATCCAGGCCAACATGGACCCCGCGCACCGCGACCGGATCGCCTTCCTGCGCCTGTGCTCGGGCAAGTACACGCGTGGCATGAAGATGCACCATGTGCGTCTCGACAAGGATGTGCGCATCGCCGATGCGTTGACTTTCCTCGCCGCCGACCGCTCGGCCGCCGACGACGCCTACGCAGGCGATATCATCGGCCTGCACAACCACGGCACCATCAACATCGGCGATTCCTTCACCGAGGGCGAGGAACTGGTCTTCACCGGTGTCCCCAACTTCGCCCCGGAGCTCTTCCGGCGCGCGGTGCTCAAGGATCCGCTCAAGGCCAAGGCGCTCTCGAAGGGCCTGGGTCAGCTCTGCGAGGAGGGCGCGACGCAGCTCTTCCGCCCGCTGCGCAACAACGACCAGATCCTGGGGGCGGTCGGGCCGCTGCAGTTCGAGGTGGTGGCCTTCCGCCTGCAGGACGAGTACGCCGTGCAATGCGCCTTCGAACCGATCGGGGTCCACACGGCGCGCTGGGTCTACTGCGACGACGAGCGCAAGCTCGCCGAGTTCCGCACCAAGGCCTACGAGCACCTCGCCGTCGACCACAGCGGAGCCTTGGTATATCTTGCTCCCTCGAGGGTCAATCTCGGCCTGACGGTCGAGCGCTGGCCCGGGATCGTCTTCCGCGAGACCCGCGAGCAGGCCAGCTGACATGAAGAGCCCGTACAAGCGCCGCGACACGATCTCCTGGGCGCTGTACGACTGGGCGAACTCGGCGTTCTTCACCACGGTGCTCGCCGGCTTCTTTCCGGTGTTCTTCCAGAAGTTCTGGAGCACGGGCGTCGACCCGACGGTGAGCACCTCGCGGCTCGGTTTCGCCAACGGCATCGCCGGGCTTCTGGTCGCGATCCTCGCGCCCGTGTTGGGCGCCGTCGCCGACCGCGCGGGTGGCCGCAAGCGGCAGTTGGTCGGCTGGACCATGCTCGGTGTGGCCGGCACCGCATCGCTCGGGTTCGTCGGTCAGGGCGAGTGGTGGTGGGCCGCGGCGTGCTTCATGGTCGCCGCCATCGGCGCCAACGCCGCCAACGTCTTCTACGACGCGCTGCTGCTCGATGTCGCCGAGCCCCGCGACTTCGACCGCGTCTCCGCGCTCGGGTATTCGCTCGGGTACCTCGGCGGCGGCCTGCTGTTCGCGTTCAATGTGCTGATGACCCTGAAGCCGCAGTGGTTCGGGCTCGCCGATGCCGCCGAGGCGGTGCGTGCGTCGTTCGTGAGCGTCGCGGTATGGTGGTTCCTGTTCATGCTGCCGGCGGCCTTCAATGTCCGCGAGCGCCCCCCCTCGGCGCCGTCCGCAGGGTTCTTCGTCGACGCCCGTGACGGCCTGCGTGAGCTGCGGCGGACCTTGGGGCATGTCTCGCAGTACCGCGACATCAGCCTCTTCCTGTTGGCTTACTGGCTTTACATCGACGGCGTCCACACCATCTACACGATGGCGGTCGACTATGGCGTCGCGCTCGGCCTGCCGAGCTCCAGCCTGCTCGCGGCCTTGCTGCTGACCCAGTTCGTCGCGTTCCCATCGGCGCTCGCGCTGGGTTGGCTCGGCGAACGCATCGGCGCCAAGCGTGGCATCCTCATCTGCATCGCGGTCTACCTTTCGGCGACGCTCTATGCGTGGTTCCTGGACAGCGTCACCGAGTTCTTCGCGCTGGCCGTGGTGATCGGTCTCGTGCAGGGCGGCGTGCAGAGCCTGTCGCGTTCCTTCTTCGGCCGACTGGTGCCGGAGGGCAAGGGCGGCGAGTTCTTCGGGTTCTACAACATGATGGGCAAGTTCGCGAGCTTCCTCGGGCCGATGCTGATCGCCACCGTCGCGTTGGTGACCGGGGATTCGCGGCTGTCGATCACCTCGCTCGTGGTGCTGTTCGTGCTCGGCGGGCTGATCCTCTGGCGTGTGCCGGAGCCGCCGCGCATCTGAACCCCGCCCGACGACGAGCGCATCCATCACATGAGCATCGCATCCCGCTTCCCCCATCTCCCGCCGGGCGTGCCGCAGGTGAGGAGCCGTTGGCGGCGCTGGGTGGGCGTCACGGGTCTGTGGCTCGCCGGATGGCGCATCGAACCGCCGATGCTGACGGAGCCCAAGTGCGTGCTGATCGTCGCGCCGCACACCTCGAACTGGGACTTCGTGATGGGCTTCCTCGCATATCTGGCGATGCAGATAGACGCGAGTTGGCTCGCGAAGCACACGGCGTTGGCGGGGTTCTGGGGACGCCTCGGACGGCATTTCGGCGGCATACCGGTGGACCGTCGCAAGCCCGGTGATGTGGTCGAGGCCTGCATAGCGGCGTTCTCATCGCCGCGCGGCCGGATCATCGTCATCACGCCCGAGGGCACGCGCAGTCGCGTCGAGGAGTGGAAGCGCGGTTACCACCGCATCGCGCTCGCGGCCGGGGTGCCCATCGTGCCGGCGGCGATCGACTTCAAGGCGCGCTGTGTGCGCTTCGGGCCACCCGTGCAGCCGACCGCCGATGCCGAGGCGGACGAGCGGACACTGCGTGCGTTCTTCCGTGCCGAGATGGCCAAGCGCCCGGCGCTCTACAAAGAATGATCGGCGTCCGCTGATGTGTCCCCCGGCCACGAGGCCGGATCGAGCGCGAACGAGACCCGCAAGATCCCGTAGAGCGAAGGGTGGTGCGTCCGTAGATCCGACGGGCGGGAGAAGAACATCTCCGCGGCCACCGCCAGGAACTCGGTGAGGTCCTCCGCGCCGTAGGGGTCGAGCAGGGTGTCATCGCCGCGGTCCACCGCGTCGCAGAGCTCCTCATGGGCCGCCTCCAGGGCCTTGTGCGCGGCGGGGTCGCCGCCGGGGCGGGTCTGCTCCAGGAAATGCGTGAACTCGTGGATGACGACGTTGTAGCCGTCATCGCGATGTTCCGCCTCCTCGACATCGCGCCACGAGAGCACGATGCGTTCGCCGTCGACCGACTGCCCGGACAGCGTCCGCCAGCCCTCGGTGACGACACCGGTCTCCTCGTCCTCATCGGCCTCTTCGACCACGAACTCGTCGGGGTGCAGGGTGATGCCGTGCAGGGCCTCGAAGCCGGCGTCCTCGCCGCCCAGCGTCACCAGACAGGCCTGCGCTGCGATGATGGTCCGCATGTCCTCGTTGACGGTGAGGCCGCCCGCGCCGATGAACGGGACGCGCGCCAGGAACTCTTCGATGCGCGGCAGCAGCCGGTCCTGGAGCACGGGCGGCAGCGCACGCCAGAGGCGGACCCGCGCCTGCAGCAGGACGCGTCGGTCACGGGGCAGGGCGGCGGCGCCCGCTGCGCTGGCGCTGCCTCCGCCGCTGTCAGCGTCCGCGGAGGCATCGCCGCCGCGCCGCCCGCGACCCCACACGCGCCCGCGCAACAGCCACAGCAGGAGCAGCAACACCGCCGCCAGCAACAGGATGCGGCCCACGGTCGCGCCGGCGTCAGAGCAGCTGGCGCACGCGCGCCGACTGCGCCTCGAGGCTCTCGAGCGTGCGGCCGAAGTCCGCGAGCCGCCCGCGCTCCTGCACGACGACCTCGGGCGGCGCGTTGGCGACGAAGTTCGCGTTGCCGAGCTTGGCCTCGGCGCGGGCGATCTCCTCGCGCAGCTTCTGGGCGCGCTTGGCGAGCCGCGCGAGCTCCGCCTGCGGGTCGATGAGCCCCGCCATCGGCACCAGTGCACGCAGTTCACCGACGGTGGCGAGCGCCGCCGGCGGTGCGGTCTCGCCCGCATCGAGGATGCGCCAGGTCTCGAGGCCCGCGAGCCGCGAGAGGTAGGCGCCGTGCGCGGCGAGGCGCGCCCGATCGGTGTCCGATGCGTTCTCGAGCAGCAGCGGCAGCTTGCGTGCGGGGCTGATGTCCATCTCGCCGCGGATCTGGCGGATGCCGAGCGTGAACGACTTGATCCAGGCGACATCCGCCTCGGCGCCCGGGTCATCGCCGAGCGCCGCCAGGGTGCTGTCGGTCCCCGGCCAGCGCGCCGTCATGATCGTGCCGCCAGGCGATAGGGCCCGTCCGGCGAGCGGTGCGACACGCTGCCAGATCTCCTCGGTGATGAAGGGCATCAGCGGATGCCACGCACGGAGGAGCGTTTCAAGAGTGGTCAGCAGCGTGCGTCGCGCCGCGCGCTGCGCCGCCGGGTCGGCGTCAGGGTCCTGCAGCACCGGCTTGGTGAGTTCGAGGTACCAGTCGCAGAACTCGTACCAGGTGAACTCGTAGAGCGCGGTGGCGGCGAAGTCGAAGCGGTACTCGGCGAAGCCGGCTTCGACCTCTCGGATGACCTTGCCGAGCCGCGATCCGATCCAGCGTTCCGCGACACCCGGCTTCACGGCGCCCGTCATGAGTTCCGGGTCGAGCGGGCGACCTTCAGCGTCCTCGAGGGTCATCAGCACGAAACGCGAGGCGTTCCAGAGCTTGTTGCAGAAGTTGCGATAGCCTCCGACGCGCGCGAGGTCGAAGCGCAGGTCGGCGCTCTGCGTCGCGAGCGAGGCGAAGGTGAGACGCAGGGCGTCGGTGCCGTGCGCTTCGATGCCCGCCGGGAAGGCTTTGCGGGTCGATCTCTCGATGCCGGGCGCGAGCCGCGGCTGCATGAGTCCGGTGGTGCGCTTGCGGACCAGGTCCTCGAGCGCGATGCCGTCGACGATGTCGAGCGGGTCGATGACATTGCCCTTCGACTTCGACATCTTCTGGCCTTCCGAGTCGCGGATCAGGCCGTGGACATAGACCTCGCGGAACGGGACCTCGCCCGTGAACTTGATGCCCATCATGATCATGCGGGCGACCCAGAAGAAGATGATGTCGAAGCCCGTGACGAGCACCGCGGTCGGATAGAAACGCTTCAGCGTGGCGGTATCGTCGGGCCAGCCGAGCGTGGAGAACGGCCAGAGCGCCGACGAGAACCAGGTGTCGAGGACATCCTCGTCCTGGCGCAGCGCGACGGCGGGCGCGAGCCCATGCGCAGCGCGCACCTCCGCCTCGGTGCGGCCGACATAGAGCTTGCCTTCGGCGTCGTACCAGGCAGGGATGCGATGCCCCCACCACAGCTGGCGGCTGATGCACCAATCCTTGATGTTGCGCATCCACTCGAAGTAGGTGCGGGACCAGTTCTCGGGCACGAAGCGGATCGAGCCGTCCTCGACCGCGGCGATGGCGGGCTTGGCGAGCGGCTCGATGCGCACATACCACTGGTCCGTGAGATACGGCTCGATGACCGAGCCGGAACGGTCGCCGCGCGGCACCATGAGTTTGTGCGGGTCGATGCGCTCGAGGAGCCCCGCCGCCTCAAGCTCGGCGACCACACGCTTGCGCGCTTCGAAGCGGTCGAGGCCGCGGAAGCGCTCGGGCACCTCGTCGTTCATGCGCGCATCGGGCGTGAAGACGTTGATGCGGGGCAGGCTGTGGCGCTCGCCGACCTCATGGTCGTTGAAGTCGTGCGCCGGGGTGATCTTGACGCAACCCGAGCCGAACTCGGGGTCCACATAGCTGTCGGCGATGACCGGTATCTCGCGGTCGGCGAGGGGCAGGCGCAGCATCCTGCCGACCAGCGCCGCGTAACGCTCGTCGCCGGGGGCGACGGCGACCGCGACATCGCCGAGCATGGTCTCGGGGCGCGTGGTGGCGACGACGAGGTGCCCGCTGCCATCGGCGAGCGGATAGCGCAGGTGCCAGAGCGACCCGTCTTCTTCGGTGTTGAGCACCTCGAGGTCGGAGACCGCGGTCTGCAGCACGGGGTCCCAGTTGACGAGCCGCTTGCCGCGGTAGATGAGGCCTTCTTGATAGAGCCGCACGAACACTTCGGTGACCGTGCGCGACAGGCCTTCATCCATCGTGAAGCGGTCACGCGACCAATCGACCGAGGCACCGAGCCGGCGCATCTGGCGCGCGATGGTGCCGCCGGACTCCCCTTTCCACTTCCAGACCCGCTCGATGAACGCATCGCGGCCGAGCCCTGCGCGGGTGAGTCCTTCGCCTTCCAGCTGCCGCTCGACGACCATCTGCGTGGCGATGCCCGCGTGGTCGGTACCCGGTTGCCACAGCGCCGCCTCACCGCGCATGCGGTGGTAGCGGGTGAGGGCGTCCATGATCGTGTCCTGGAACGCGTGCCCCATGTGCAGCGTCCCCGTCACATTGGGTGGCGGGATGACGATGCAGTAGCCGGGACCCTCGGCCTGCGGTCCGAAGAGCCCGGAGGCCTCCCAGCGTGCGTACAGGCGTTGCTCGATCTCGGCCGGCGAGTAGACCTTGTCCATGGTCGTGAGCGTCGCCGATCAGCGGCCAGCGCGGCGCAGCAGGAAATCGGTGAGCAGGGCCACCGGACGCCCGGTGCTGCCCTTGCCGGCGCCGCCGACATAAGCTGAGCCGGCGATATCCATATGCGCCCAGCGCAGGCCCTTCGTGAAGCGGCCGAGGAAGGCGCCCGCCGTGATGGCGCCGCCGTCGCGGCCGGCGACATTGGCCATGTCGGCGAAGTTGCTCTTGAGCTGCTCACCGTATTCCTCGGTGAGCGGCAACTGCCACGCGCGGTCGTCGGCGCGCAGGCCGGAGTCGACCAGTTCGCGGGCGAGCGCGTCGTCGTTGGCCATCACGCCGCTGTGGTGGATGCCGAGCGCGATGACGCAGGCGCCGGTGAGCGTCGCGAGGTCGACCACGGCCTGCGGCTTGTAGCGACGGGCGTAGTGCAGCGCATCGCAGAGGATCAGGCGGCCCTCGGCGTCCGTGTTCAGGATCTCCACCGTGATGCCGGCGGCGCTGGTGACGATGTCGCCCGGCTTGATGGCACGGCCGCTCGGCATGTTCTCGCAGGTCGGCACGAGACCGACCACATTGAGCGGCAGGTCGAGCGCGGCCACGACGGACATCGCGCCGAGGACGGCGGCGGCACCCGACATGTCGAACTTCATCTCGTCCATCGCGCCCGGGTCCTTGAGGGAGATGCCGCCGGTGTCGAAGGTGATGCCCTTGCCGACGAGCACCACGGGTGCACGCGGGCCGCGCTTGGCCTTGTGTTCGAGCACGATGAACTTCGGCGGCTGTTCGCTGCCCTGCGTGACCGCGAGGAAGCAGCCCATCTTCTCGGCGCGGATGTCGGCTTCCTCGAGGACGCGGACCCGCAGCGAGGGATGGCGAGCGGCGAGCGCACGGGCCTGCTCGGCGAGGTAGGTCGGCGTGCAGACATTGCCCGGGAGGTTCGCGAGGTCGCGCATCACGCGGGCGCCGGCGCCCGAGGCCTGGCCGTGGGCGACACCGCGGCGGGCGGCGGCGGCGCGGGCCGGACGCACCGGACCGAGCGCGATGCGGGCGAGGGCGGGCGCCGCAGGCTTCGTGCCCGACTTCAGGTCGTTGACGCGGTAAAGCGCGGCGTGGATGGCCTCAGCGGCCGAACGACCGAAGAGGTAATCGTCGAGTTCACGGCCCTCGGGGCGGGTGAGGGCGACCGCAGCGCTCGCGCAGCGGGTACGCGACAGGGCGCCGATCGCGGCGACCAGCGCGCGGCGCCAGTTGCGTCGGCTGACGGCGGCGTTGCCCTGGCCGACCAACAGGATGCGCGTCGCCTTGAGGCGCGGCGAGGCCGGCAGCAGCAGGGTCTCGGCGAGACGGCCCGGGAAGTCGCCGCGCTTGAGGAAACGGCTGATCGCACCGCCCGCGCGCTTGTCGAGCGCCGCCGCCGCCGCACACAACACTCCGCCGTCGTGTACGCCGACCACGAGGCAGTCGGCCTCGCGCTGCGAGATGTTGCCGGTGAAGATGTCGATATGCATGGGAGCGCTCCGGAAAGGGGTACAAGCGACCTGCTATTCTAGCGTTTTTGCGGGCATCTTCACCGCGAGGTCGGAGTTTGGCGCGGATCCTGTCCCGATACCTCTTGCGCGAGATCGTCTTCGCTTGGCTGGCGGTGACGACGGTGCTGCTCGTGGTGCTGCTGACCAACCAACTGGCCTCGGTGCTGGCGCGGGCCGCCGAGGGCGGTTTCCCGCGCGAGGTCGTGCTGCAGCTCGTAGGGTTCGGCACCATCCGCAATCTGGCGGTCTTGCTGCCGGTGGGTCTGCTGCTCGGCGTCATGCTGGCGCTTGGCCGCCTCTACCACGACAGCGAGATGACCGCGGTGGTCGCCTGCGGCGTGTCACCCTGGCGCATCTACGCACCCATCGCGCTGCTCGCGTTGCTGGTCGCCGGCGGCGTCGCTTGGCTCTCCCTGCGGGCGCAGCCCGACGCCGCGCGCAGCGTGCAGCAACTGCGCAGCGAGGCGCTGCGAGCAGGCGAGTTCGCGCCCATCGCCGCCGGCAAGTTCCGCAGCTTCGGGGGCGGCTCCGCGGTGTTCTACGCCCAGTCAGAGGGCGCCGACGGGACTCTCGAGAAGGTGTTCGTGAAGCGGGTGCGGGACGGTGTCTACGAGATCGCGCTCGCCGACCGCGCGCGGCATGAGATCTCGCCGGATGGCACGCTCCACACCCTGACGCTGCTCGATGGTGAGCGCTACGAGGGTCGTCCGGGGTCGGCCGAGTTCCGTCGCGTCCGCTTCCGGGAGAATGTCATCCCCGTGCGGTTGCCAGACCCCGGGTCGGGCCGCTTCGACATCGAGTCGGTGCCCACTTCGCAGCTCGCCGCCCGTGGCGACCTCGAGTCGCGCGCCGAGCTCGCGTGGCGGGTCGGTCTTCCGGTGATGGTGTTCGTGCTCGCGCTGCTGGCGGTGCCGATGGCGCGGCTACGGCCACGGCAG
>CANHFH010000061.1 GCA_947459825.1 Pseudomonadota bacterium | reverse complement strand
TCAGTGGTGTTCCTCGGCCATCGAGATGTAGACGATGGGGAGGATCATGAAGATGTAGGCCTGCAGCAGCACGATCAGGATGTGGAAGATCGCCCAGAACGTGCCGGCGATGATCTGGCCGACGAACAGCGCCGCACCGCCGAGCGAGGCGACGAAGCCCATGCTGAGCAGCGCGATGAGCATGAACAGCAGCTCGCCTGCGTACATGTTGCCGAACAACCGCATCGACAGCGACACGGGCTTGGCGAGCAGCTCGACGACGTTCAGCGCGAAGTTGGGCACCCAGAGCAGCGGGTTGTTTCCGAACGGCGCGGTGAACCACTCATGCAGGTAGCCGCCGACGCCCTTGGCGCGCACGGCGTAGATGATGATCAGGCACAGCACGACGACGGCCATGGCGATGGTGCCGTTGAGGTCGGCGGTGGGCAGCACGCGGAAGTATTCGGCGCCGAAGAGCCCCGCCACCTTGCCCGGCAGGTCGATCGGCAGCAGATCCATGGAGTTCATGGCCACGATCCAGGTGAACAGCGACAGCGCCAACGCGACGAGGAACGCGCGGTTGCCGTGATAGACATCGGCGACCTGGTTGTCGATGAACTCGTAGATCATCTCAACGAAGTTGCGCAGACCGGTGGGGGCGCCACCGGCAGCGGTGGCGCGGCGCGCGCCGACGTACAGGAATGCGGCGACGGCCGCGGCCAGCAGCGACGACATCAACAGCGTGTCGATGTGGAACGTCCAGAAGCCCTCGCCGACCTTCAGGTGCTTGAGGTGGTGGACGATGTATTCGGTGGGCGACTCGCCCTTCTCGCTGGCCATGTTGTGTCGTCGATCCTGGTCAGTCCGAAAACCCGCTCATCTATGCCCGCCTCGCGGCGGCAGCTTCGGCGCCGAAAGCACCGGAGCGACCCAGAAAACCAGCAGGGTTGCTGCGTAGCCCGCGAGCGCGGCGGGCCACACGACATCCTTGCGTTGCGCCAAGGCCAGGAACATCCCGACCGTCAGCAGCACTTTCCCGAGTTGGCCGATCAGGATCCGTCCGAGAGCGAGGCCGGGGTTCTGCGTGTAGCGCAGCGCGGCGATCGTCATGAACAGGTTCGAGATCAGACCGATCAATCCGCCTGCCAGGACGGATCGACCGCTCGCCCCATCGACCACGGCTGCGACCAGCGCTGCCAAGCCCAGAGTGACCACCGACTGCGCGACGAGGATGCGGACGGCGAGTCTGCGCGTGTCAGTGTCGCCGAGTGCGCTCATGCGGAGTTCCGTGGGGACAAAAGGCCCCTACCGAAAAGGCGCGCGGATTATAGGGGGGGACCCCTACGGCAGCAATGCCAAAAACGGGGTTTGTGGCGAGCGCCGCGACGAGCACCTCAACGGATGTGGTTGAGGATGCCGTCGAGCTCGTCGAGCGAGTTGTAGGCGACGACCACGCGGCCCTTGCCGGACTTGCCGGAATGCTCGATGGCGACCTTGGCGCCCAGGGTCTCGGCGAGCCGGGATTCAAGGTCGAGGATGTTCGGATCCTTGCGAGCGCCGCCGCCACCACCGCCGCCGGAACCCCCGCCCGATTCCCCACCACCCGCTTGATTGTTCAACTGGCGGACCAATTCTTCCGTTTGGCGGACAGATAAGCCTTTCTTTATGACCAATCGAGCCGCATCCAGCTGCTGTCGCTTCTGGGTCAGGCCGAGCAAGGCGCGCGCATGGCCCATCTCGATCTCGCGGCGGTCGACCAGTTCGGCGACCTCGGGGGCCAGCTCCAGGAGGCGGAGCAGGTTGCTGACCGCGGCCCGGGACCGGCCGACGGCGTCGGCCGCCTGCTGATGGGTCACGCTGAACTCGCGGATCAGCCGGTCGAGGGCGCGCGCCTCCTCCATCGGATTGAGGTCCTCGCGCTGGATGTTCTCGATGAGGGCCATCGCGATGGCAGCCTCGTCGGGCACACGGCGCACCACCGCCGGAATCTCGGTCAGACCGGCCTGTTGGGCGGCCCGCCAGCGGCGCTCGCCGGCGATGATCTCGTAGCGCTGCCCGGGTGCACCGGCCGCGGTCGGTGCCGCACCCGGCATCTCGCCGATGGGCCGGACCACGATGGGCTGCACCACGCCCTGCGTCTTGATGGACTGCGCCAGATCCTCCAGCGTCTCGGGCCGCATGTCGACGCGCGGCTGATAACGACCGCGCTGCAGCACATCGACCGGCAGCCGCACCAACTCATCCCCACCCGCCGCAGCCGACGCGCTGGCCGCTGCCTCCGGGGCAGCCGTCGGTACGGGACGGGCCGCGCTCACCTGACCGAGCAGGGCTTCGAGGCCGCGTCCGAGGCTGGGTTTCTTCTGGCTCATGCCCGGGATGATAACGGACTCGGGCGCGCCACCGCGGGCGCGACAGCGGTGACAGGCGCGGCGCGCGCGGGGCTGTTCTCGGCCACACCGAGGTAGATCTCGCGGAACGCGACATAGCAGAGCGCGCCGAAGAAGCAGTACAGCACCGGCACCAGGAAGGGCAGCCAGACCCCGCAGACCACCGGCAGCACCACGAACAGCAGCGCGACGGCGAGCAGCGGCAGCAGGTTCAGCACCTGCCCCGCGGCGCCCAGCCGCCAAGCGTCGCGGAACGGCAGCCCGAGCAGCGTCATGCAGGGGAACTGGAAGAACGAGGTCAGACCCGGGATGTTGAGCCCGAAATAGCTGAGGCCGAGCGCGAACGCCGGGTACACGAACACCTGCCGCAGCGCCTCGAAGCCATCGCTCGAGAGCATCTCGACGGCGTTGCGCGAGGTGTAGAGGATGTTCCACCACGGCACGCCCGGCCGCGCGAGCAGCAACGCCCAGATGATCCCGCCGACGAGCACCACGCCCAGCGTGTAGGGCAGCAGCACGCGGCGATGGCTGCCCAACATCGCCAGCACCTCGCCGAGGCGCAACGGGCCTGCGCGGTCGAGCCGCGCGGCGATCAGGATGCAGGCGAGCAGCGCGCCGAAAGCGAGCAGACCGGCGATCAACGGCAACCGGTGCACGAAGAACAGCCCCAGGCACATCAGCAGCGACAGTGCGAGCCAGAAACCGCGCCCGCGCCACAGCAGCTGCAGCGCCTGCCGCGACCAGCGCCACACGGCGCCGGGCGCCGCCTTGCGCGGCTCGACGAGCATGGGTGTCAGCCGCCTGCGGCGGCGCCGACGGTGGTCGCCGCCTCGCCGCGACGGATCATCTCGCCGGCGAGCGCGAGATAGGCGATCGCGCCGCGCGATTCCTTGTCGTGCAGCAGCACGGGCTTGCCGAACGACGGCGCCTCGGCGAGCCGCACGTTGCGCGGCACGATGGTGCGGAACACCTTGTCGCCGAAGTGCGCGGTCAGCTGGTCGCTGACCTCGTTGGTGAGGTTGTTCCGCGGGTCGTACATCGTGCGCAGCACGCCCTCGATCTCCAGCGCGGGGTTCGCGGTGGCGCGGATCTGCTCGATGGTCGACATCAGGGCGGTGAGGCCCTCGAGCGCGTAGTACTCGCACTGCATCGGTACCAGCACGCCGTCGGCCGCGACCAGCGCGTTGACGGTCAGCAGGTTGAGCGAGGGCGGACAATCGATGAGGATGATGTCGTAGCCGTTGCGCACCGGTGCCAACGCCTCGCGCAGCCGCGCCTCGCGGCCGGCCGGCATCGACAGCAGCTGCACCTCGGCGGCGACGAGGTCCTGGTTCGCGGGCAGCAGCGCCATCGGCGGCGACTCGAGCTGCAGGCGCGCCTCCGAGAACCGGCAGTGGCCGACCAGTACATCGCCCACGGTGTGCACGAGCGAGGTCTTCTCGACGCCGCAGCCCATGGTGGCGTTGCCCTGCGGATCGAGGTCGATGAGCAGCACGCGCCGGTTGGTCATGGCCAACGACGCGGCGAGGTTCACGGCGGTGGTGGTCTTGCCCACGCCACCTTTCTGGTTGGCGACGGCGATCACGCGGGTCATGGTGGCAGTCTACCCGTTCGGGGCGGCAGCCGGTGCGGCGCCCGGCGCGGTACCCGGCGGCCGCAGCACCAACACATGCCGTTCGGCGCCGAGGCCCGGCACCACGAGGTCATGGTCGCCCTCGATCCGCCAACCGGCCGGCAACCCCGCCCGTTCAGCCGGATCGCGACGGCCTTTCATGGCGAGCACGCGGGTATCGGGGCTGCAGAGCGCCGCCACCTGCGCGACCAAGTCCGGCAGCGGCGCGAAAGCGCGCGCCACCACGGTATCGAAGGGTGCGGGCGGAACCCACTCGCCGGCGCGCGCCTGCAGCGCCTCGACATTGCCGAGACCGAGCGTGCGCGCGGCGTGCGCTACGAAGCGCACCTTCTTGCCGTTGGAGTCGAGCAGCGTGAACCGCCGCTGCGGCTGCGCGACGGCGAGCGGCAACCCGGGGAAGCCCGCGCCGGTGCCGACATCGGCGATGCGCGCGCCGTGCAGATGCGGCGTCACGGACAGGCTGTCGAGCAGATGGTGCGTGATCATCTCGTGGCGCGCGGTCACGGCCGTGAGGTTGTAGGTCCTGTTCCAGCGCGTGAGCTCGTCCAGCAGACGCGAGAGCGTCGCCGCCTGCACGGCGTCGAGCACGACACCGAGCCGGACCGCGCCGTCGATGATGCGCTGCGTTTCGTCCATGCCGTGTGCGCCCTGCGCCGCGCCCTCAGGCGCCGGAGCCGATCTTGACGACCGTGCGGCCGGTGACCGCACCCTTGATGTATGCGTCGAAGGCCTGCGGCAGCTCCGCGAACGCGATGGTGCGCGTGGCGATGCGGTCGAGATGACGCGGCTTGAGATCGGTGGCGATGCGGTTCCAGACCACGAGCCGCGTGTCGCGCAGCGTGGCGGCGGAGTTGATGCCGAGCAGGTTGACGCCGCGGATGATGAACGGCATCACGGTGGTGTGCAGTTCTGCGCCGCCGGTGAGACCGATGCTGGCGATGTTTCCCCAGTTGTCCACCGTGCGCGTGAGCCAGGTCAGCATCTCGCCGCCGACGTTGTCCACCGCGCCCGCCCAGCGCACCGATTCCATCGGCCGCTTGCCGTAGTCGATCTCGCCGCGCAGCAGCACCTGCGCAGCGCCGAGCGACTTCAGATAATCGACGGACTCCGCCTTGCCCGTGACGGCGACGACCTCGTAGCCGCGCCCCGCGAGCATGTCGATCGCGATGCTGCCCACGCCGCCCGTGGCGCCGGTCACCACCACGGGTCCGCGCGCGGGCGTCTGGCCGTTGTGCTCCATGCGGTGGATGGCGAGCGCCGCGGTGAAACCCGCCGTGCCGAGCGACATCGCCTTGAACGCGCCGAGCCCGGGCGGCATCGGGATCACCCACTCGCCCTTGAGGCGCGCGTACTCGGCGTAGCCGCCGTCATGCACCTCGGAGAGGCCGCAGCCCGTGACGAGCACATGGTCGCCCGGCTTGCAGCGCGGATCGGACGAGGACTCGACCACGCCTGCGAGATCGATGCCGCCCACCAGCGGATAGCGGCGCAGGATGCGGCCGGCGCCGGTCGCGGCGAGCGCGTCCTTGTAGTTGATGTCCGAGTACAGCACGCGCACCACCACCTCGCCGGGCGCGAGGTCGTCGAGGGTCAGCTCGTCGAAGCGCGCGACGATCTTCCCGTCGATCTCGTGGATGCGGAAACCTTTGAAAGTCTTGGACATATCTGTGCTCCGATGCGGTGCGGCCGTTGCGGATCAGCGCGCGCGGCGCGCGAGCCAGGCCATCAGGCCGTCGGCGTTGAGGTCGAAGTCGAAGCCGGCCCAGGCCTCGAGCAGGGACTCCGGCGCGGTGGCGCCGAGCCGCCGCCATTCATCGAGCACGACGGCGCGCAGCCCGTCGCGGATCGCGGTGCGCGCCTCGGCGGCGGGGCGTGCGGCGTGGGCCAGCGCGGTGTCGGTGAAGCGGCGCACCATGCGTGCGAGGTCCTCGCCGACGCGCGGCAGCTCGCCGATGCGGCCGTAGTGCGTGAGGCAGGCGGTGTGTGCACCGCTCGCCGTGACGCGGGCGATCGAGGCCAGCAGCTGCTCGGGGTCGAACTGCGTCGGGCTGGTGGTCGGCACCGAGAAAGGATGGCCGTCGACCGCGAGCGCGCCGTAGGCGACGCCGAAGGTGTCACCGGTGAAGATCACCTGCGCCGAGCGGTCGAAGAAGGCCTGATGGTGCAACGCGTGGCCGGGCGTATGCAGCACCTCGATGCTGCGGCCGCCGAGCGCGAGCATCGCACCGTCGGCCGTCGTCTCGACACGCGACGCGTCGATCGGCAGCAGCTCGCCGTACAGGCGACGGTAGTTCTCCTCGCCGTACACCGCGATCGAGGCGTCGATGAGCTTGCGCGGGTCGATGAGATGCGGCGCGCCGCGCGGATGCACCGCGACCCGCGCGCGCGGCAGCGCACGCAGCAGCTGGCCCGCGCCGCCGGCGTGGTCGAGGTGCACATGCGTGAGCAGCAGCCAGTCGACCGCGTCGACGCCCAGCCCCTGGGCCTCGAGCGCAGCGAGCAGCCGCGGTACGGCATGCGCGGTACCGCAGTCGACGAAGGCCGCGCGACCGTCCTGCACGATGAGATGCGCCGCATCGAACAGCGGCTGGACATAGTGGGTGTCGACGACATGGATGCCGTCGGAAGCTGCGGGCCCGGACATGGTGCCGCCGATTCTAGAGGACGGCGGGGCAAAAGCCCCGCAGACCGGCGCGATGCCGGCGCGGGCAGCCCTTGCGAGGGGCGTCGCGGTGGGCTATCACGTACGCCATGCCACACCTGCACGCCTTCCCCGCCGCCCGCTCCGCCGTCCTGATCGTCGCTGCGGCGTTCCTGTCCATCTCCGCCACCGCCGCGACCCCGACGCCCGCTGCGGTCCCGGCTCCGCCGCCGCCGCGCATCGACCGCGGCAACCTCGTGCTCGAGGGCGTCCCGCCGCACTCGCCGCGCGTCGCCGAGACGCTCGACGGCTGGCTGGCCGGTCGCAGCGCGAGTTTCCGCGACTTCCTCCCGGACGGCAGCCTGCTCATCAGCACGCGCTTCGGCGAGGTCGAACAGGTGCACCGCGTCGCCTCGCCGCTCGGTGCGCGCGAACAGCTCACCTGGGGCGTGGAGCCGGTGGGCGGCGTCGTGGCGAGCCCGGCCGCGGACGGCGGCTTCGCCTTCTCGCGCGACCGCGGCGGCGACGAGAACGCGCAGATCTTCCTGCAGCGCGGCGGCGAACGCACGCCGCGACTGCTCACCGACGGCAGGTCGCGGCACGGCGGAGCGCTGTGGTCGCGCGACGGCGCGCGGCTCGCGTTCACGGGCAACGCACGCGACGGCATCGCGACCGATGTCTACCTCGTCGAGGTCGGCCAGACGGGCACGCCCGCTGCGCCGCGGCTCGTCGTCGCCTCGCAGGGCCAGACCTGGGCGCCGGTCGACTGGTCGCAGGACGGTTCGAAGCTGCTGCTGCTGCAGACCACCTCGGTGACCGAGGCGCGCCTCTACCTCGCGGAGATCGCGACCGGCGCATACCGCGAACTCGCTTTGCCGGCGGCGTCCGGGAAGGCCGCGCCCAAGACCGCCATCGGCGGTGCACGCTTCAGCGCCGACGGCCGCGGGGTCTGGTTGACGGCGGACCTCGGTGGCGAGTTCCAGCAGTTGCGCTACCTCGATCTGCAGGACGGCAGCCTGCGGACCCTGACCGCCGATGTGCCCTGGGACATCGAAGATTTCGAACCGAGCCCGGACGGCCGCTACGTCGCCTTCGTCGCGAACGCGGACGGCTACGGCAAGCTGTCGCTGCTCGATCTCGGCGCCGCCCGTACGATCACGCCCGCGGGGCTGCCGCAGGGCATCGTCTCAGGGCTGCGTTTCGACCGCACCGGCGGCCGGCTCGGGATGAGCGTCGACACCGCGCAGTCGCCGCGCGATGCCTGGACGCTCGACCTCGCGACCGGCGCGGCGACGCGCTGGACGAAGAGCGAGACCGGCGCCGCGGATCCCGCCCGCATGGTGCCGGCGGAACTGGTGCGCTATCCGACCTGGGACCGCGCACAGGGCGGTCAACGGCGCATCCCCGCCTTCGTCTACCGGCCGGCGGGCCCGGGCCCGCACCCCGTCGTCATCGACATCCACGGCGGCCCGGAGGGCCAGTCACGACCCGGCTACAGCGCCTGGACGCAGTACCTGGTCAATGAATTGGGCTATGCCGTCATCCAGCCGAATGTACGCGGCTCGACGGGCTACGGCCGCAGCTTCACCATGCTCGACAACGGCCGCCTGCGCGAGGACTCGGTGCGCGACATCGGCGCTCTGCTGGTGTGGATCTCGGCGCAGCCCGGTCTCGACGCCGGCCGCGTCGTGGTGAGCGGCGGTTCCTACGGCGGCTACATGGTGCTGGCGTCGATGATCGCCTTCGGCGACCGCTTGCGCGGCGGCATCGACATCGTCGGCATCAGCAACTTCGTCACCTTCCTCACCAACACCGCGCCCTACCGCCGCGACCTGCGGCGTGTCGAGTACGGCGACGAGCGCGACCCGGCGATGCGCCGCTTCCTGCAGCGCATCTCGCCGCTGACGCGGGCGGAGGCGATCCGCAGACCGCTGCTCGTGATCCAGGGGCTCAACGACCCGCGCGTACCGGCGTCGGAGAGCGAACAGATGGTGGCGCGGGTGCGCGCCAACGGCGCCGAGGTGTGGTATCTCGCGGCGCGCGACGAGGGCCACGGGTTCCGCAAGAAGTCGAACCGCGACTTCGAGCTGAAGACGCGCGCGACCTTCCTCGAGCGGCTCAAAGAATAAGCGCTGCCCCGCGACCGGGGTGCGCCGCGGCGGTCAGCGCCGCGCGGGACGCTTGGAGGTGTCGAGGCCCGGGCGCTGCGCCGAGTAGTAGCGCGACAGTTCGCGGATGTCCTTCGCGGACAGCTGGCCCGCGAAGCCCGACATGATGGCGTTCTTGCGGCCGCCCTTCTTGTAGTCGGTGAGCGCGCGCTCGAGGTAATCGGCGTGCTGACCGGCGAGGGTCGGGTACTGCGGGGTGATGCCGATGCCGTCGGTGCCGTGGCAGGCGACGCAGGTCTGACCGGCCGCCGGCATCTTGCCGACCGGCTTGGGGGCGGCGGCCGGGGCGACCACGGGGCCCGCGAGGAAGGCGGCCATGTCGGCGAAATCCTTATCGCTCCACGACGCCGAGTTGGCGTGCATGGTGGCGTGGCTGCGCTCGCCGCTGCGGTAGGCCTGCAGCGCGATCACCAGGTACTCCGGGTGCTGACCGCGGAGCTTGGGGACGCTGTAGGTGGGATAGGCGTTCTTGTAGTTCGGGATGCCGTGGCAGCCGAGACAGGTATAGGCCAGTTTGGCGCCGCGTTGGGCATCACCGGCGGACTGAGCGTGCACGGCCGGCGAGAACGCGGCCAGCGCGATGGACGCCGCCGTGAGCGACAGCGCTGCGAGGAACTTCGTCACCACAACCCCCGAAGACCGTTTCAACATGCGAAAACTCGGGCGCGATGTTAAGGTTTCGCCGCCTGAAAAGCCACCACGCCGACCCCTCCCGACCGCATGATCGCCCTCCTGCAGCGCGTCTCCTCCGCCAGCGTCGATGTGGCCGGCGAGCGCATCGGCGCCATCGGGCCGGGCTTGATGGTGTTGGTCGGCGTGCAGCCGCGGGATGACGAGCGCACCGCCCTGCGGTTGCTCGAGAGGCTGCTCGCCTACCGGGTGTTCGGTGATGACGAGGGCCGCATGAACCGGTCCGTCGCCGATATCGGGGGCGGATTGCTGCTGGTCCCGCAGTTCACCTTGGCCGCCGACACCCGCAAGGGGAACCGGCCGGGCTTCAGCACCGCCGCCAGCCCAGCCGAGGCGGAGCGCCTGTTCGGGTTCTTCTGCGACCGCGCCCGGGCCGCCCACCCGACGGTCGCCTCGGGCCGGTTCGGCGCCGACATGAAGGTCTCGCTGGTGAACGAGGGACCGGTCACCTTCTGGCTCGAGGTACCCCCGGGAGACCCCTGACGCCCGAGGAACCCCCGCCGACCCCTTTTGTCCTATCATCGGAGGGTCAAGGTCACTCACCGCCCGCCGGACAGAGGTCGTCATGGGAATCGGAATGCGCGAACTGATCATCATCCTGCTGGTGGTGCTGCTGGTGTTCGGGGCCAAGAAGTTGCGCACCATCGGCTCCGACCTCGGGGCGGCGGTCAAGGGCTTCAAGAAAGGCCTCAACGACGGCGATGCCGAAGAGAGCGCGCGTCAGCTCAAGCAGGAAGCCGACGCCGAGTTCCCGGAGGCCCACGCCAAGGCTGAGGCCGCCAAGCCGCAAGACCGCCAGGCCTGAGCCGCGCCCGCGCGGCGGGTGCCGTCCCGATGTTCGAAGTCGGCTTCAGCGAACTGCTGCTGATCATGGTCATCGCCCTGATCGTGCTCGGTCCCGAGAAGCTGCCCGGGCTCGTCAGCCGGGTCGGCCAGTGGATGGGCCGCGCCCGCGCTATGGCGCGCCAGTTCCGCGAGCAGCTCGAGGTCGAGGCGGCCGAGGCCTCGCGCCCGCCGCCGCCCGCCGCTCCACCCGTCGCCGAACCTACCGCCGAACCCACCGCCGCACCGCCGCCCTCGCCGGTCGACGACTATGTCAACCGCAACGGCCCCGATGAGCCAAGACCCTCCTGAGCAGCTCGCCGAAGGCACGCTGATCTCGCATCTGCTGGAGCTGCGCGATCGGCTGCTGCGCGCCTTCATCGCCGTCCTCGTGGTGTTCGTGCCGCTGGCGTTCTTCGCCAACGAGGTGTTCACGGTGGTCGCCCAGCCGCTGATCGCCAAACTGCCCGAAGGGTCCTCGCTCATCGCGACCAGCGTCATCTCGCCGTTCATGACGCCGTTCAAGCTCGCGTTCTTCGTGGCGCTGTTCATCGCCATGCCGTTCGTGCTCTACCAGGTCTGGGCGTTCGTGGCGCCCGGCCTCTACCGGCGCGAGAAGCGCTTCGCGCTGCCGTTGCTGGTGTCCTCGATCCTGCTGTTCTACGCGGGCGTGGTGTTCGCCTACTACGCCGTGTTCCCGGTGATGTTCGAGTTCTTCGCCGGCACCACGCCGCAGGGCGTGCGCATGATGACCGATATCAACAGCTACATGGACTTCGTGCTGACGATGTTCTTCTGCTTCGGTCTCGCCTTCGAGGTGCCGGTGGTGGTCGTGCTGCTGGTGATGACCGGCATGATGAGCGTCGAGCGGCTCGCCGCCGCGCGCGGCTATGTGCTGATCGGCATCTTCGTCATCGCCGCCATCCTCACGCCGCCGGACGCCATCTCGCAGACCATCATGGCGGTGCCCATGTACCTGCTCTACGAGGGCGGACTGTTGATGGCCCGTCTCGTGAACCGGTTGCGCCGGGACGACGAGGCCATCGCCGACGCCTGAAGGCGCGGTCCGCCCTGCACCCGCCCCGCACGCGCGCTGCCTTGCCGCCGCGCCCCGGCTTCGCGCACACTCGGCGTAACCAGGGGGAGACACATATGAACGCATCCGACGGCCAGAGCTTCTTCGGCCATCCGCGCGGCCTCGCCACGCTGTTCTTCACCGAGATGTGGGAACGCTTCAGCTTCTACGGCATGCGCGCCCTGCTGGTGCTGTTCCTGGTCGACGCGATCGCGCGCGGCGGCCTCGGCCTCGACGACAAGACGGCGACCGCGATCTACGGCCTCTACACCGCAGCGGTGTACATCGTCGCGCTGCCCGGCGGCTGGATCGCCGACCGGCTGATCGGCGCCCAGAAAGCCGTGCTGTACGGCGGCATCCTCATGTCCCTCGGCAGCTTCGGCCTGTGGCTGTCGCCGAACGCCTCGATGTTCTACCTCGGCCTGATCGTCATCATCCTCGGCGTCGGCCTGCTCAAGCCGAACATCTCGGCGCTGGTGGCGGACCTCTATCCCGAGGGCGGCGGTCGCCGGGATGCAGGCTTCACGATCTTCTACATGGGCATCAACATCGGCGCCTTCATCGGACCGCTGATCACCGCCTGGCTCGCGCAGAAGTACGGTTGGCGCGTCGGCTTCATGGCGGCCGGTGTCGGCATGGCGCTCGGCGTCATGCAGTTCCTCGCGACCCGTCAGCACCTCGGCAGCGCCGGCGTCAGACCGCATGTCGCGGTCGGCACCGACCTCAGCGGCGCCTGGCGCAACCTCTGGATCGGCTCGGCGCTGCTCGGCGTGC
>CANHFH010000060.1 GCA_947459825.1 Pseudomonadota bacterium | reverse complement strand
CGGAAGGTGTCCGGGTAGCGCTCGATGATGCGGCGTGCGATCTCGATCTGCTCGAGCTGCGGGCGCGCGAACGGACCGCGTCCCTCACCCGGGATGTAGACCGACCAGAACTGTGCGCCGAGTCCGCCGGCACGCAGCCGCGCGAGGTCGGTGTCGCCCGGCGTCGGCTTGCGCAGGTCGTAGGCGACGATGTCGCCCGGCGCGTCCTTGAAGCCGCGGATGGCGTAGGGCAGGTCGTTGTGGCCGTCGACGAGGATGGTCGAGCGCAACAGCTTGCGTGCGTGCTGCAGCGCGGCGTCCTCCGATGCGGCATCCCTCGGCGCCGTGGCGCAGCCCGCCAGCGTCAGGGCGAGCAGGACCGCCGCCGCGGCGCGCACCGTCAGGCCCCCGCCTTGAAGGTGTCGCAGGACTGCATCGAGCCCGTCTCGAGCCCGCGCTTGAACCACTGCATGCGCTGCTGCGCCGTGCCGTGCGTGAAGGACTCGGGCTGCACATAGCCCTGCATGCGCTTCTGGATCGTGTCGTCGCCGACCGCCGACGCGGCGGCGAGCGCCTCTTCGATGTCGCCCTGCTCGAGGATCTGCCGCGAGCGCTCGGCGTGGTGCGCCCAGATGCCGGCGTAGCAGTCGGCCTGCAGCTCCATCAGCACCTGCAGCTGGTTCTGCTGCGCTTTGTTGGCGCGCGCCTGCGCCTCTCGGACCTGCTTCGAGATGCCGGTGATGGTCTGGATGTGGTGGCCGACCTCATGCGCGATGACATAGGCCTGCGCGAAGTCGCCCGCCGCCTTGAACTGCGTCTCGAGCTCGTTCCAGAAGGTCAGGTCGATGTAGACCTTCTGGTCGCCGGGGCAATAGAAGGGACCGGCACCGGAGTTGGCGCGACCGCAAGCCGTGACCACCTCGCCGCTGAAGAGCTTGAGCACCGGCGGTTTGTACTGCGCGCCACCGGCCTTGAAGATCTCCGTCCAGGTCTCTTCGGTGTCGCCGAGCACCGCGCTGGCCGCGTCGCCCGCGGCATCGGTGGGTGCGCCCATCACGCCGGTCGGCGCCGAGGCCGCCGGCGCGCCGCCGCCGCCCGCGCCGGCGATGGCCGCACCGCCCTGCACCACGCCGAGCGCGATGCGCGGATCGATGCCGAGCAGCCAGGAGGCGATGAGCGCCAGCACGATGCCGCCGAGGCCGAGCTTCAGTCCGCCGCGACCGCCGCCGCCCAGACCGCCCAGGCCACCGAGTCCGCCACCGCCGGCCTTCTGGCCACGGGCGTCCTCCACGTTGCTGCTGCGGCGCATTCTGTCGAGACGCACGTTCAGGCTCCCTTCGTGTCTTCGGCGGTGGGCATCTGCGGTGCGGGCATCACATCCCGCAGCCAGTCTTGGATCGCGCGGGCGACCCCGAGGGTCGCCTCTTCGTGCACATAGTGCCCGGCCTCGGTGAAGTGCACCAGTCTCGAGCCAAGGATCATGCGCTGCAGTTCGTCCGCTTCCGACAGCGGCTTGTTGCGGTCGCGGTCGCCCCAGGGGATCAGCGTCGGCACCTTCACCTGCGGCGCGAGCGCGATCTCCTCGCCCTCGCGGTACTGGGTCATGAGGCTCGTCATCCCGGCCATGTAGTCGTCGGTGCGCGCGCCGAGCATGACCTCGTCCATCACCTGCTCGGTGACGATCTCCGGGCGGACATAGGACCTGCGCAGGAAGGCGCCCCGGAAGCCGCGGTCGCCGAACATCTTCGCCGACATGCGCGGCAGCGGCGGCAGCGTCAGCTGCACGATCCTCGGTACGCCGGTGCGGATGATGCCGGGGTTCATGAGCACGAGGCCGCCGGCGTCCGGATCGCGCACCGCGGCCTGCAGCGCCACCGCGCCGCCCAAAGAATGTCCGGCGTAGACCACGCGGCGCAGGCCGAGCTGCTTCGCGGCGGCGACCAGCACCTGCGCTTGCGGACCGTTGTGGTAGTCGTGGTCGACCGGCTTGTCGGACAGTCCGTAGCCCGGCATGTCGATCGCGACCACGCGGCAGCAGCCGGAGAGTGCCGGCGCGAGGTCGCGGAAGCTCTGCAGCGAATTGCCGAAGCCGTGGATCAGCAGGATGTCGGGGCGGTCCGCAGCGGCTTCGCCCCACTCACGGTAACGCAGCCGCAGACCGTCGACGGTGATCCACTTGTCGGCGGCCCTGGCGAGCGTCGCCGCGGGCACACCGGGCTCCGCGGGCGGCCAGTAGGCCCAGGCCATCGCCGCGCCCCACAGCAGCGCGAGCGTCGCCACCAGCCCCAGCAGGATGCGCTTGAAGGTCCTCACCCGCCCGATTGCATACAATCCGCGGGCGCCGCGCAATGGCGCGCGCGCCGAGAGCTGCCGCATCCCGATGTCCCACCCCAAGATAGTGCTGCCGGACCTGCCGATAGGCGCCGCCCTGCCCACGCTGCGGTCGGCGCTGCGTGCGGGACCCGCGGCCGTGCTCGAGGCGCCGCCCGGCGCCGGCAAGAGCACCGTGGTGCCGCTGGCGCTGCTCGATGAACCTTGGGTGCGGGGGCGCAAGATATTGATGCTCGAGCCGCGCCGGCTCGCGGCGCGTGCGGTGGCCGAACGCATGGCCGCCACGCTCGGCGAGACGGTCGGCGCCACGGTCGGCCATCGCATGCGGCTCGACACGCGGGTCGGTCCGCGTACACGCATCGAGGTCGTCACGGAGGGCGTGCTGACGCGCATGCTGCAGTCCGATCCCGCGCTCGAGGGCGTGGCGGCGGTGCTGTTCGACGAGTTCCACGAGCGCAGCC
Source organism: Pseudomonadota bacterium (assembly GCA_947459825.1). GTDB lineage: Bacteria > Pseudomonadota > Gammaproteobacteria > Steroidobacterales > Steroidobacteraceae > UBA964. Next base: position 9,906 of record CANHFH010000060.1, on the reverse strand, counting down.
TGCAGGCCGACACCGGGCTCGCACTGTGCCTCGATGCGCGCGCGGCGCTCGGCACCGATCTGCGCGTGGTGGTGATGTCGGCGACGCTCGACGGCGCGGCGGTCGCGGCGTTGTTGACCCGTGCGACGGGCGTCGAGGTTCCGGTGGTCACCGCCGCGGGTCGCATGTACCCGGTCGCGGTGCGATATGTCGGCCGCGCGATGCCGTCGCTGCCGGCCGGCCCCGGCGCGCCGGGCGGTGACGAGCCGCCCGAACGGCTGTTGGCGCTCACCGTGCAGCGCGCCTTGCGCGAGTGCGAGGGTGATGTGCTCGCGTTCCTGCCGGGCGCGGGCGAGATCCGCCGCGCGCTCGGGATGTTGGAGGGGATGCTCGACGGGCTGCGCGACGGCACCCGTGACGCCGCGCGCGTCTCGCTGCTGCCGCTCTATGGCGAACTGTCGCCTGCAGAGCAGGCGCGGGCGCTCGACCCGGATCCCGTCGGACCGCGACGCGTGATCCTCGCGACCAACATCGCCGAGACCAGCCTCACGCTGCCGCGCGTGCGCGCGGTGGTGGACTCGGGTCTGGTGCGGCGCGCGGTGTTCGATCCTGTCACCGGCATGAGCCGGCTCGAGACGCGCCGCATCTCGCGCGCCGCCGCCGAACAGCGCGCCGGCCGCGCCGGTCGCGTCGCCGAGGGCGTGTGTTACCGGTTGTGGAGCGAGGGCGCGCAGCGCAGCCTCGCCGCGCAGACGCCGCCCGAGATCCTCGAAGCGGACCTCGCGCCGCTCGCGCTCGACCTCGCCGAATGGGGCGCCGCCGATGCCGCGGCGCTGCCGTGGCTCGACGCGCCGCCCGCACCGATGCTCGACAGCGCCCGTGATCTGTTGCAGCGTCTCGGTGCGTTGGACGATGCACGCCGCATCACCGCGCATGGCCGTGAGCTCGCGAGGCTACCGGCGCACCCGCGGCTCGCGCACCTGCTGCGCGAGGCGGCGCGCCGCGGCGAGAGCGGCATGGGTGCGCGGCTCGCCGCTCTGCTCGGTGAGCGTGACCTGCTGCGCGGTCGCAGCGGCCGCGCGGGCGCGGAAGGCGACGCCGATGTCACCACACGGCTCGACATCGTGTTCAGCCGCGGCGGCGATGCCGGGCGGGATGCCGGGCGGGACGCGGGCATCGACCGCGGTGCGCTGATGCGGTTGCGCCGCTCCGCGGATCTCTTCGCACGGCAAGCGCCGGATGACGCGCGCCCGGACGCGCCGCCGGTCGGCGCAGCCGGTCTGCTCGCCTGCGCCTATCCTGACCGCATCGGTCGGCGCCGCGATGGCGCCGCGCCGCGCTATCTGCTCGCCAACGGCCGCGGTGCCGCGTTCGCCCATGCCGACCGTCTCGCGCGCAGCGAATTCATCGTCGCGCTCGACCTCGACGACCGCGACCGCGAGGCGCGCATCCTGCTCGCCGCCGCGCTCGATCGGGCGACGCTCGAAGAGGTCGCCGGCGGGCGCTTGCGACGCGCGGTCGAAGTGGAATGGTCGGCACGCGACGAGGCGGTGGTGGCGCGCCAGGTGGAGCGGCTGGACGCGCTCGTGGTCGACGAGAAGCCGCTGCCGCGCGTGCCGCCCGACGCCGCGCTCGCTGCGATGCTCGACGGGCTGCGTCAGATGGGGCTCGATGGGCTGCCCTGGACCGACGAGACCCGCGCCCTGCGCGCCCGCATCGGTATCGCACGGCGACTGGAGATGCCGGGCACCGCGGAATGGCCCGACTTCTCCGACGCCGCGCTGATGACCGACCTCGAGCAGTGGCTCGCGCCCTGGCTCGACGGGGTCACCCGCCGGGCGCATCTGGCCAAGCTGCCGCTGGGCGATGCGCTGCGGCTGCGTCTCGGCGCCGAGCGCATCCGTCGGCTCGACGAGTGGCTGCCGACACATCTCACGGTGCCGACCGGCTCGCGCATCCGTATCGACTATCTCGATGACCTCGCGCCCTGCGCCGCGATGCGCATGCAGGAGGTGTTCGGTCTCGCGACCACGCCGCGCCTCGCCGACGGTCGGCTGCCCGTGACCTTCAAGCTGCTGTCGCCGGCGCAGCGACCGCTGCAGGTGACCGCCGACCTCGCGAGCTTCTGGCGCAACGCCTATTCCGAGGTGCGCAAGGACATGCGTGGCCGTTATCCTCGGCACTACTGGCCCGAGGATCCCCTGCAGGCCGAGCCGGTGCGCGGCGTGCGCAAGCGATGAACGCGCGGTGACCTGACCTACGGAGAGACGACATGACCTCGAAGGATCCGCAGCGCGTGAGATCCGTGCCGACGCCGTCGTCCGCAGGGGCGACGATGGTGGCGATGGTGGCGATGGCGGCTGCGCTCGTCGGCTGTGCAGCGCCGACGCCGAGGGTCGCGTCGTCCGCCGCAGCGACCGCTGTCTCCGCCGCGTCGCCGCCCGTCCCCGCGTATCCCGCCGAGATCGTCGCGCGCGAGGCCTGTCCGGCGCGCGATCCGGACTACGGCGACTACCGATCGCGGCAGATGGCCAACTACCGGCAGGAAGCCGCGGCAGCACAGGCGCAGGGCCTCGTCATGCGCACGCCCGACCAAGCCGAGGCGGCGATCATCAGCGCCGACGAGTACGCGGCTCGCGGCGCGCCGGGCGTCAGCTGCGAGCGCATCACCTACCTGAGCGACGGGCTGCGGGTGGTCGGATATCTTTGGCGACCGAGCGGGGCGCAGCCGGGAGCGGGCCTGCCGTTGCTGGTGTTCCACCGCGGCGGCGCCGGCGACGATTCCAAGCTGCGCCCCAACACGCAGTTCGCCTTCGACCGCTTCGTGCGTGCGGGATATGTGGTCATCGGCACGCAGTACCGCGGCAACGACGGCGGTGAGGGACGCGACGAGCTCGGCGGCGCCGATCTGCGCGATGTGCTGCAGATCGTCCGCATCGGTCAGCGGTTGCCGTGGGTCGACCCGCAGCGGGTGTTCGCGCTCGGCTATTCGCGCGGCGGCATGATGGCGCTGATGGCGGCGCGGGCCGGCGCACCGTACCGCGCGATCGCCACCGTCGGTGCGCCCACCGATCTGCTCGCCGTGCGCGCCGCGGGAGGTCGCAACAGCCTCTCGGCGCTCGCCCGTGCCATCCCGGCGGGACAGGACCCCGAGGCTGCGCTGCGCGCGCGGTCGGCCGTGCATTGGGCGGAGGAGTTGAACGCTCCGGTGCTGGTGCTGCACGGTGGCGCGGATCCCATCGTCAGCGCAGCAGAGCACGCGCGGCCGTTCGCCGCACGCCTGCAGGCGCTCGGCAAGACGCATGAGCTCGTGGTCTTCGAGGGCGACACCCACGGGCTGCAGATGAGCGGCACCGAGCGCGATACGCGCATCCTGGAGTGGTTCCGGCGCTTCGACGCGCCGGCCCGCTGAATCGCGGTCAGCCGGAGAACGGTCCGCCGCGGCGGCCGTGCAGTGCGGCCTGGATCTCGGCGACGATCGACAGCGCGATGTCCTCGGGGGTGCGACCGCCGAGGTCGAGCCCGACCGGCGCGCGCAGCCGCGATCGCAAGGCCTCCGCTGCAGGCCCGAGCTCCGCGAACAACCGTTCGCGACGCGCCGCCGGACCCAACAGCCCCACATAGGGCACTCGGCTCCGCGCCAGCGCGGCGAGATACCGTCCGTCGGCGATCAGGTGGTGGCTCATGACCACCGCGGCGTCGAACCCGTCGAGGGCGATCGCGGCACCCGGGTCGTCGAGTTCGACCTGCATCACACGTGCGGCGCCGGGGAAGCGCGCGACATCGATGTAGGCCGGTCTGTGGTCGACGACCGTGACCTGCCAGCCGAGCAATGTCGCGATGCGCTGCACGGGTTCCGCGTCCGGGCCCGCGCCGCAGAGCAGCAGCGTGGGCACGCGCGTCGCGGTGAGCGTGAAGATTCCGTCCTGCAGCGATGCGCTGCGGCGCGCCAGCGCGTCCATCGCGGCCGCGCGCAGACGCGCGTCGTCGACGGCGCCGGACAGCACGGGCGATCGTTCAGGGCTATCCGCGCCCGTCGCGAGCACGCTGCGTCCATCGTTGATGTCGAGCGCGAGCGCGGCGGGTTCCCGTCGATGCTCCGCGGCGAGCAGGCCGGCCAATGTGTTGTGGCCGCCCTCGGCATCGAGACGCCACAAGAGGACGCGCATCAGGCCCTCGCAGCCGAGACCGAGACCCCATACGGGGTCGTCGGAGCCGCGGCTGTCGTAGCTGCGATCGATCACGGCGGGACCACCGGCGAAGATCCTGCCGGCGTGTTCCTGCAGGTCGCCTTCGAGACAGCCGCCGCTCAGCAGTCCCGCGCGCGCGCCGTCCGATGCGAACAGCATCAGCGCGCCCGGCTTGCGGTAGGTCGAGCCGCGCGTCTCGATGACGAGCGCGGCGACGAGCGGAACGCCCGAGTGCGAGGCGCGCTCGAAGAATGCGTGCAGCACGTCGCGATCGCGCCGCCCGTCAGAGCGGCGCGCCGTCCTCGCGGCTGACCGCGATGACCGCCGAGCGCGCGGGCAGCCCGCCGCCGTCCGGCCAATGGCTGACTGGGGCGTCGACATTGCCGCCTTCGCCCGGGTGCTGGATGCTGAGGAAGAGGGTCTTTCCGTCCGGCGTGAACTCGCAACCGCAGACTTCGGCGCCGACGGGCGCGCTCAGCACCTGCTTGAGCAGGCCGCGTTCGGGTCCGGTCGTGGGCACCACGAAGCAGCCGTTGTTGCCGATGAGCCCGGTATCGGCGTCGGTCACGATCCAGAGCCGGCCCGACGGATCGAACCCGAGGTTGTCCGGGCAGGCGATGGGGCTTAGACGCGCGCGGTCGGCGTGACCGGCGTAGAAGACGTCTTCGCGAGCGAGGCCGCCGGGTGCGAGGTCCTCTGCAAGCGTCAGCAGGCGTGCTGCGGTGTTGCGCGGATCGCCGGCGAGCAGGAACACGTTCCAGGCGAAGCGCGTGCCCGCGGCATCGTCGCCGTCCTCGATGAGTTCGACGATATGACCGAAGTCGTTCTTCGGGCGGGGGTTCGCGGCGTTCGGTCCGAGATCGATCTCGCGGCCCATGAAATCGCGGCGCTCGTCCTTGCGGCTGTCGTTCTTGGTGAGCGCCATGTACACGCGTCCGCTGACCGGGCTCGGCTCGACATCCTCGGGCCGGTCCATGGGCGTAGCGCCGAGCACATCGGCCGCCTCGCGGCAGCGGATCACGACCTCTGCCTGGTCGGCGAACCCGGTGCGGCTGTTGAGGGGGCCGTTCTCGTCGTGCACCAACGGCAGCCACTCGCCGCGACCGTCGGCGTCGAAGCGCGCGACATACAAGGTGCCGTGGTCGAGCAGATCACGGTTGGCGGCGCGGACCTTCGGGTCGAAGCGGTCGCGGGTGACGAACTTGTAGACGTACTCGAATTCCGCGTCGTCGCCCATGTAGGCGGCGACGCGGCCGTCCTTGGTCAGGATGGTGTTCGCGCCCTCATGGCAGAAGCGGCCGAGCGCGGTGCGCTTCTTCGGCGTCGAGGTCGGGTCCTCGGGGTCGATCTCCACGATCCAACCGTGGCGCAGGGCTTCGCGCGGCTCCTGGCGCACATCGAAGCGGGCATCGAGCAGGTCCCAACCGTAGGCCGACCGCTCGCGCAGCGGCCAGCGACGGTAGGCGCGCTTCGTGGCCTCGTCGGTCGAGGCCGCAGCCCAGCTGCGCGCGCCGCCGAAATAATCCTGGATGTTCTCTTCGGCGGTGAGATAGGTGCCCCACGGGGTCTTGCCGCCCGCGCAGTTGGCGAAGGTGCCGAGCACGCGCGTGCCGGTCGGATCGGCGACGGTGCGCATGAGCGCCGCGCCGCGCGCCGGTCCCGCGATGTCCATCGGTGTGTCGGCGGTGATGCGTCGTGTGGCCTTCGCGCCCTTCACGACCTGCCAACCGCGCAGGCCCTTGCGGACCTCCAGCACGCTGACGCCGTGCGCGGCGCGCATCCAGGCGACGGCCTCGGGATTCGCGCGGAGCCAGGCATCGCGGTCGCGGGCGCGGGCTTTCTCGTCGGCGGAGACCCCGGCGAACACCAGTTCGGCCTCGACATACTCGTGGTTGACGCAGAGCAGACCGGTGTCGCGACGGCTACGCGAGGGGAAGAACGCGAGCGCGTCGTTGTTGGTGCTGAAGCGTCGTCCTTGCCGTGCCGCGGCGTCGGCATCCAGCCACTTCAGCGAACGCAGGTCGCGCGCCGTCAGCCCGGCATCACCCGCGAACAGCGGGTCGCCGAAGCCGATCAGCACCTGCGCGCGCAGGCCGGGCGAGAGGCGCAGCGCGTCCTCGCGCGTCGGTGCGATCGCCGCGTAGACCGCGCCCGCGGTACCGGAGCGCGCGGTCGCGCCGATCGCGGGCAGCGCACCCGCTGCGGCGAGCGCGCTGCCGCCTGCCACCAAGAGGTCGCGCCGCGACAGACGCTGTTCGAGGACCGCGCCGAAGTACTTCATGTTCCGGGGAGCCCCTCGATGATGGTGACGAAGAATTCGCCCTTGCCTTCACGCAGCTTCTTCGCGGCTTCGTACTCGGGCGACTTCCAGAAATCCCACGCCGCCTGCTTCGAGGGGAAGCGGGCGATGACGACGCTCTCGCGGCGCGTGTCGCCCTCGGCGACCTCGATCCGGCTCGCCGGCATCACGGCGAGATAGCGGCCGCCGTACTTCTCGTAGATCGGCGGCAGCGCCGCGTTGTAGAGCCGGAAGCCTTCGATGTCGGTGACCTTGCCCTGCACCAGCAGGTAGGCCGGCGCCGCAGGCTTGACCGGTTCGCCGTTCACTTGATGAGCCCCTCGGCGCGCATCGCGGCCTGCGCGGACGGCCGCTGCGCGATGCGCTTGTGGTAGGCCTGCAGGGTCGGCCACTGTCCGAGGTCGATGCCCACGATGCGGCACCAGCCGAGCACCGTGAAGAGATAGGCGTCGGCCACGGTGAACCCGTCGCCGAGCAGGAAGTCCTTGCCGTCGAGCGACTGCTGCACGAAATCGAAACGCTTGCCGAGGTTGGCGCGCGCGACGGCCTTCTGCTCGTCCGTGACGCCCGGGATGAAGAACGGGCTGAAGTTCTTGTGGACCTCGGAGTTGATGTAGCCGAGCCACTCGTGCAGGCGATAGCGCGCGAGCGTGCCGGCCGCGGGTGCGAGCCCGGACGCGGGCTTGAGGTCGGCGATATACGGCAGGATCGCCGTGCCCTCGGTGAGCACCTCGCCGTCGTCCATGCGCAGCGCCGGCACATAGTTCTTGGCGGTGACCTTATGGTACTCCTCGCCGCCGGCGGTCTTCTGGCCGCGGCCTTCGACCTTGACGGCCTCGAAAGCGAGACCCGTCTCGTACAGCGCGATATGGGAGGCGAGCGAGCAGGCACCGGGAGAGAAATAGAGCTTCATGGTCGGGATCCTTTCAGGTCGGGTGGTGCGCCGGTCGGGCGGGAAACGGCCCGCGGACCGGACGCGGCGATTATGCCACCCGTCGGTTGCGCAGGGGCCTCCCGGCCCGGCGGCCTCTGTCACAATCCTTTCATGACCGCCGACCCCGACGACCGGCCACGGCTCTCCAAGCGCATGGGCGAGTTGGGCCTGTGCTCGCGGCGCGAAGCGGAGACCTGGATCGTCAACGGCTGGGTGAAGGTCGACGGGCAGATCGTCGATACGCTCGGCACGCGCGTCGACCGCGCCGCGAGGATCGAGGTCGACCGTCGCGCCCGTGAACAGCAGGCGGACTTCGTCACCATCCTGCTCAACAAACCGATCGGCTATGTCTCCGGACAGGCCGAGGACGGGTACGAACCGGCGACCGTGCTGATCCGTCCCGAGAACCGCTGGAGCGGCGATGATTCCGGACGCCGCTTCGACCCGGCTCACCTCATCGGCCTCGCGCCGGCGGGGCGCCTCGACATCGACTCGACCGGCCTGATGGTCTACACGCAGGACGGCCGCGTCGCCAAGCATCTCATCGGCGGCAACGATGTCGAGAAGGAGTACCTGGTGCGCGTCGAGGGCGTGCTGGCGCCCGACGGGATGGCGCGCCTGCGCTACGGACTGACGCTCGACGGCGTGAAGCTCAAGCCCGCACAGGTGGCTTGGCAGAACGAGGACCAGCTGCGCTTCGGCCTGCGCGAAGGGCGCAAGCGCCAGATCCGCCGCATGTGCGAGATCGTGGGGCTCAAGGTGACCGGCCTCAAGCGCATACGCACCGGCCGCGTGCTGCTCGGTGCGCTGCCGCCGGGGAAGTGGCGCTATCTGCGGGCGGACGAGGGGTTCTGATCGGGCGCGCCGAGGACTTCAGACCACCGGCCGTCCACCGAGCGTCTCGGAGAGCCGCACGGCGATGGCGGTACGTGCCTTGGCTGCCATCGCCTTGCGATCGGGTGTCTCGTCGGGGCTGAACGGCTCCAAAAAATGCACTCGGACCTCCCAGGTGCCCGGGCGTGCGAGCAGACGCCAGGCATTCGCGGCGCCCGTTTCCATGCCGAGCCAAGCCAGCTCGCGGCCGGCTTCGTCGCAGTCGATCACCACCGGCTGCAACATCGCGCCCGGAGGCGCCGGGGTGAGCATGGCGAACAACGGCGCCTTGAAGGGCAACAGACGCCGACCGTCGCCGCAGGTGCCTTCCGGGAACAGCACCAAGCGGCGATGCCGTGCGAAACGTTCACGCATGGCGGCGATCTGTGCCGTGACGCCCATGCGGTCGCTGCGCCGGACGAAGATCGTGTCGTTGAGCATGCAAAGGGACCGCAGCACCGGCCACCGGGCGATCCCGTCCTGCGCGACGAACACGGCGCCCGTCTGTCCGCCGAGGATGAGCGCATCGGTCCAACTCAGGTGGTTGGCGATGAAGAACACATCGGCTCCCGCCGGGCATCCGATCCGCCGGACCCGGATGCCGCAGGCACGAGCGGCGGCGGCACAGAACCATCGGGCCCAAGGCGAGGGCAACTTCCGGGTGTTCCCGATGAATGTTCTCCACACCATGTGCGCCGGGACACAGGCCGCCGCGATGGCGATCAACCAAAGGGCACGGCCTGTGACCCGGAAGCCGCCCGCGAGATCACGTGACCAGGCGCGCACGAACGCACCGAGCGCCTCCGCGGGCGCCGGAACCGTCGGCGGAACGAAGCCGGCGGAGTCAGGCAAGGGCGGCGGCCAGCGGTCATGTCCGGGTTGCAAGGCTTGCATGGCGCCTTGATAAGACCAAATCGATGACGATTTCCACCGCAGTCGTCCCGCTATCCCTGCGGCGAGCGGATCAGCGTGCCGCTGCCGTCCGGGTCATCTCGTAGGCGCAGACCGCTACGGCGGTGGCGAGGTTCAAGGACTCCACCGCGCGGTCCGATGCCCGTCCTGGTGGTGCGGCGCCCGGCACCGAGTGCACATCCTTCCCGGCGAGCGTATTCATCGCCGGCGAGGCGCCACGCGCCTCGTTGCCGAACATCAGGCACTCGACGGCGGCAAAGCCATCGGATGCGATCGGGCGGCCGCCGGTGTCCATCAGTGCGATCCGTGTGAACCGCCGCCGCAGGGCGTCGAGTGTTACCTCGGATTCGAAGGGCAGCGTGAAGACCGCGCCCATGCTGGCGCGCACGACTTTCGGGTTGTAGGGGTCCACGCTGTCGGGTGACAGGAGACAGCGGAAGCCGCCGAACCAGGCGAGCGTGCGCAGGATGGTCCCGAGGTTGCCCGGGTCCTGGATCTCATGCAGATAGACCGCGCGCTCGCCTGCGGCGGGCGGCGGTGTGGGCAGGATCGGCACGACGGCGATGACACCCTGCGGTGAGCGCGTGTCGCTCAACTGACCGATGTGCCGCGCGTTCAGCGTCTCCATCGGCAGCTGCGTCGGGAATCCTGCGGGCAGACCTGCCGCGAGGTACTCGTGGCTGACGAGGATGCGCGAGGCGGCGAGGGCGGGACGCCGG
>CANHFH010000059.1 GCA_947459825.1 Pseudomonadota bacterium | reverse complement strand
GTGGTCCGGGCGGCCGGGGCCGTGATCGCCCCGCTCCTCATCCTGGCACTGGCGCTGCTCGTGGTCCGCGCCCCCCTTGCCTGGTACAGCGTCGACCACTGGGGCGCGGATGGGGTCTGGTGGAGCTTCTCGATCTCGGCCATCGTCGCGGCCCTGCTGTCCACGGCCTATTACCTGCACGGATCCTGGCGGAACGCCCGGATGGGGCCCACCCCGGCCGGAGGCGCCGCCGGCTGATTCCCCCGGCGGCCCGGGGCAGGGTAGAATGCGCCCCCCCGGAGAGGTACCGAAGCGGTCATAACGGCGCCGACTCGAAATCGGATGGTCGGTTAATCCCGGCACGTGAGTTCGAATCTCACCCTCTCCGCCACTTTTCCCGCCCTCGAGCGCATGGCCACGAAGCACATCTACAAGGTCGTCTTCGTCAACCAGGGCAAGGTCTACGAGATCTACGCCCGCAAGGTCGGCCAGGGCGAGATGTTCGGCTTCATCGAGGTCGAGCAGCTCGTGTTCGGTGAGCGCTCGAGCGTGGTCGTCGACCCCTCCGAAGAGCGCATCAAGGCCGAGTTCGCGGGCGTGAAGCGCAGCTTCCTGCCCATGCACTCCGTGCTGCGCATCGACGAGGTGCCGCAGCAGGGCGTCAGCAAGATCAGCGCCTGGGAGGGCGGCAACGTCGCCCAGTTCCCGGGCCCCGTCTACTCGCCGCCCACCGGCGACGCCTCCAAGAGATAGGCCGGGCCTTCGTGGAAAGGATCCGCGGGTCCGCCGCACTCTCCCCCTTCCGGATCGCCAAACTCCTCGCGCGGCTGCGCGAGGTCGAGCCTGCAGCCGCGGGCGTCGAGGCGACCTTCGTGCATTTCGTCGACCTCGAGCGCGAGCTGACCGCTGACGAGCGCTCGCGCCTCGAGGCGCTGCTGACCTACGGGCCGCGGGATGCGGGTGTGGGCGATGCGGATGCCTCCGGTGCGATGGCTGCGGTCGCCGTGGGCGGCGCGGGCGCTGCGGCGGCCGCGCCCGTGTGGGTCGTGCCGCGCCCGGGCACCATCTCGCCGTGGGCGAGCAAGGCGACCGACATCGCGCAGGTCTGCGGTCTCGGCGCCGTGCGGCGCATCGAGCGCGGCATCGAGTACCGGTTGCACGGCGTGGGCGGGCGCGTAGCGCCGGCCGTGGCCGCGCTGTTGCACGACCGCATGACCGAGGCCGTGCTGGGCTCGCCCGACGAGGCGCAGGCGCTGTTCGCGCGCGAGACGGCACGGCCGCTGCGCCGGATATCTTTGGCAGCGGGCCGCGAGGCGCTGCTGCGCGCCGACGCCGAGCTCGGCCTCGCGCTCTCGGCCGACGAGATCGACTACCTGCTCGCCGCCTACGGCGAGCTCGGCCGCGATCCCACCGATGTGGAGCTCATGATGTTCGCGCAGGCGAACTCCGAGCACTGCCGCCACAAGATCTTCAACGCCGACTGGATCGTCGACGGCGAGCGCCAGCCGAAGTCGCTGTTCGCCATGATCCGCAACACCCACGCGCGCGCGCCGCAGGGCGTGCTGAGCGCCTACCGCGACAACGCGGCGGTGATCGAAGGCAGCTTGGGCGAGCGCTGGTTCCCGGACCCGGCTACGGGCGTGTACGGCGCGCATGCGGAAGCCATCGACATCCTGATGAAGGTGGAGACGCACAACCACCCGACGGCGATCTCGCCGTTCCCGGGCGCGTCCACCGGCTCCGGTGGTGAGATCCGTGACGAGGGCGCGACCGGCATCGGCGCCAAGCCCAAGGCGGGGCTCGTCGGTTTCTCGGTCTCGCATCTGCGCATCCCCGACTTCCCGCAGCCCTGGGAGACAGCGCCCGGCGTCGCCGATCTCGGCAAGCCGGGCCGCATCGCCTCGGCGCTCGACATCATGCTCGAGGGGCCGATCGGCGCGGCCGCCTTCAACAACGAGTTCGGCCGTCCCTCGATCTGCGGCTACTTCCGCACGCTCGAGGTCCACGCGCCCGGCGATCCGCCGGGCCGCGCGCGCGGCTACCACAAGCCCATCATGATCGCCGGAGGCATGGGCAATGTGCGCCGCGAACATGTCGAGAAGCGCGACTGCCCGCCGGGCGCCAAGGTCGTGGTGCTGGGCGGGCCGTCCATGCTGATCGGTCTCGGCGGCGGCGCTGCGTCTTCGGTCGGCGCCGGTACCTCGTCCGCGGACCTCGATTTCGCCTCGGTGCAGCGCGGCAACCCCGAGATGCAGCGCCGTGCGCAGGAGGTCATCGACCGCTGCTGGGCGCAGGGCGACGCCAACCCCATCCTGCTCATCCACGATGTCGGCGCAGGTGGTCTTTCGAACGCCGTACCCGAGGCGGTCGCGCACAGCGGCCGCGGTGCCGTCATCGACCTGCGTGCCATCCTCAACGACGAGCCCGGCATGTCGCCGATGGAGCTCTGGTGCAACGAGTCGCAGGAGCGCTATGTGCTCGTGGTGGCCGCTGAGGCAATCGACGGCTTCGCGGCGCTCTGCGCACGCGAGCGCTGCCCGTTCGCCGTCATCGGCACGCTCACCGACGACGGCCGTCTGCTGGTGCGCGATGCGCTGCTCGGCGACACACCGGTCGACATGCCCATCGAGGTGCTGCTCGGCAAGGCGCCGCGCATGACCCGCGATGTGCGGCGGCTCGAGCCGGCGGGGCAGGCCTTCGACACCGCGGGCCTCGAGCCGCGCGAGGCGTTGCGCCGCGTGCTGCGGTTCCCGGCGGTCGCCGACAAGACCTTCCTCATCACCATCGGCGACCGCACCGTCGGTGGCATGATCTCGCGCGACCAGATGGTCGGACCCTGGCAGGTGCCGGTCGCGGATTGCGGTGTGACCACCTCCGACTACTTCGGCCATGCCGGTGAGGCGATGGCGATGGGCGAACGCACGCCCGTGGCGCTGCTCGACTCGCCCGCTGCGGCGCGGCTCGCGGTCGCCGAGGCGGTCACCAACATACTGGCCGCTGATGTGCGTGCGCTCGCCGATGTCCGGCTCTCCGCCAACTGGATGGCGGCCTGCGGTGAACCGGGCGAGGACGCAGCGCTGTTCGCGGCGGTCAAAGCCGTCGGGGAGGAGCTCTGCCCCGCGCTCGGCATCGCCATCCCCGTCGGCAAGGATTCTTTGTCCATGCGCACCGCGTGGCGCGAGGGTGACGCGGCGGACGGTACGCCGAAGTCCGTGGTCGCGCCCGTGTCGCTCATCGTCTCGGCCTTCGCGCCGGTCGGCGATGTGCGCCGCAGTTGGACGCCGCAGCTGCGCACCGACCAGGGTGATACCGTGCTCGTGCTCGTCGACCTCGCGCGCGGCCGGGATCGCCTCGGCGGATCGGTGCTGGCGCAGACCTCTGGGCTCATCGGCGGCGCGCCCGCCGCACCGCCGCCCGACCTCGACGAGCCGCAGCTCCTCAAGGGCCTCGCCGCGGCGCTCGCGCAGCTGCGCGAGGAGGGCAGGGTGCTCGCCTATCACGACCGCTCGGACGGCGGTCTCGCCGTCACCGTGCTCGAGATGGGCTTCGCCGGCCATTGCGGTCTCGAGGTGAACCTCATGGGCGCGCAGGGCGACGGTCTTGCCGCGCTCTTCGCGGAGGAGCCGGGTGTGGTGCTGCAGGTGCGCGCGGTGGACGCGCCGCATGTGCTCGGCGTGCTCGATGCGCACGGCGTGCAGCGCTGCAGTGCTGTCATCGGCCGCCCGCTCATCGGTTCCGACCGCATCCGCCTGAACGCCGGCAGCACCCGCATCGACGAGTCCTGGGAAGCGCTCAAGCGTGAGTGGTCCGAGACCTCCTTCCGCATGCGCGCGCTGCGTGACGACCCGCGCTGCGCTCGCGAGGAGTTCGCCGCCGCTACGGCCTTGGACTCGCCGCCGCTGACCGTCGACCTCGTCTTCGATCCGCAGCAGGATGTCGCCGCGCCCTACATCGCGCGCGGCGCGCGGCCGCGCATCGCCGTGCTGCGCGAGCAGGGCGTCAACAGCCAGTCCGAGATGGCGGCGGTGTTCCACCGCGCCGGCTTCGAGGCGTACGACCTGCACATGACCGATCTCATCGAGGGCCGCGCGACGCTCGTGGGCTTCCACGGTCTCGTCGCCTGCGGCGGCTTCTCCTACGGCGATGTGCTCGGTGCGGGCGAGGGCTGGGCGAAGTCCATCCTCTTCAATCCGCGCCTGCGCGAGATGTTCGCGGCGCATTTCGCGCGCAGCGACGCGTTCGCGCTCGGCGTCTGCAACGGCTGCCAGATGATGGCGCAGCTCGCGCCCATCATCCCGGGCGCGGCGCATTGGCCGCGCTTCGTACGCAACCGCGTCGAGCAGTTCGAGGGGCGGCTGTCGCTCGTCGAGGTGCTGCCGTCGCCCTCGGTGCTGCTCGCGGGCATGGCCGGGTCGGTGCTGCCGATCGTGGTCTCCCATGGCGAGGGCCGCGCCGAGTTCCGTGATGCCGCGCAGCAGTCGGCCTGTGAGGCTTCAGCCACGGTCGGACTGCGCCATGTCGAACGCAAGGGTGTCGTCGCCACGCGCTACCCTGCCAACCCCAACGGCTCTCCGGACGGTCTCGCGGCGCTCTGCAACCTCGACGGTCGCGTCACCATCGCCATGCCCCATCCCGAGCGTGTTTACCGCAACGCGCAGCTGTCCTGGCGTCCCGATCCGGCGCCCGCTGCCCGCACGCCCGCGTCCGCTGCGACGGGCGACGACTCCGGCTGGATGCGCATGTTCCGCAACGCCAGGGTCTGGCTGGGATGAGCGCCCCGCGCCCGCCCGTCTTCGAGGTGCGGGGGCTCGAGCGGACCTATGGTGAGGGGACCGCCGCGGTGCACGCCCTGCGCGGCATCGACCTGCACATCGACCCGGGCGAACTCCTGGTGCTGCTCGGACCTTCCGGCTCCGGTAAGTCGACGCTGCTCAACATATTGGGTGGGCTCGACCGGCCGACCGGCGGCAGCGTGCGTTTCGGCGACCTCGACCTCGGCACCGCTGATGACGCCGCGCTGACGGACTACCGCCGTCATCATGTGGGCTTCGTGTTCCAGTTCTACAACCTCATCGCGAGCCTGACCGCGCGCGAGAACGTCGAACTCGTCACCGAGGTGGCCGACGATCCGATGCCCGCCGACGAAGCGCTGCGCCTCGTCGGGCTCGGCGAGCGGCTCACGCACTTCCCGGCGCAGCTCTCGGGCGGCGAGCAGCAACGCGTCGCGATCGCGCGCGCCATCGCCAAGCGGCCGACAGTGCTGCTCTGCGACGAACCGACGGGCGCGCTGGATGTCGCGACGGGCGTACGCGTCCTCGAATCGTTGGTGCGCATCAACGAGACGCTCGGCACCACCACGCTGCTCATCACCCATAACGCCGACATCGCGCGCATCGGCGACCGCGTGGTGCGTTTCGCCGACGGTCGGGTGCGCAGCGACGAGGCCAATCCGACCCGGGTCGCACCCTCGGAACTGCACTGGTGAAGCCGCTCGACCGCAAGCTGTGGCGCGACCTGCGACGGCTCTGGATGCAGGCGATCGCGGTGGGACTCGTGCTCGGCAGCGGCATCGCGCTCTTCGTG
The DNA here is from genome assembly GCA_947459825.1 of Pseudomonadota bacterium. Lineage (GTDB taxonomy): Bacteria > Pseudomonadota > Gammaproteobacteria > Steroidobacterales > Steroidobacteraceae > UBA964. The sequence goes on along the minus strand of CANHFH010000059.1, from coordinate 7,247 downwards.
ATGTCGACCGGCATGTACGGCTCGCTCGAGCGCGCGCGCGACCGTTACTACGACCGCTCGCACATGGCCGACCTTGCGAGCGCGCTGGTGCGTGCGCCGGACCGCGTGGGGCGCGAACTCGCGGCGCTGCCGGGTCTCGCCGCCGTCGAGACGCGGGTGACCGGTATCGGTCTCATCAGCCTTCCCGAGGTCGTCGAGCCGGTGAGCGCGCGGCTCGTGTCGCTGCCCGCCGGTCGTCGGCCGACGGTCAACGACCTCGTGCTGCGGTCCGGCGCGTGGCCCGACGCGCAGCGCAGCGACGAGGTGCTGGTGAATGAGGCCTTCGCCGAGGTGCACGGCCTGCGGCCCGGCGACCCGCTCGACATGCTGCTGCGCGGCAAGCGGCGCGTGCTGCGCATCAGCGGCATCGCGAGCAGTCCTGAGTTCGTGTTCGCGGTGGCGCCGGGCGACATCCTGCCCGAGCCGCGGCGCTTCGGCGTGGTGTGGATGGGGCGCGAGGCGCTCGGCCGCGCGCTCGATCTCGACGGTGCCTTCAACGATGTCGTGCTGCGCCTGACCCCCGACGCCTCGGCGCGCGCCGTCTCGGCCGATGTCGACCGGCTGCTCGCGCCGCACGGCGGCCGTGGCGTGTACGGTCGCGACCGCATGCTCTCGGCGCGCTACCTCTCCGACGAACTGTCGCAGCTGCGCACCATGGCGAGCGTGCTGCCGCCGGTGTTCCTGCTGGTGGCGGTGTTCCTCATCAATGTCACGCTGTCGAGGCTCGTCGCCACCGAGCGCGCGAACATCGGCCTGCTCAAGGCCTTCGGCTATCGCAACGGCGTCATCGCCTTGCACTACGCGGAGTTCGCGCTGGTGTTCTGCGCGCTGGCGGCGGTGCTCGGATTGGTGCTCGGGGGCTTCGTCGGCGGGTACATGGCCGACATCTACCGCGCGGTCTACCGGCTGCCGGTGCTGGAGTTCGAGCCGGGCTGGGCGACCTGGCTCGGCGCGCTCGGGGTGGCGCTGCTCGCAGCCGTGCTCGGCGCAGCGGTCGCGGTCGCACGAGCGGTGTCGCTGCCTCCCGCCACGGCCCTGTCGCCGCCTGCGCCCACGCATTTCGGTCGTCTTGGCGCGGGCGTAGAGCGCGCCGCGCGCCGTCTCGATGCGCGGGCACGCATGCTGGTGCGGCGTATCGTGCGCTTCCCGCGCCGCTCCGCCACCACGGTGGCCGGCATCGCCTTCGCGCTCGCGTTGCTCATCCTGTCCGACAACTTCCCGGCCGTGGTCGACCGGATCATCAGCATCAACTTCGGCGTGGCGCAGCGCATGGATGTCAGCGTGACCTTCGCCGAGCGCCAGCACGAACGCGTGCTGCGCGAGCTCGCGCGGCTGCCCGGCGTCGAGGCCGTCGAACCGCTGCGTACCGCCGAGGTGATCCTGTCCGCGGGCCCGCGCCGCCAGCGCGACGCGCTGATCGGCGTACCGGAAGGCGCCTGGCTCAACCGCATCATCGGTGAGGACGAGCGCCCCGTGCAGCCGCGCGCCGACGGCCTGACGCTCTCCGAGGGGCTCGCGGGCAAGCTCGGGGTCGGCGTCGGCGACAGGGTGCGCATCGAAGCCACCGACGGTCGGCGTGTGGCGTTCGAGGTGCCGGTGGTGGCCCTCATAAAGCCGTTCATCGGCGGCGCCGCCTACATGGACCAGCGTGCGCTCGGTCGGCTGCTGCGCGAGCCCGAACGCATCGACTCGGCGTACCTGCGGATAGATCCGGCGGCGCGCGATGTCCTTGCGGCGCGTCTGAAGGGGATCCCGGCCATCGTCGGCGTCACCTTCGCTGACAACGCCGAGGCGTCGCTGCGCCAGCTGTTCGACCAGGGGACCGGGTTCTTCGCCTTCATGTTCCTCTCGTTCTCGTTGGTGATGGCGGCCGGCGTCGCGTTCTCGGCGGCGCGCGTCACGCTCGGCGAGCAGGAGCGCGACCTCGCCACGCTCCGCGTCCTCGGTTTCCGCCGCAGCGAGGCCTCCTGGGTGCTGCTCGGCGAGCTCGGGGTCCTGCTCGCCGTCGCCATCCCGATCGGGCTGGTGCTCGGCTTCGCGCTGTCGCAATGGCTGATGTCCGAGTTCGAGACCGAGATCTTCTCGTTCCCGTTCGTGTTCGACCCGCCGACCTACGCGCGCGCGGTGCTGTTCGTGGTGGCGGCCGTCGTCGCGGCCGCGCTGTGGGTGCGCCGCGATGTGGATCGACTGGACCTCGTGTCCGTGTTGAAATCACGCGAATGAGCGCCGCCGCCTCAGCCCCTGCCCGCGCCGCCCGCCGCCGTCTGCTGCTGTGGGGCGCGGTGGCGATCGCGCTCGCCGTGGTGCTCGCCGTCGCCTTCTGGCCGCGCGCCGTGGAGGTGGAGCTCGCGACGGTCGACCGTGGCACCGTACGCGAGGAGCTGGTCGACGAGGGCCGCACGCGTATGCGCGAGGTCTATGTCGTCGCGGCGCCGGTGTCCGGCCGTCTGCTGCGCGTCGCGGTCGAGCCGGGCGATGCGGTGCGCGCCGGTGAGGGCGTCGCGCGCATGACCCGCGGGGCCACCGGGTTCCTCGATGCGCGTATCGAGGCCGAAGCCCGTGCGGGGCTGGCCGCGGCGGGTGCGCGTCGCAGCGCCGCGGCTGCCGAGCGCGAGTTGGCCTCTATCGAGGCGACGCGGATGACTACGCTCGCGCGCGACCGCTTGGTCGCCGCGTCGGTCCGTGATGCAGCGGTGACGCGGTTGCGGGCCGCCGAGGCGTCCGAGCAGGCCGCCATCGCGGACGAGCGCCGCGCGCGCAGCGCGCTGCTGTCGGCGGGCGTCGGCGCGGAGGCGGGGACGGGCGTCTCCGTCGTCGCGGCGCCGACCGCAGGCGTGGTGCTGCGCGTCGCGCAGGAGAGCGAGGCGATGGTGGCGGCGGGCACGCCGCTGGTCGTCATCGGCGATCCTGGCGAGCTCGAGGTGGTGGCGGAGTTCCTGTCGCAGGATGCCGTGCGGCTCGTGGCGGGTGCGCGTGCGAGCCTCGAGAACTGGGGCGGCCCGCCGGTCGCCGCTGTCGTGCACCGCGTCGAACCGGTGGCGCGCACCAAAGTCTCGGCGCTCGGCATCGAGGAGCAGCGGGCCAATGTGGTGCTGCGTTTCGCCGCGCCGCCCCCCGCGCCGCTGCGCGCCCATGATTTCCGCGTCGATGCGCGGGTGGTGGTCGCCGAGTCGCAGGGTGCGCTGCGGGTGCCGCTCGGTGCGCTGTTCCGCCGCGACGGAGGCTGGGCCGTCTACCGCGAGCGCGGCGGACGCGCTGAGGCTGTGCCGGTCCAGGTCGGCATCCAGGACGCGACGCACCGTGAGGTGTCGGCCGGCCTCGCCGAGGGCGAGCGGGTGGTGCTCTTCCCGTCGGCCGAGGTCCAGCCGGGCGCAAGGCTCCGGCCGCGGCCTTAACGCGTCAGCGGCTTGTAGCGGATGCGATGCGGCTGCATCGCGTCCTCACCGCGGCGCTTGCGGTAGTCCTCGACATATTCCTGGTAGTTCCCCTCGAACCACACCACCTCCGAGTTGCCCTCGAAGGCGAGGATGTGGGTGGCGATGCGGTCGAGGAACCAGCGGTCGTGCGAGATGACCACCGCGCAGCCCGGGTAGGCCAGCAGGCCTTCCTCCAGCGCGCGCAGCGTCTCGACATCGAGGTCGTTGGTGGGCTCGTCGAGCAGCAGCACGTTGCCGCCCGACTTCAGCACCTTCGCGAGGTGCACGCGGTTGCGCTCGCCACCCGAGAGCTCGCCGATCAGCTGCTGCTGCTGCGTACCCTTGAAGTTGAAGCGGCCGACATAGCTGCGTGACGGCGTCTCGTAGCTGCCGACCTTGATCATGTCGAGGCCGTTCGAGAGTTCCTGCCAGACGCTGTTCTTGTCGTTGAGCGCCTGCCGCGACTGGTCGACATAGGCGAGCTTCACCGACGGGCCGATGCGCAGCTCGCCGGCGTCGGGTTGCTCGGCGCCCGTCAGCATGCGGAAAAGGGTAGTCTTGCCGGCGCCGTTCGGGCCGATGATGCCCACGATGCCGCCCTTCGGCAGGCTGAAGTTGAGGTCGTCGATGAGCAGGCGGTCGCCGAAGGCCTTGCGCAGGCCCTTCGCCTCGATGACGAGATCACCGAGCCGCTCGCCCGGCGGGATGTAGATCTCGTTGGTCTCGTTGCGTTCCTGGAACTCGCGCGACGCCAGCTCCTCGTAGCGCTGCATGCGCGCCTTGCTCTTGGCCTGGCGGGCCTTGGGGTTCTGACGCACCCACTCGAGCTCGCGCTCGAGGGTCTTGCGCAGCGCTTCGCGCTCGCGCTCTTCCTGCGCGAGCCGCTTCTCTTTCTGCTCGAGCCACGACGAGTAGTTGCCGTGGTAGGGGATGCCGTGCCCGCGGTCGAGCTCGAGGATCCACTCGGCGACGTTGTCGAGGAAGTAGCGGTCGTGGGTCACCGCGATGACGGTGCTCGGATATTCCTCGAGGTACTTCTCGAGCCAGGCGATCGACTCGGCGTCGAGGTGGTTGGTCGGCTCGTCGAGGAGCAGCATGTCGGGTGCGGACAGCAGCAGCCGGCAGAGTGCGACACGGCGCTTCTCGCCGCCCGAGAGCTTCTCGATGACGGCGTCCCAAGGCGGCAGGCGCAGCGCGTCGGCGGCGATCTCGAGCTTGCGATCGAGTTCCCAACCGCCCGCGGCGTCGAGCGCGTCCTGCAGCTTCGCCTGCTCCTCGAGCAGCGCGTTCATCTCGTCGTCCGACATCGGCTCGGCGAACTTCTCGCTGATGGCGTTGAAGCGTTCGAGCTTGGCGAACAGGCCGCCGATGCCCTGCACGACCTCTTCGCGCACGGTCTTCTTGGGGTCGAGCTCCGGCTCCTGCGGCAGGTAGCCGACCTTGATGCCGCTCTGCGGCCGGGCCTCGCCCTCGATGTTGTTGTCGAGGCCCGCCATGATCTTGAGCAGGGTCGACTTGCCCGAGCCGTTGAGGCCGAGCACGCCGATCTTGGCGCCCGGGAAGAACGACAGGCTGATGTCGCGCAGGATGTGGCGCTTGGGGGGCACGATCTTGCCCACCCGGTTCATGGTGTAGATGTACTGGGCCATGGCAACATTATACCGCTTCGGTCGGTCCCGACCGCGCCGGTGCTACAATCAGCGGCTCCGATGGCCTCGTCGCGCGCAGTCTCGCCTTCTCTGGCGCTGGTCATCGGCGCGATGGGCGTCGTCTTCGGCGATGTCGGCACCAGCCCCCTCTACGCCTTCCGCGCGGTCTTCACCGTCTCCGGGCTGTCGCCCGCCGAGCTCGCCAACATCCAGGGCGTGCTCTCGCTCGTCTTCTGGTCGATAGCGAGCGTGGTGGCGCTGAAGTACGTCACCATCGTGCTGCGGGCCGACAACGACGGCGAGGGCGGGGTGCTCGCGCTCATGCAGCTCGCCCGCGGCTCCGCCGGTACGCGGGCCGCCGTGCCGCTCACGCTGATGGGCCTCATCGGTTGTGCGCTGTTCTTCGGCGACGGCGTCATCACGCCGGCCATCTCGGTGCTGAGCGCGGTCGAGGGCCTCGAACTCGCGGCGCCCAGCCTCGCCGGTTCCGTCGTGCCCATCACGGTCGTGATCCTGCTCGTGCTGTTCCGTCTCCAGCGCAAGGGCACCGAACGCATCGGTCGCGCCTTCGGTCCGATCATGCTGCTGTGGTTCACCGTGCTCGCGGTGCTCGGCACGCTGTCGATCGTCCAGTCGCCGGAGGTGCTCGTCGCGGTGCATCCGGCGTACGCCTTCGCCCTGTTCATCGACCACCCGGGCATCGCGCTCGCGGTGTTCGGCGCCGTGTTCCTGTGCGTGACAGGCGGTGAGGCCTTGTACGCCGACCTCGGCCACTTCGGACGGCCTGCCATCGCGCGAGCCTGGTACTTCCTCGTCTGGCCGGCGCTGTTGCTCAACTATTTCGGGCAGGGGGCGCTGCTGCTGCGCGACCCGGCCGCGCTCGCCAGCCCCTTCTACAAGCTCGCGCCGGCGGCGATGGTGCTGCCGCTCGTGCTGCTCGCGACCGCCGCCACCGTCATCGCCTCGCAGGCCGTGATCTCGGGCGTCTTCTCCATCGCCCGCCAATGCCAGCAGCTCGGCTTCCTGCCGCGCATGCGCATCGTGCACTCGTCCGAGGAGGCGATCGGCCAGGTCTATGTGCCCTTCGTCAACTGGGCGCTGTGCCTGATGACATTGCTGCTGGTGGTGGCCTTCGGCTCCTCGGACCGCCTTGCCGGCGCCTACGGCGTCGGCGTCTCGATCACCATGGCGCTCGATACGCTGCTGATGCTCGTCCTCCTGGCCGCGACGCAACGGCAGCTGCGCGGCCTGCAGATGGGGCTGATGATCGGCGTGCTCGCCCTCGAGGCGCTTTACATCCTCGGCAATCTGCAGAAGCTCGGCGACGGCGGCTGGGTGCCGCTCGCGCTCGGGTCCACGCTCTTCTTCCTGATGCAGACCTGGCGCAGCGGTCGCGATGTCGTCGCCTCGCGCACCGCGCGCGAGGACCTTCGTCCCGCGGAGTTCGTCGCGCTCGTCGACCGTCTGCAGCCGACCGTGGTCGACCGCACGGTCGTGTTCCTCTCCGGCAATGCGGAGCTCATGCCTCGTACGCTGGTGCGGAACCTGCAGACCAACCGCGTGCTGCATGCGCAGACCATCGTGATGACGCTGCACACCGCCTCCGTGCCGCGCGTCGATTTCGGTTCCCGGGTGCGCCTGCATGAGCTGCGCCCCGGTCTCTATCGGGTCGTCGCCACCATCGGCTTCATGGACCGGCCCGACATCCCGGCGTTGCTGCGCGAGGCGCAACGGCGCCACAAGGAGCTGGAGCTGCGCGGTGCGGCGTATGTGATCGGGCGCGACGATGTGGTGACCACCGGTCGCAGCGATTTCACGCGGCTGCAGAAGGCGCTGTTCGCCTTCATGTCGCGCAACGCCGAGTTCGCGGGCGACCACTTCGGCATCCCCGCCGAGCAGATCCTCGAATCCGGCGGCCAGGTGGCCATCTAGGCGGTCCCATGCCGAGCGCGATGGACACGGGACTTCTGGTCATCTCCGACGACAGGCTCGCCCGTTACGGCTTCCCGGGCGGCCATCCGTTCGGCCTCGACCGCCACGCCGCGTTTACGCGGGAGTTCCGCGCCCGCGGGCTGGACGGTCGCTGCGCCGTCGAGGGCACCCGCGCCGCCGCGCCCGAGGAACTGCTGCTGTTCCACGACCC
>CANHFH010000058.1 GCA_947459825.1 Pseudomonadota bacterium | reverse complement strand
GTGCCGCTGCCGCTCGGGTCGCTGACCTTCCCCGAGGTGCTGCGCCGCGCCGGTTATCGCACCGCACTCATCGGCAAGGCGCATCTGCAGACGCAGTCGCGGCGCGAGGTGCCCGATCCGCTGTTGTTCCCCTCGATGCGGCCGACGATGGACGCTGCGCAGGGTGGCCGCGAGGCTTGGACGACCGCACTGCCCGATGACACGGACGACCCGCGCTATCTGGCCGAGCGAGAAGAGCTCTGGACGGCCGACCCGTCGCGCCGCATCGACCTGCCGTACTACGGCTTCGAGCAGGTCGAGTTCGCCTGCGGCCACGCCGATCAGGTGAGCGGCCACTACCGCGCATGGGCGCGAGCGCGCTGTCCGGACATCGACCGCTTGATCGGTCCGTCGCATGCGCTGCCCACGGCCGTTCATGCGCCGCAGGCCTGGCGCACCGCGGTGCCCGAGGATCTCTACCCGACGACCTTCGTCGAGGAACGCACGATCGCCGCGCTCGAGCGCTACGCTGCGGCCAAGGACGGCGCACCGTTCATGCTGCAGTGCTCGTTCCCCGATCCGCACCATCCGTTCACGCCGCCCGGCCGTTATTGGGACATGTATGACCCGGCCGAGGTCGCGTTGCCGCCGTCGTTCGGCGAGGTCGACCCCGGCGAGCCCGCGCTGCTCGCGCGGCTACGGGCGCTCGCGGCGCAGCCGGGCTTCACGCCGGGACGGTTCTGCACGCAGCCCGTGTCCGAGGCCGGTCTGCGGCAGGCGATCGCGCTCAACTACGGTGCGATCACCATGGTCGACGATGCGGTCGGGCGCATCATGGCTGCGCTGCGGCGGCTCGGTCTCGCCGACGATACGGTCGTGGTGTTCACCTCCGACCACGGCGATCTGATGGGCGACCACTCGTTGATCTTCAAGCAGGGCTTCCACTACGAGGGGCTGATCCGCGTGCCGCTGCTGTGGCGCGATCCGCGCGATGCGGCGCCGACGGTGGTGGAGCGGCCGGCGAGCACGCTCGACATCGCGCGCACCGTGCTCGGCCGCGCCGGGGTGCCGGTGCCGATCGGCGTGCAGGGCATCGATCTGCTCGACCCGCAGGTCGAGCGCGACGGCGTGGTCATCGAGGAGGACGAGCTCGGCATCCACATGGGCGAGCTCGGTCCGGTCCGGCTCACGAGCTACATCGACCGCCGCTGGCGGCTGACGCTCTGGCACGGCGAACCGCGCGGTGAGCTGTTCGACCGCGACGCCGATCCCCATGAGCTGAAAAATCTTTGGAACGACCCCGGTGCAGCGCGCGTCAGGGGCGAGCTGACCGAGCGGCTGCTGCGCGAGCGGCTGGCGCTGGTCGATGTGCTGCCGCTCGCGCGGCGTTCGGCCTAGGGGCGACCGGGCGATTTAGGGAATCGGGCAGGTCACGGAGGGCTGCGGCGAGGCCGAGCTCTTCCGCAGGCGCCGTCGCGTATGTTGGCGGGTATCACCACCCCCCAAGGTCACCGCATGAAAGGATCGCGCAGGGACTTCATCAAGACGGCCGCGGTGGCGGCTGCGGTCGGCGGTTGGCATCGGCCGGCCTGGTCCACGACACCGGTATGGGCACCGCCGCCGGTCCGCAAGATGAAGGTGATCGAGAACACCTGGATCCCGATGCCGGACGGCATCGAGTTGGCCGCCCGCATCTTCATGCCGGACGACGCCACGACCGCGCCGGTGGGCGCGATCCTCGAGATGCTGCCCTACCGCAAACGGGTCGGTTACCGTCGTTCGGATGACCGGACCGCGGCCTGGCTGGTGCCGCGGGGGTTCGCGCTGGTCCGCGTCGATGTCCGCGGCACCGGCGAGTCCGGCGGCATCATCGTCAATGAATACGACCTGCCGGAGCAGGCGGATGTGGCGCCGTTGGTGCGCTGGATCTCGCAGCAGCCGTGGTGCAACGGCAAGGTCGGCATGCGCGGCATCTCCTACGGTTCCATCAACGCCTTCCAGGCCGCGGCCAAGGGGATCCCGGAGCTGAAGGCGATCGTCGCCGCGATGGGCACCGAGAACGGCTACACCGACGATGTGCACACGCTCGGCGGCTGCGTCATCAACGAGAAGGTCGTCTGGGGGACGATATGGAAGCAGACCATGATCGACCCGCCGGACCCCGAGCTGGTCGGTCCGCAGTGGCGCGAGATCTGGCTGGAGCGGCTGCGTGCGCAGGGGCCGGTGGTCTCGGAGTGGATGCGGCACCAGTTGGTCGACCAGTACTGGCGCGACCGCATCGTCACCGACCTCTCGAAGGTGAAATGCGCGGTGTATGTGGTCGGAGGTCTGGAGGACTCCTACATCAACACCGTGCCGCGGACGCTCGCGGGGCTCGATTGTCCGCGCAAGGGCATCGTCGGACCCTGGGGCCACGATTGGCCGCAGGAGGGCGATCCCGGTCCGCGCCTCGACTGGGCGTTCGAGGAGACGCGCTGGTGGGACCGTTGGCTCAACGGCAACGACAACGGGATCATGGATGAGCCGATGCTGCGCAGCTTCGTCGCGGATGCGACGGTCGCGCAGCGCTATCCGGCGGACATCCCGGGCCGTTGGGTCGCCGAGGAGCGCTGGCCCGCGCCCTCGATCACGGCGCGCCGCCTGCACCTGAACTCCGGCAAGACGCTGCAGACTGCGGCGGCGCCGCGCGCGCGCGTCGCCGTGCCGTCGGCGCTGACCATCGGCGGCTGCATCCCGGTGCTGTCACCGACGGACATGTCGTCGATGGCGCCGACCGAGCAATCGGACGACGACACGCTGTCGCTGGTGTTCGACAGCGAGCCGTTGACCGCCGACATCGACATCGTCGGGCGACCGACGCTGCGCCTCGTGTTCGTCGCGGACAAACCCATCGCCAAGGTCGCGGTGCGCCTCAACGAGGTCGCAGCGGACGGCCGTTCATGGCTGCTGACCTACGGCGTGCGCAACCTCGCGCACAACGCCGACCACACGGCTTGGACGCCCATCACCGAGGGCGCGGAGCAGACGCAGGACATCCTGCTGAACTTCACCTCGCGCCGGGTGAAGAAGGGCTCGCGGTTGCGGTTGTCGGTCTCGCAGAGCCAGTGGCCGATCGTGTGGCCTGCGCCCGAGGCGGTGACGCTGCAGGTGGTGGCGGGTGCGACCGCGATCGACATCCCGATACGGCGCGCGCGCGCGGACGAGCTGCCGATGCCGGTCGAGGTGCTGCCCGACACGAGCGGCAAGACGCCCGCACCGGCGGATCCCGCGATGCGCATGGTGTCGTATGAAGGTCCCACGGCGTCCCGCCGCGCGTCGTTCGGTGCGGCCTTCCCGGTCCAGCTGCGCAACTACGACGCCGTCGCCATGCGTCGGGGCAGCGGCCTGTCGGTCGAGGCGACGATCGCCGAAGGCGATGTCAACTCCTATCGCATCGCGTTCACTTCGGAGAACGCCTCGGAGCGCGAAGGCTGGAAGGTCGCCGCCAAGGTGGCCACCACCATGACCTCCACACCGACGCACTTCATCGTCGAGGAACGGATCGAGGCCTGGCACAACGGCGAACGGATCCATGAGGCCCGCTGGAAGCACCGCATCCGGCGCGACGGCAATTGATCGCCGCCGCGCCGTCGCGGACCGTTCAGGGCTTCTTGCGGAACTTGAGCGTCATGCGATCCGATTCGCCGATCGCCGTCAGCTGCGCCCGGAGCGCGGGGTCGTTCTCGCTGGTCGCAAGCGTCGGCGGCAGCCGCCACACGAAGTCCTTCTCGGTGGGCTGATCCTTCGGGTTGGCGTTCATCTCGCTGCTGCTGACCAGCTCGAAGCCCGCCTTCGCGAAGGCGGCGATCACCGCCGACTGCTTCACGTAGCCCTGTTCGCCGTTCGCCCAGGTGTCGGAGGAGCCTTCCGGCGCGCGGTGCGCCTCGACGCCGACGATGCCGCCCGGCTTGAGGAGCTTGCCGATGTCCGCGAGCGCCTTGGTCATCCAGCCGCCCTTGTCCTCGAGCCGCATCAGGTGGTGGACGGAGCGGCTGAGCAGCACGACATCGACGGTGCCCGCCGCCGCGTCGGGGACGGCACCGAACTGCAGCGCCGCGACCGTGGCGTCGTCTGCGCCGCGCTTCGGCTCCATCTTCGCGACGAAGTCCGCTGTCCAGCGCGCGGACTCGGCCGGATCCGGCGCGTACTCGCCGAACAGCTTCCACATGTCCGGCGCATAGTCGACGCCGATGACCTTGCCCTGCGGTCCGAGGTAATCGAGCAGCAGCCCGGCGTACCAGACATCGCCGGGCAGCGTGTCGACCACCGTCATCCCGGGCACCACGCCGAGGAACTCGAGCATCTCCTTCGGCCGACGCGCGGCGTAGCGGGATTTGGTCTCTTCCGATTGCGCCGCGAGCACGGCGTCGAGCCGCTCGCCGGCCGTCGGGGCCGTCGCGGTGGGCGCCGTCGCGGTCTGCGGGGCGGGTGGCGCTTCGCGGGTACAGGCCGCGAGCGCGAGCGCGCATACGGCGATCATCGTGATGCGGATGTCCATGACGCGTTGCCTCCGGTCGATCGTGGAATACACGCTTGCGGCAGCGGGCCTGTGACCCGGCACCTGCGCCGCAGTATACGGCGGGCGGTCCCGGCGCGGTCCGGCGCGGTCCGGCGCGGTCCGGCGCGGGGCAGCGAAAGGCGACCGAACACTTGCGAAATCGGACGGGGCCGCTCCGGTCGGGCACCCCCGACAATCGACGGCCCCCCGCGCGCAAGTTAGTCTGAAGCGATGCAAGGCCGGACAGCGTTGGTGACGGGCGGCGGCCGCGGGATCGGTCGCGCGGCGGTGCTCGAGTTCGCCCGCCGCGGCGCCGCCGTGGCCGTGGTCGACATCGACCTCGCCGCCGCCGAGCGCATCGCCGCGGAGGTGAGGTCCGGCGGCGGCCGCGCGATCGCGGTGCGCGCGGATGTCGCCGTGGAGGCCGATGTCCAGGGCATGGTGGAGCGGACGGTCGCCGAGTTCGGCCGGCTCGACTTCGCCTTCAACAACGCCGGCATCCTGGGGCCGATGGGCACGCCGCTGCACGAACTTGCCGAGTCCGACTGGGACCGGATGATCGACATCAACCTGAAGAGCGTCTGGCTCTCGATGAAGCACGAGATCATCGCGATGCTCGCGGGCGAGGGCGGTGCGATCGTCAACAACGCCTCGATCCTCGGCCTGCGTGCGGCGACGCTCAACCCGTCGTACGGCGCCGCCAAGCACGGCGTCGTCGGGCTCACGCGCGCCGCCGCGAGCCACTACGGCGAGCGCGGCATCCGCATCAACGCCCTCTGTCCGGGCATCGTGATGACCGACATGACGGACACGATCCAGGCCGCGCCGGATTCGCTGTCGGCGAAACGCATCGCCCGCACGCCGCTGCGGCGGGGCGCCGACCCTGCAGAGATCGCGCGTGCGGCCGCGTGGCTGTGCTCCGATGAAGCGTCATATCTGACGGGCGTCGCGCTGCCGGTGGACGGCGGGCTGACGGTCGTCGCCTAGCATCGAATCGAGAGGTCGTTCCCCCATGATCAGCGACGCCGCGGCGGCAAGCCGGATCTTCGTCACCCGCAACTGGTATGTCGGCGCGATGTCGGCGGAGCTGCGCGACAAGCCGCTGGGCCGCCTCATCTGCGGCCAGCGCATCGTGTTCTTCCGCGACCCGGACGGTCGCCCGCAGGCGGTGTCGGCGGTCTGCCCCCACCGTGGCGCCGATCTCGGTCGCGGCCGCGTGATCGGAGACAGCGTCGAGTGCCCGTTCCACGGGCTGCGCTTCAACGGTGGCGGCGCCTGCACACGCATCCCGTCGCAGGACGCGGAGGCGCCGATCCCGCGCGCCCTGCGCGTGCCCTCGTACGCGGTGGTCGAGCAGGGGGGCATGGTGTGGATCTGGCCGGAGCCGAACGACACGCCGACGCGGGCACCGGAGGTGCCGGAGGTGCTCGGACTCAAGGCGCCCTGGCGGGTGCGGCTGCTCCCCGAGGGTCGGCTGTCCGCCGGCAGCTACCTCAACACCATGGAGAACGCGCTAGACGATGCGCACCTCGCCTTCGTCCACAAGGCCACGGTGCCCGGCGCCAGCGAACGCGTCGCGCCCTTCAGGATCACGGTCGATGAGGACCGCCGCGGCTACGGCGGCGTCGCCACGATGGCGGAGATCATCGCGGAGACGCCGGCGGTCGCCGATGTCGCCACGGGCAGCGGCGGCCTCCTCGACTTCATCGGACGGTTCGCCTTCGAGAGCCTGAAGCCCGTGGAGAAGGCCTACCACTACCGGATGTCCGGTTTCGTCCTCATCACCACGACCGACGCGAGCGGGCCGCGGGACTACACCTTCGCGTTCTTCACGCCGGGCGATGCCGAGCGTTCATGGTTGTTCGGCGGCATCGCGCGCAACCATTCGCTCAATTTCGTCGCCGAACGGCTGCTCGAGCGCTACATGCCCGCCTTGACCGCCGAGGACGCGAAGATCCTCGGCGAGCTGGTCCCCGAGGCGCGCGGTCCCGGCGGGCTGCCCAACCCGTTCGTGATCCGCGCCGATCGTCAAAGTTTTCCGTTCCGCCGCCTCTACGGCGATGCGCTCGCCGCCGAGGGCAAGCCGGTGCCCTGGGCGCTCGACGGCGCGGGCGCCGGGGCAGCGACCGGGTCCGGTGCCGCGACCGGTGCCGCGACCGGCGACGCCGCCGAGGCGGTCACCGCGGTGGCGGGCCGATGACCTCGAGCGAGAACCCGTCGGGGTGGCGAAGGTAGGTGCCGAACTTGCCGGCGTTGGGACCGGCCGCGATAAGGTAAGGCTCGCTGGTCGACGCGAAGCCGTAACCTGCGGCGAGGGCGACGCCTTCCGCGAACCCGTCGACGATGACCAGCCAGTGCATGTATCCCGGGTCGCAGGGCCGCAGCGGCGACCGCGTCGGCGCCGGCTCCCGGTACTGCAGCAGCTCGAAGGTCGTGTCGCCTTTGGCCACATAGGCGATCTCCGCGACGACCGCTCCGCCGACGCCGGTGATGCCGGCCACGGCACCGGGATCGAAGGGCTGCAGCCGCGCTTTCAGTTCGAAGCCCAACATCTCGGTGAAGAACGCGACCATCCGGTCGAGGTCGCTGACCGTCAGACCGACATGTTCGAAGCGCGGGCGTGGCATCGTGAGAGGATAGCAGCACGGTCACGCGCGGAGTCCTGCGGGCGCGATGCAGGCGCCGCCGCTCCGTCCGAAAACTGAAATCTGTCGCCGGCTTGGGTGCGCAGGCGGTCACGGCCCGGCCATAGGCTTCCGGTGCTTCGATTCATCGAGAGGGGTTGATGGCTTCCGATCAGTCCGGCGGATGGGAACTGGGTCCGGCCACCAAGGCCCTTGCCGAGCGTGCTCGGCGGGTGATGCCCGGCCGGCAGAGCAACCTGCGCGCGGCCGATGAACCGCCCGTGTTCGTGGTCCGCGGCGAAGGCCAGCGGATGTGGGATGTCGATGGTCGAGAGCTGATCGACCTCGCGCTCGGCATGGGCCCGAACATCTGGGGTCACGGCAACCGCGAGTACCTCGCGGCCGTGCATGCGCAGCTCGACCAGATCTTCAATGTCGCCGCCGGCATGCTGCAGACCCCGTACGAGGTCGTGCTCGCCGAGAAGATCGTCCAGCATGTGCCCTGCGCCGAGCAGGTGCGTTTCGTCACCAGCGGCTCGGAGGCCGTGCAGCTCGTCATCCGTCTTGCGCGCGCCTTCACCGGTCGGCCGCGCTTCGTGCGCTTCGACGGCAACTACCACGGTTGGATCGACAACGTGCTCGGCGGGCGCAGCAACCCGGATACGCACGCGGCGCCGTACGCCATCGAGAGCGTCGATGATCCGATGCACACCGAGGGCCGCTCGCCGGTGGCGTTCGAGGAATCCTTCAAGATCCCCTGGAACGACATCGAGCGCTTCGAAGCGCTGCTCGCCGAGCGCGGCGACGAGATCGCGCTCGTCATCATGGAAGCGGCGATGACCAACGGCGGTTGTTGCCTGCCGCGGCCGGGGTACCTCGAGCGCGTGCGCGAACTGTGCACGCGGCACGGCGTGCTGCTGTGCATCGACGAGGTGATCACCGGGTTCCGCATGGGGCTCGGCGGCGCGCAGCAGCACTACGGCGTCACGCCCGACCTGTCGACCTTCGGCAAGGCGCTGGCGGGCGGCATGGCGCTCGCGGCGGTGGCGGGGCGGCGCGACATCCTCGACCTGTTGCGCGTCAACCGCGTGGTCAACGCCGGTACCTTCAACGCCGCGCCGGTGAGCATGGCCGCCGGCATCGCCACGCTGACCATGCTCGAGCGCGACGACGGTGCGGCGTACCGCCGCATCGATACGATGCAGGCCGCGCTCATGGAGGGCATCCGCGAGCGCGCGCGGCGGCACGGCCATGCGGCGCTGGTGCAGGGCGTGCGCGGCGTGTTCTGCGTGCACTTCACCGATCTCGCCGTCGCCCACTCGCCGCGCGAGCTGGCGCAACATGCCGATCTGCCGAAGGCGCGCCGGTTCCGGCAGCTGCTGATCCGCGAGGGGCTCTACCCCGGACGCGGCGACCGCTATTTCGTCTCCACCGTGCTGAGCGCCGCGGAGCTCGAGGATGCGCTGCGGCGCATCGACGCTGCGCTCGGCGCGCTGTGACATCCTCCTCAGGTGACCGAAAGATGGGCGACACAAGCATGATCCGCAGAGCCTCCTTCCTCATCGCCGCCTGCCTCGCGCTCGCGCTGTCGTCGGCGCTGCCGGCCGCGGCGCCGGTCTTCACCAAACGGCCGACGTTGGGACCGAACACCAACCTGCGCGCGCCCATGGTCGGCATGCTGCGCTTCAGCACCGACCAGCCGGTGACGACCATCGTCAGCCTCGATGACCGCTCGCGGCGCTGGGAGATGGAGTTCGATCCGTCGTGGGACCCGAGCAAGGGCATCCCGCTGATCGGCCTCGAGGCCGATGTGCGCCACGAGGTCTTCGTGTCGGTTCGCAACGCGGCGGGCGAGACCACGCGTTTCCCGAACAAGCTCGTGTTCGTGCCGCAGCCGATGATCACCGCCACCGGCGCCGAACCGCGGATCCGCGTCACCAAGACCTCGCCGCAGCGCACCGAACCCGGCTACACGCTGTTCGTGCTGCGTCGTGCCGTGCCGATCCGACCGCCGTACCGCAGCGCCGGCCAGTTCAACTTCATGCGGCAATGGGGCGCGCTGCTCGTGCTCGACGACCACGGTCGCATCGTCTGGCGCTACGAATCCGACGCGCGCATCTCGGGCATCGACCAGTTCGAGGACGGCAACATCCTGTTCCACCGCGCCGACAACCGTACGCTCGAGGTCGACCTGCTCGGCAACGTCGTGAACCAGTGGTATGCAGCGCGCAACCCGGAGCTCGCATCGAGCGTCGGCGTGGGCATCGATGTGCAGACGCTGCACCACCAGCCGCATGAGATGCCGAACGGCAACTTCCTCGCGCTCACGGCGAACGCGCGTATGGTCAAGAGCTACTACGACGACGCCTTCGACCTCTCGAAGCGTCGCGACCGCATGGTCATGGGCGACGACATCATCGAGATCGACCGCAAGACCGGCAAGGTGCTGTGGCGCTGGAGCGCCTGGGACCATCTCGACCCGTTCCGGATCGGCTACGAGGCGACCAACGCCTACTGGCCGACGCGCGGCTTCCCCGACCACGCCGACTGGACGCACGGCAACGGCGTGGCCTACGACGCCGCCGACGACTCGGTGCTGGTGTCGTTCCGCACCCAGGAGGCGATCCTCAAGATCGACCGCAAGAGCGGGCAGGTGAAGTGGATCCTCGGTCGCCCCGGCGGCTGGGGAAAACTGGAGAGCAAGGTGCTGCGGCCCGTGGGCCAGCCTTTCCTCTGGCCCTCGCACCAGCACAACCCGCAGCTCTCGGCCTTCGGCACGATCGTGGTCTACGACAACGGCTTCCTGCGGGCGCGGCCGCCCGAGCCCTGGTCGACGCCCGACCAGTCCTTCAGCCGCGGCGTGGAATTCAAGGTCGACGAGAAAGCGATGACGGTGCGGCAGGTCTGGTCGTCGCACGACGGTCCGGTCCCGGGCTCGTGCTTCTCGTGGGCCATGAGCGACGCGCGCCGCCTGCCGAAGACCGGCAACATGTTCATCGTCGACGCCATCTGCGCCGACCGTGAGCGCGGCCTCGGCGTCGACGAATCGGAGGCGGGCAAGTACCTCAACGAGGTGCCGAGCTATGGCCGCATCCGCGAGTACGACCACGCGAACAAGGAAGTGCTGTTCGAGGTCATCATCGAGGATCCGAACGAGCTGACGGCCTACGAAGTGTTCGGGGGCCTGCGCATCCCGTCGCTGTATCCGCCGGGGCGTGCGCCGAAGATCCGGCCCTTGCCCTGACGGCGGCTGCGCGTCAGAGCAGGACGCGCACGCGGTGCTTGGACAGCAGCTGCGTCGGTCTGAAGGACATCTTCGAGCGGCGGAAGTTGGGCCGCCCGAGGTCCTGCTCGAAGTTGAGCCAGCGTACCGTGTCGCCGCCCTCAAGCACGATGTGGCGGTACATCGTCGGGAAGATGCCGTCGTAGCGCTGCAGCCCCTTCGCGAAGCGCACCACCTGCACGCCGGGGTTGAGCGCTTCGCAGATGACGAAGCCCGCAGGGACGCCGTCGGCGAGATGCAGCCGTCCCGAGAGCGCCGACGCCGGACCTGTCACATCGCCTGATGCCAGCAGCGCGAGCGCCTCGCGGCAGGCGGGCGCATCGGCGCCGTCTTCCGCCAAGCCTTTGTCCATGCACCAACCCTGCAGCACCACCTGCGCTGCTGCCGCGGTGGCGGCGTCGAGCGGCAGTACCTGCATGGTGTGACGCTCATGCAGCCGTTCGACGGCGGTGCGCTTCGGCCCGAGTCCAGCGCCGGTGTAGTCGCGGAACGCGTCGGCGGCATACAGGTAGTCGGCGTCGGCGCGCTCTGCGCGGGTCTCGAGGCGCATACGGTAGAGCGTCTCCAGGGTCGCGGTGGCGACGGGACAGAACCAGCCCCGTTCGCCTTGCATGCTGCCCAGCATCGCCGGGTCCGCGCTCGCGAGGTCGAACAGCGGCAGCAGCTGGATGCTGCCGTCATAGGTCCTACCGGACAGATGAGGCAGGGGATCTCTGTGATACCGCCAACCGCGCACGGCGCGGAACAGGAACAGGTTGGCGAAGGTCAGCTCCGAGGGCGCGCGCTCGGCGAGCGGCGCGCGCAAGGCACGCAGCCGCGGCTCGATGTCCTCATGCATCGCGGCCGTCAGCGGCAGGCCGATCCCGCTCACCTCGGGAACGACCCCGGCGGCGGACCCGAGGCCGCCGGTCCCGCGAAGCACTGCGCGATCGACATCCACTCGCGCGCGCTGTCGCCCCGCACCTCGAGCGCCGTGTCGAGTACATGGCGGCGCTGCGTGACGACGAGGCAGAAATCGAGCGCCGAGCCGCGCACCCAGCCGTCGGCCGACGCATCGCCCCAACGCCATACGGCGCCCGCGGGTCCTTCGAGCTCGACCGCCGGCGCTGCGGCGGGCGGCGGCAGCCCGCGGTTCTGGAACGACCAGCGGAAGGTGATGACACCGAGCTGCGCGATGTGCGCGAGGCGTGAAGAGGCGGGCCGCGGCCGACCGAGCGCATCCCAGATGTCCTGACCGTGCGCCCAGGTCTCCATCAGGCGCGCGGTGGCGAAAGAGCGCGCGCTCATGTCGGGGCCGAACCAGGGCAACCGTGCCTTCGGCTCGAGCGCGGCGAGGGCCGACGCGAGCGCCTGCGCATCGGCGCGCCATCGCGCCGCGAGCGCAGGACCGTCGAGCCCGGCGAAGGTCGTGCGCGCGATCGCGCTGACTTCGGTCCCGCGCGCGAGCTGCTGTCCGATATCACCCCGGCCGCGCATGAAGTCGTCGCGGTCGGCGACCGCGCGCAGCGCGAGCCGGTCGAAGAGATGCAGGTGGGCGATCTCGTCCCAGGGCGTCCAGCCGTGGAAGCGCGTCTTGAGTCCCCAGCCCGGACCCGCGTCGAGACCGGACACCAGCGCGTCGAGCCCCGTACATTCGGCGCGCAGGTCTTCGCAGAGCGCATGCATCGCGGCGGTCTCGTCGGTCATGGTGTCAGCCTCCCGTGCTCTGCACGACGATCTCCGCGAGCACCTGTCGCAGCGTGACCTGCTGGCCGGGACCGACATGCAGCCCGGCGAGGGTGCCGGCGAGCGGCGCGGTGAGCGTGTGCTCGATCTTCATCGCCTCGAGGGTGAGGACCGGTTGTCCGGCCTCGACGCGTTCGCCTGCGGACGCGTACACCGCGACCACCTTGCCGGCCATCAGCGCGCGGATGCGCCCATCGCTCGCCGTCCCGCCGCGCGTCGCCGGTTCGTGGCTCAGGTCGCGCAGCCGATGGCCGCGGCCGTCGACCGCGAACAGCAGCTCGTCGTCGGCGTGCACGGCGCGCACCGTGAGGTCGCGCCGGCCGATGCGGACCCGCAGGTCCGTTGCGGAGCGGCGCTGCACCGCCACGCGCTGCGCCGTACCGTCGACCTCGATGTCGAGGACACCGGGTGAGACATGGTGCATCCGCGCCGTGACCTTGGCGCCATCGAGCTCCATGATCCGTTCGACCGGGTGGCGCGGCAGCAGTCGCGCGGTCGTCGCCGCCGCGCCCGTCGCCGCGCCGTCCGTCGCTGCACCGTCCGTGGTCGTCTGCAGCAGCGCCGGCGCGATGACGCCGGCGAGCCGGCGGTGCGTATCGTCCTGCGCGGTGAGTCCGTCGATCGACGCGTCGACGAACGCGGTGGTCGCCGCACCGGCCGCGAACACCGGATGGCGGAGGCAGGCGGCGAGGAACTCGCGGTTGGTGGCGGGGCCGAGCGCGACCAGGTCGTCGAGCGCCGATG
>CANHFH010000057.1 GCA_947459825.1 Pseudomonadota bacterium | reverse complement strand
GGCGCGGGGCGTGGCGCGCCATGGATGGCGCGCCTCGAGCCCACATGGATGTGCTCTTCAGCGTCCCCGCGGAGGGACATCTGAAGGAAACCCCGTGCCGATGATGACAGCGCGCGCCCGCAGCGGCAGCGCGCCTCGAGCCCACATGGATGTGCTCTTCAGCGTCCCCGCGGAGGGACATCTGAAGAAAGCCCCGTGCCGGTGATGGAAGCGCGCGCCCGCAGCGGCGGCGCGCCCCTCACTTCGTATGCTTGTCCAACCAGCCGATCACCTCGGCATGCCAAAGAACGCTGTTGGCGGGCTTCAGGATCCAGTGGTTCTCGTCCGGGAAGAACAGCAACCGGCTCTCGACGCCCTGGCGCTGCAGCGCGGTGAAGGTGGCGAGTCCCTGCGAGTACGGCACGCGGTAGTCGAGCGCGCCGTGGATGACGAGCATCGGCGTCCTCCACTTCGTCACATGGTCCGCGGGGTTGAACTTCTCGTGCACCTGCGGGTTCGTATAGTACGGGCCGCCGTTATCCCACTCGGTGAACCACAGCTCCTCGGTGGTGTAGTACATGGTGCGCTGGTCGAAGATGCCGGCATGGTTGACGATGCACTTGAAGCGGTCGGGCCAGTTGCCGGCGATCCAGTTCTGCATGAAGCCGCCGTAGGACGCACCGAGCGAGCAGGCGCGCGTGCCGTCGAGCCAGCCGTACTTCGAGAGCGCGGCGTCGAGACCCTTCTGGAGATCGACGAGCGGCTTGCCGCCCCAGTCCTGGCTGATGGAGTCGGTGAACTTCTGGCCGTAGCCCGGCGAGCCGTGGAAGTCGATGAACACGACGCCGTAGCCGGCGCCCGCGTAGACCTGGGCGTTCCAGCGCCACGACCAATGATTGGCGAAGCTCACCTGCGGGCCGCCGTGAACGATGAACGCTATCGGGTACTTCTTGCCGGGCGTCCAGCCCTGCGGCTTCATCACATAGCCGTAGACGGTGGTGCCTTCGGCGCCGGCGAACGAGAACTGCTCGAAGGCGGCGAGCTCGCGTCCCGCGAG
This sequence comes from Pseudomonadota bacterium, assembly GCA_947459825.1. Taxonomy (GTDB): domain Bacteria; phylum Pseudomonadota; class Gammaproteobacteria; order Steroidobacterales; family Steroidobacteraceae; genus UBA964. The sequence goes on along the minus strand of CANHFH010000057.1, from coordinate 11,925 downwards.
CCGCTCGGCGTTGACGCGGGTCAGTCGCTGCGGCGCCGCGGTGCCGCCCGTCGTCCGATACAGGTCGGGCGGTGAGCCTAGCGAGGCCCAGACGATGACCACACCCTGGGCGGCGGGCGCGAACGCCTGCACCTGTCCTTCACCGACGAGGCGCGTGCGGGTGCCGCGTGCGGGGTCGATCTCGAACAGCGCGACCTGGCCGATGTCATCGGCCGTGCCGAGCAGGCGCTTGCGGTCGAAGGTGGTGCCCAAGTGTCCGATGGAGCGGTCCCAGTCGGCGGTGAGGGCGCGCACCTTGCCGTCGCGGGCGCTGCGCAGCATCACCGTGTACTTGTCGGCCTCGAAGCCGGGCCGCGCCATCGCGAGCCAAGCGAGATCGCCGTTCGCCAGGAAAACCGGCTGCGCGTCCCAGGCGGGGTTGTCGGCGGTGAGGTTTCGCGGCGTGCCGCTGCCGTCGGCCGCGACCTCGTAGAGGTCGAAGTTGGTCGACCACGGCTCGGTGCGATCGGCGAGACGCGCGCTGAACACGATGCGAGAACCGTCCGGGCTGAAGGCGTAGTCCTCGTCGCCGCCGAAGGGCTTGGAGGGAACATCGCCCACCACGCCGCCGCTCACCTTGACCGGCGCTTCGGCCTTGCCGTCGGCGCCCAAAGATACGGTGAAGAGCTGCGAGAGCGTGCCGTCCTTCCAGGTGTCCCAGTGGCGCACGAACAGCCGGTCGTAGACCTGGCCGGTCGTCTTCTGCTTGCCCTGCGCAGCCTTGCGGTCGACCGTGCACTTTAGGTCGGCGCAGTCGGGGAAGACCTCCATCGAGACGGCGAGGCGGTCCCCGCGCGGCGACACCTCGAACGAGCCGACATCGAGCGGCAGGTCGGTGACGGGCTGGGGCTCACCGCCCGTGAGGCTCAGGTACCACACCTGCGAGCGGCCGCCGCGGCTCGACAAAAAATACAGGCCGCGGCCGTCCGGCGCCCAGCGCGGCGCGCTGTCGGAGGCCGGGTGCTGGGTGAGGCGACGCGGCGCGGCAGCCCCGGCAGCGGCACCGGTGTTTGCGTTGGCGTTGGCGCGCCCGTCGAGCTCCAGCAGCCACAGATCGTTACGGCCGCGGTTCGCCTCCATGTCGGTCTCGCGCAGGCTGTAGGCCACGCGACGGCCGTCGGGCGAGACCTGCGGATCGGCGACGCGCGCCATGCGCACGAGGTCGTCGGCGGTGAAGGCCTTGGTCACCGGGCTCGCGGTCTGCGCGCCGGTCTGGGCGGCGGCCACCGCTGCGCAGCCGAGCAGGCCGAGGGCGGGCAGGAGGGCGGTCAGGGACGAGAGTTGACGGGACATGTTGTGCTCCGCGTGGCGGGTCGGTACAAAGCCTGTCCCCGATTGTAGCCCTTCCGCCGCGGAGTCCTCGTCCCCCCCATGTCACCCGCCCTGTCCCAGGTACGCGCTCTATGCTTCGACCTCGACGACACCTTCTGGGAGGTGAAGCCCGTGTTGGTGCGTGCCGAGGCGCGGGTGGCGGAGTTCATCGCATCCCGGCATCCGGGGCTCAGCCCGCATCTGACCGCCGAGTCGGTCTACGACACGCGGCTCGCGCTCGCCGCCGAGCACCCCTCCCGCGCCCACGACATGACCTGGCTGCGCACCGAGGCGCTGCGCCGCATCGCCTTGCGCCACGGCCACGACCCGGCCATCGGCGACGCCGCCTTCGAGGTGTTCATCGCGGCGCGCAACGAGGTGGAGCTGTTCGAGGATGTCCGGCCGGCGTTGACCGCGCTCGGTGCGCGTTACGCGATGGCCACCTTCTCGAACGGCAACGCCGATCTCGGCCGCATCGGTCTCGACGGGCATTTCGTCGGTGTGCTCAACGCGGAGTCGGTGGGCTGCGCCAAGCCGCACCCTCAAGCGTTCCTCGCCGCCGCCGCCGCGCTCGGCGTCGCACCGCACGAGATGCTCTATGTGGGGGACAACCCACATCTGGATGTCGCGGGCGCGCGTGCGGCGGGTTGCCGTGCGGCCTGGGTGAACCGCATCGGCGCCGGCTGGCCGGCGGGGCTCAGCCCGGAGGCGGATCTCGAGGTAGGGGATCTGCTGGCGCTGGCTACGCGTCTCGGGGCGTAGCGCGCGCATAGCGAGCGATCGCGAGCGTCGCGCCGAGCACGATCAGCACCTCGCCGAAGTTGTCGAGCTTGTGCGCGCGCAGCGCGGGCAGCGCCGCCGTCAACAGCATGGCCACCGCACCGAGCGCCATCCACGGGAAGCGGTCGCGCACCCACAGCAGCGCACCGCTCGCGATCACCACGAAGCAGGTCACGACGGGCGCGAGCGGGAAGTCGCTCGCGACCAGCGGTTGGTCGGCGAAGCAGCGGGTCGCCTCGCTCACCGCACCGCTGTAGCGGATGAGGCCGAGCTCGCAGGCCGGGTAGATGTCGCGCGTCCAGAAGTAGGGCAGGTCGTAGAGCATCAGCGCCGCAGCGACGAGGCAGAACGCGCCCATCACCCAGCGCCGCTGCGCGAAGCCGAGCCCCGGGACCCGCCGGCTTGCGAGCCGCAGGATCGAGCCGCTCGCGATGATCAGCCAGCAGCCGGTGAGCCAGTGCGACCAGAACGCGGGCCAGGTCAGCCAGTAGAGCAGCGGGCCGTGGCCGAACAGCGTGCCGGAGGCGACGCGCAGGTTGTCCCAGATGAGGAAGAACTGCGGCACGAGCAGGACCGCCGCCGCAGGCGCGCGCGTGCTGCGCCACAGGCGCAGCAACCAGACGAAGAGCGCCGTCTGGGCGAGCGCATAGAGTGCGAACATCAGCGTGTACACGCCATCACTCCATCGTCACGACGACCTTGCCGACGGCGGCGCGGCCGCTGAGGGTCTTCAAGGCTTCGGCGCCCTGCGTCAGCGGGAAGCGCGCCGAGACCTCGGGTCGGATGCGTCCGTCGAGACACATGCGCAGCAGTTCCTGCACCTGTGCGCGGTGCTTGTCCGGCTCGCGTTCGACGAAGCTGCCCCAGAACACGCCGCAGATGTCGCAGCCCTTGAGCAGCGTGAGGTTGAGCGGGATGCGCGGGATGCCGGCCGGGAAACCGATCACGAGGTAGCGGCCGCCCCAGGCGATGGCGCGCAGCGCAGGCTCGGCGTAGTCGCCGCCGACGGGGTCGTAGATGACATCCGCGCCGCCCTTGCCGCAGTGTTCTTTGAACAGCGCGGCGAGCGCCTTGGGGTCGCCGGCCGTCGACGGATAGACGAGCGAGGCGTCGGCGCCGTGCGCCCGCGCGACGGCCGCCTTGGCCTCCGTCGACGCGGCGGCGACGACGCGCGCGCCCATCGCCTTGCCGAGCTCCACGGCGGCGATGCCGACGCCGCCTGCGGCGCCGAGCACCAGCAGCGTCTCGCCGGCGCGCAGTCGCGCGCGGTCGGCCAGTGCGTGGAAGGAGGTGCCGTAGGTGACCAGCAGCGATGCCCCCACCTCGAAGGAGATCCCTTCGGGCAGCGGCGTGCAGTGCGCGGCGCGCACGACGATCTTCTCGGCGAGCCCGCCGTAGCCTGCGCTCGCGATGACGGGCGTGCCGACCGCGGGCGCCGTGACGCCGGCGCCCAGCGCCTCGACCACGCCCGCGACCTCATGGCCGGGCGCGAACGGCCGCGGCGGCCGCATCTGGTACTTGTCCTCGATGACGAGCGTGTCGGGGTAGTTGATGGCGCAGGCGCGCACCGCGAGCCGCACCTCGCCCGTACCCGGTTCCGGCACCGGCACCTCGAGCAGCTGCAGTGTGTCCGGCCCGCCAGGGGCCACGCTCATCAAAGATCTCATGCGGTCTCTCCCAGTCGCGCGGCGGCGCGCAGCAATCCGATGCAGGTCTTGGAATCCTCGATACGGCCGTCGAGGCAGCGCGCCAGCGCCTCATCGAGCGGCAGCCAATGCACCTCAAGGACCTCCGCGGCTTCGAGGGCCGTGGGTGCCGGTGTCAGCCCGGTAGCAAGGAAAAGGTGGATGCGCTCGGTGAACACGCCGGGCGAGCTCAACGACACGCCGAGGCTGTGCCAACCGCGCGCAGCGATGCCCGCTTCCTCGACGAGCTCGCGCCGTGCGGTCTCCTGCGGCGGTTCACCCGGCTCGAGGCGGCCTGCGGGGAGCTCCCAGACGAAGCCGCCGGCGGCGTGGCGGTACTGCCGCAGCAGGCAGACCCGGCGCTCGGCGTCGACGGCGACGGCCGCAGCGCCGCCCGGATGGTGAAGGATCTCGAGCTCCGCTTCATGGCCGTTCGGCAGCCGTACGCGGTCGACGGTGAGGCGGGTCACGCGCCCGGCGTGCACCTCGCGGCTCGCCAAGAGCTCAGCGTGCGGCGGCAAGATACTGCTCGTTCGGCATCATGTCCGTCGCTGCGGCCACGCGGTTGGTCATGTTGAAGAACGCCGTCACCGCGATGATGTCCCAGATGTCGCGGTCGGAGAGCCCCGCGCGGCGCAACGCGGCGCGGCCGGTGGCCGCGTCGGCCCAAGGCTCGACCGTGAGCCGGTGCGCGAAGGCGAGCATCGCGCGCTGGCGCCGCGTGACCCGTGCCACCCGCCAGTTCATGGCGAGCGTCTCGCCGAGCGAGGGGTCGCCCGACATCTCGCGCAGTGCATGGCCGTGCGCCGTCAGGCAGTAGTAGCAGCGGTTCGCCGATGACACGACCACCGCGATCATCTCGCGCTCGAGCTTGCCGAGGCGCGAGTCGCCGAGCATCAGGTCGTTGTACATGTCGATGAAGGCGCGCAGCTTCTTCTCGTCGAAGCTGTAGACCTTCAGCACGTTCGGCAGGAAGCCGAACGCCTGCTCGCAGGCGCCGAAGTACTTCTGCAGGTCGGGCGCGAGCCGACGGCGCGGCGGGATGGGCAGCTTGAGCGCGATGGCCGCTCCGGGCTGCGCCTTGTAGCGCCGCGCCGCGGCACCGGCCGGGGCTTTGCGGGCCGCCGGCCGACGGGCGCGGAGTTTCAAGGCAGGCTCAACGGCGACCGTAGCCGCCGCCCGGTGGGCGTGGCGCGCGTTCCTGCGCTTCGTTGATGCGCAGGGCGCGACCGTTCATCTCATAGCCGTTCAGGGCTGCGATGGCGGCCTGCGCCTCGGCCTGCGGCATGTCGACGAAGCCGAAGCCGCGCGGGCGGCCGGTCTCGCGGTCGTTGATGAGCTTCACGGACTCCACCTTGCCATGGCGCTCGAAGAGCACCCGGAGGTCGGCCTCGTTGGCGGAGAAGGGCAGGTTGCCCACATAGATCGTTGTCATTCGCGCATCTCTCTCGGTGCCTCAAAGATGAGGCTCTTGACGAGGGATGCTACTCCCGCCCACCCGCGGAAGTAAACGGACGGGCGGGGCCATCCCCCGCCCGCCCGTCGGCGGCCACTAATGGGCCGGGGCGGAGGCCGGGGCCTGCCCGGCCGGGAACTTCTTCTTGAAGTAGGTCCAGCTGGTCTCGTTCGGGCGCTGGTCGTCCCCCGGCGGCGGGGTGCGGTACTCCGGGTACTCCGTCTCGATGGCCCGGCGCATCACGGCGGGCAGCTGGTCGTAGCTGTCCACCTTGCGGCCCGCGGCGTGCATGTAGACGAGGCCGGTACGGCCGCTCATCTCCATCCAGGGCAGCCAATCCGCCATGCGCACCCAGCCCACCTCGATGCGCGGGTTCGGGTTGCGGGGGTCGGTCAGCTCGGAGACCTTGCCGAAGAAGTTGAACATCTCGGTGGCGTGGTAGAAGCCGCCGATGTTCTTCTGGTAATCGCCGGCGAGGGGGTTCGAGTAGAAGAGCGGCACGGTGATGGTGTTCCACCAGGTGTCGCCGCTGATGGTGCCCGACCAGGTGTTGGGCTTGCCGTCCGCGGTCCGCGGGAACACCGGCCGCTGGTTCACCGGGTCGTTGGCGACATGCAGCACCTTCACGGTCTGGCCGGTCCAGGGGTTCTTCCAGTCGCGCAGCATCTCGCCCGTCGCCGGGTCGATGTAGAGCAGCAGCTCGCGGGAGACGAGGCGCCAGCCCGTCCCGCGCACCGGGTCGGTGACCGTGACGCACTGGCGGACGTTCATGCCCTCGACATCGAAGAGCTTGCGGTCACGCTCGCCGGGTACGCGCGCGAACGCCTCGCCGTGGAAGGTGTAGATGACCGGCGCGTTGTCGACGGCCGAGCACTGGATCTTGCGACCGGCGAGCGTCGCACCCTCGGGGGTCGCGAGGTCGACGGCGGACCCGGCCTTCTTCTTCTGGGCTTCGGCGACGGGTGCGGCGGCGATGAGCAGCGCGCAGGCGGCGAGCAGGGCATGACGATGGATCATCGGCGGCTCCGGTGGCGGCTTGAAGAGGACCCCGATGATACACCCGCCCCGCGCGGCTCACTCCAGATAGGCGTAGCCGTTCAGCTCCCCTTCATAGAAACGCTTCAGCGCCTGGCTCTCGGCGACCGTCATGCGGCCCTCGCGGATGGCGCGCTCGCAGTCCCGGGCGAGCGCCGGGGCGAGCTCCGCCACGTCGTACTCCATGTATTCGAGGACGCGGTTCGCCGTGTCGCCGACCACCACCTCCTCGATGGACCATTCGCCCTGGTCGTCGAGGCTGATGTGCACCACATGGGTGTCGCCGAACAGGTTGTGCAGATCGCCGAGGGTCTCCTGGTAGGCGCCCACCAGGAACGCCGCGAGGTAGTACTCCTCGCCCTCGGCGATATCGTGCACCTCGAGCGTGCGCTTGACCTCGCGATGGCTCACGAAGCGGTCGATCTTGCCGTCCGAGTCGCAGGTGATGTCGGCGAGCACCGCGTGGCGGGTCGGGCATTCCTCGAGCCGGTGCAGCGGCATGATGGGGAACAGCTGGTCGATGGCCCAGGAATCGGGCAGCGACTGGAACACCGACATGTTGCAGAAGTAGATGTCGGAGAGGACCTGCTCGATGCCCTCGAGCTCCTCGGGGATCTCCTCGAGCTTGCGGCAGAGGTCGCGGATGCGCGCGCAGGTCGCCCAATAGAGCCGCTCGGCGAGGCCGCGCAGCTCCAGCGACAGCAGCCCGAGGTTGAACATCTGCAGGCACTGCTCGCGCGCGGTCAGCGCATCGTGCCAGCACTCGACGATGCGCCGCTCGCTCACCTCACGGTAGGCGTCGAGCAGGTCCTGCACCGGCTGCGGCAGCTTGCCGCCGCCGTGCTCGACGTCCTCGCGGCCCGTGACGCGGAACTGGTCCAGCGCCGAGCGGCCGAGCACGTTGAACACCAGCACGCTGTGGTGCGCGGCGATGGCGCGGCCCGACTCGCTGACGATCATCGGGTGCGGGATGCCGCGCGCGTCGCAGACGCTGCCGACGCGGTGGACCACATCGTTGGCGTACTCCTCGACGCTGTAGTTCATCGACGAGGCGTCGTTGCTGCCCGAGCCGTCGTAGTCGACGCCGAGGCCGCCGCCGACATCGATGTACTCGAGGCCCGCGCCGAGCAGTTTCAGCTCCGCGTAGACATGAGCGAGCTCGTTGATCGCGTCCTTGACGCGGCGGATGTCCTGCAGCTGGCTGCCCGGGTGGCAGTGCACGAGCTTCAGGCAATCGAGCATGTCGTGGCGGCGCAGCACCTCGACCGCCTCGAGGATCTCGGTGATGAAGAGGCCGAACTTGGACTTCTCGCCCGCCGAGCCGCTCCAGCGTCCCGAACCTTCGCTCGCGAGCTTCACGCGCACGCCGATGCGCGGCCGCACGCCGAGCCGCTGCGCGTGCTTGATGATGAGCCCGAGCTCGGAGAAGTTCTCCACCACCGGCACGATGGTGCGACCGAGCTTGGTGGCGAGCATCGCCGTCTCGATGTAGGCGTCGTCCTTGAAGCCGTTGCAGACGATCAGACGGTCGGGCGCGTTCTCGGTCATCGCCATCACCGCGAGCAGTTCCGGCTTGCTGCCGGCCTCGAGGCCGAAGCCGAACTCCGAGCCGTAGCGGAACACCTCCTCGACGACGAGGCGCTGCTGGTTGACCTTGATGGGGAACACCGCCGAGTAGCGGTTGCGGTAGTCGTTCTCGGCGATCGCGCGCGCGAAGGCGTCGTTCAGCTGCCGCAGCCGGTGCGCGAGGATGCCGGAGAACCGCAGCACCACCGGTGCGGTGAGGTCGCGCGCCTTCAGGCCCTGCACCACATCGTGCAGGTCGATGCCCTTGCCCGGCTGCTGCTCGGGACGCACCACGACATGACCCTGGTCGTTGATGTCGAAGTAGCCGAGACCCCAAGCCTTCACATGGTAGAGGTCGAGCGAACGAGCGACGCTCCAGGACGGCCCGCGGCGCGCGCCGGCCGCCGTCGGACCGTCGCCCGACGCGGCCGCGGCGGGACCCGTCGCGACCGGCCGCGACGGATCGCGGATCCACTCGCTCCAGGATCCGGGGTAGAGCTTGCCGCCGCCGAGCCCGGCGTGCTCCAGCGCCGCCAGGTTGAGGCAGGCGCTCACGCCCGAGCCGCACATCGCGACGAGATCCTGCGGGCGGCGGCCGTCGAGCGTCGAGCGCCACGCCTTGCGCAACGAGACGACATCGACGAGACGGCCCGCGTCGAAGCTGCCGCCGTAGGGGTGGTTCACGGCACCCGGCACATGGCCGGCGACCGGGTCGACCGTCTCGTTGCGTCCGGCGAAGCGCTCGGCGCCGCGCGCATCGACCAACCGGATGGCGTCGGCCGCAAGACCGGTCTGTACAGCGGCCGCGTCCGCGACCATGGAAAGGTCAGGCGAGCCGGTGAAGCTGCGTGCGGGACGCGACCCGGGCGCCGTGACGACCGACCGACCGGCGGCCGTCCAGGCCGCGTGACCGCCATCGAGGATGGCGACGCGTGTGTGGCCGAGCCAGCGCAGCAGCCACCAGGCGCGCGCCGCGAACACGCCGATGTCCTGGTCGTAGACCACCACCTGAGTGCGCGCGTCGATGCCCCAGAGACCCGCGCGCCGCGCGAACGCCGCCGCGTCCGGCAGCGGATGGCGGCCCGTGGAGGGCGTGACGGGGCTCGAGAGATCCCGGTCGAGATGCGCGTACTGCGCGCCCGGGATGTGGCCGGCCGCGTAGGCCTCCTCGCCCCAGCTGGGCTTGGAAAGCTCGAAACGGCAGTCGAGCAGCACCCAGTCCGGGTCCTCGAGATGCGCCGCCAGCGTGGCGGCGTCGACGAAAGTGCGATGGTCCATGGCGCAATTCTCGGCCCTGCGTGTTGCCGTTACAATCTTTCCCATGACTATCGACCTCTGGTGGGGGAGCGGCAGCCCGTACTCGTGGCGGGTGATGCTGGCCCTGGAGCACAAGCGGCTGGATTACCGCAGCCATCCGCTGCAGCTCGCGCTGCAGGAGCACAAGGCGCCGCAGATGCTCGCCATGAACCCGCGTGGCCGCCTGCCGGTGCTCAAGCACGACGACTATGTCGTGTTCGAGTCGGTGGCGATCCTGTACTACCTCGACCTCAAGTACCCCGAGCCGCCGATCTTCGGCCGTTCGCCCGAGGAGGCGGCGGTCATCCTGCGCGTCATCGAGGAGTTCCAGGCCTACACCGAGCCGCACATCATGGGCATCTGCCGCACGCTGCTCGGCGGCGGCCGCGGCCCGGCCGATGAGCCGCCGTTGGGTGCCGACGGCCTCACCGACGCCATGCATGTCGTGGCGCGCGAGGCGCGCACCATCGAGCAGCGCGTGTCGCGCTTCGACTGGATCGTCGGCGAGGACTACAGCGCCATCGACATGGTGATCTTCCCCGCCATCCAGCTGCTGCGCCGTGCGCTCGCGCGCCCGGGCGCCGGCGACCTCGCAAGCCGCTTCCTGCCCATCGAATCCAACTACCCGGCGCTCGGACGCTGGCTGGCGCGCATCGAGGCGCTGCCCGGCTACGAACGCACCTATCCGCCGCATTGGCGCAGCGGCTGACGACATCACGCCCGAAGGAGCATCATGACCAAGCACACCGTCCACGTGGATTTCCCCGGCCGATTCGTGTTCATCGGTTTCGGCAGCATCGGCCAGGGCGTGCTGCCGCTGATCATGCGTCACATCGGCACCAGCGCCGAGCGCATCACCGTGGTCGCGCCCGATGAGCGGGGCATCCATGTCATGCGCCACTTCGGCGTGCGCTTCATCCAGAAGACGATCACGCAGCTCAACCTGCGCGAGACCCTCGAGCCGCTGGTGTCGCAGGGCGATTTCGTGGTCAACGTGTCCGTCGATGTGTCGTCGGTGGACCTCATCAAGTTCTGCCGCGAGCGCGGCGCCCTCTACCTCGACACCTGCATCGAGCCGTGGCCGGGCGGCTACACCGACACCTCCATCCCCGCCGCACGGCGCACCAACTACGCGCTGCGCGAGACCGCGCTCGCGCTGCGCGACGGCGCCGAGGATGCGCCGACCGCCGTGCTGACCCACGGCGCCAACCCCGGACTCGTGTCGCACTTCGTCAAGCAGGCGATGCTCAACATCGCCGCCGACACCGGCGTCGCCGCGGGTGATCCGCGCACACGCGAGGACTGGGCGCGGCTCGCGCACACCCTCGGCATCAAGGTCATCCACATCGCCGAGCGCGACACCCAGGTCTCGCCGGTGCGCAAGCAGCCGGGCGAGTTCGTCAACACCTGGTCGGTGGACGGTTTCGTGAGCGAAGGCTCGCAGCCCGCCGAACTCGGCTGGGGCGCCCACGAGAAGGCGCTGCCGCCCGACGGCAACACCTACGATTTCGGCCGCGGATCGTCCATCTACCTTTCGCAGCCGGGCGCTGCGACCCGGGTGCGCACCTGGACCCCGCGGGCCGGGCATTTCCACGGTTTCCTGATCACCCATGGCGAGTCGATCTCGATCTCCGACTTCCTCACCGTGCGCGACGGCGACAAGGTCGTCTACCGCCCGACCGTGCACTACGCCTACCACCCTTGCGATGACGCCGTGCTCTCCGTGCACGAGCTCTTGGGCCGTAACTTCGTCATGCAGGACCGCCAACGCATCCTGATGGACGAGATCACCTCGGGCGGCATCGACGAGCTCGGCGTGCTGCTCGCCGGCCACTCGCGCAACGCCTACTGGTACGGCTCGCAGTTGAGCATCGACGAGGCGCGCGAGCTCTGCCCGTTCAACAACGCCACCAGCCTGCAGGTCACCGTGGCCGTGCTGTCGGGCGTCGTGTGGGCGATCGAGAACCCCCGCAAGGGCGTGGTCGAGCCCGACGAGATGGACTTCCGCCGTAACCTCGAGGTGTGCATGCCTTACCTCGGGCCTGTGGTCGGCGAGTACACCGACTGGAACCCGCTCACCGACCGCGAGCGGCTGTTCCCGGAGGACATCGACCGCGAGGACGCGTGGCAGTTCAGGAACGTGCGGGTGCGCTAGCCTCGGACAGCCGTTGGGTGGCGGCGGGCGCACGCTGCCATCAGGATCGCAGGGCTCCTTCCGGCTGCTCCTTCGCGGGGACGCTGAAGAGCACATCCATGTGAGCTCGAGGCGCGCTGCCGCAGCGGGTGCGCACCTAAGACCCAAGCACTGGGCGCCCTGCCGATGTTCCTTCGCGGGGACGCTGAAGAGCACATCCATGTGAGCTCGAGGCGCGCCATCCATGGCGCGCCACGCCCCGCTATGGGGCATGGAAAGAAGCCCCGGAGCGCACTGTCGTCCGCGTCACCGCCCGCAGCCACAGCGCCCCCGCCCGAGGCGTGATCGCGGAGTGGGGCGGTCGGCCGCGCCTTCTCCGCAAGCCCGGACAAAGAAACATCACATGATTTCCTGCGGGATGTTCCGCGGATACGCGATCGCCGGATCTCGTGACTCCAAAAGTCCGCGGTGCGTGTCGTGGTGATCGGCTCCGACTCTTGATGCCGCCGCTGCGGGCGCGCACGGCGGTTGGCGGTGCGGGGTTTCCTTCAGATGTCCCGGCGCGGGGCGTGGCGCGTCCTTTGAACTTGGCATATGCCGCTGCGGGCGCGCACGGCGGTTGG
>CANHFH010000056.1 GCA_947459825.1 Pseudomonadota bacterium | reverse complement strand
TCGACCCTGCTCGGCGTGCGCGCGCAGACCGAGGGCTTCGCCACCTCGGCGATCGGCATCGTGATGTCCTGCTACTACGTGGGCTTCCTCGTCGGCACATCGCTCGCGCCTCGCTTGATCCGCGGCGTGGGTCATGTTCGGGTGTTCTCGGCGTTCGCGGCAGTCGCAGCAGCGTCGACCTTGGTCCAAGCCGTGTTCGTCACGCCTGTGGTCTGGGGCGCGATGCGCCTCGTCACCGGCATCTGCCTCGCCGGCATCTATGTCGTCGCCGAGAGCTGGCTCAACGACCGCGCGACGCAGGAGACGCGCTCCCGTCTGCTCGCGCTCTACATGGTCGTGCTCTACGGCGGTCTCGGCGCCGCGCAGTTCCTCTTGCTGGTATCGGACCCGAGCAGCGACACGCCGTTCATGCTGGTGTCCGCGCTCATCTGTCTCGCGATCGTGCCGCTGGTGCTGTCGGCGCATGGCGCTCCCGCCGTGGATACGCCTCAGGGCGTGCGCTTCCGCGACCTCTATCGCCGCTCGCCGCTCGGGGTGGTCGCCGTGATCATGTCGGGTCTGATGAGCTCCATCGTGTTCTCGCTCGGCCCGGTCTACGCACGCCAGAGCGGCATGGACGACGCCGCGATCGCCGTGTTCATGGCAGGCAGCATCCTGGCCGGCGTGCTGACGCAGTATCCGGTGGGCATGCTGGCGGATCGGCTCGAACGGCGTGCAGTGATCGCGGGCGTGTCCACGCTCGCCGCCGCGCTCGGGGTCTGGCTCGCGCTGTCGAAGGGCATGCCCGGCGCGATGCTGCTCTTCACCGCCTCCCTCATCAGCGGTCTGGTGCTGTCGGTCTATTCACTCGGCGTCTCGCACGTGAACGATCGCCTCGAGACCTCCGAGATGGTGGCCGCCAGCAGCGCCTTGCTGATGCTCAACGGGGCCGCAGCGGTCATCGGACCGATCGTCGGCGGCGTGCTCATGGACAGCCAGGGCGCGGAAGCGTATTTCGGCGCCCTCGCGGTCATCGCCGCGATGCTCGCGGTGTTCTGTCTCTGGCGGCGGTCGCGTCGTGCGCCGGTGCCGCGCGAACAGCGTGGGCCGTTCATCAAGGCGCAGCCCGAGACCACGGCGGTCACCGAGGAATCGCAGTGGCGGGACACCGCCAACCACAAGACGGGATGAGCGGCGGGACGATTGCCGCCCCGGGCGTACGGGTCGTACACTCGTCGCCGCCCCATGAGTGTTCCGCCCCGCCCCGCTGACGCCCGCCGACCTCACGCTTTCCGCGCCAGCGGTCGCTATTCAGCGCTGCGGTTGCTGCGGGAGGCGCTCGGCGGCCACCAAGGCTGGCGCCGCGCCTGGCGCAAGGCGGAGCCCCGCAAGGAGTACCAGGTCGTCATCGTCGGCGGCGGCGGCCATGGCCTCGCAACGGCCTACTACCTCGCCAACCATTTCGGCATCACCGATGTCGCGGTGGTCGAGAAGGGCCCGATCGGCTTGGGCAATGTCGGGCGCAACACCACCATCATCCGCTCGACCTACTACCGACCCGAGAACATCCGCTTCTACGACCATTCGCTGCGGCTCTGGGAAGGTCTCGAGCAGGAACTGAACTTCAACGCGATGGTGAGCCAGCGCGGCGTCGTGTACACCTATCACACCGACGGCCAGCGCGATCACATGATCCGCCGCGCCAACGACATGCGTCTCGCCGGCGCCGACTGCGTCGAACTCGACCGCGCCGCGCTGAAGGCGCTGATCCCGGCCATCTCGCTCGACAGCGGTCGTTTCCCCGTGCTCGGCGCCTTCATGCAGCCGCGCGGCGGCACGGTGCGCCACGACGCCGTGGCTTGGGGCTACGCGCGCGGCGCCTCCGAGGCCGGCGTCGACATCATCGAGCATTGCGAGGTCACGGGCCTGCGCCAAGCGAACGGCCGCGTGACCGGCGTCGAGACCACGCGCGGCTTCATCGGCGCGGGCACGGTATGCCTCGCGGTCGCCGGGCACTCCTCGCACCTGGCCGGCATGGCCGGCATCCGCCTGCCCATCGAGACCCACGCGCTGCAGGCCTTCGTCAGCGAAGCCATCAAGCCCTTCCTCGACGTGGTGCTGATGTTCGGCGCCGGCCACTTCTACATCAGCCAGTCCGACAAGGGCGGCATGGTGTTCGGCGGCGCCATCGACGCGCACAACACCTACGCGCAGCGCGGCACGCAGTGGATCGCACAGGAGGTCGCCGCCGAGGGCGTCGCGCTGCTGCCCGCGCTCGCCCGTCTGCGCATCCTGCGCCAATGGGCGGGCGTGATGGACATGACCATGGACGGTACGCCGATCATCTCGAAGCTGCCGCTCGATGGCCTCGTGATGAACGGCGGCTGGTGCTATGGCGGCTTCAAGGCCATCCCGGCGGGCGGCTACACTGCGGCGCATCTGATCGCGCACGGCGAAGCGCATCCGCTGACGGCGCATATGGACGTCGGCCGTTTCGCCGCGGGCCTCACCGTCGATGAACCCGGCACGGGGCCCTTCCCGTGGGCGCATTGAGGCGGCGCGCGCCATGCTGAGGATCACCTGCCCGCATTGCGGCGTGCGCGACGAGGTGGAGTTCCGCTACCGCGGCGATGCCAGCGTGCAGCGCCCACCCGCCGATGCCGATGCGGCCGCCTTCGTGGCGTACGTCTACGAGCGCGACAACCCGCGCGGCTGGCATCACGAGTGGTGGTACCACGCTGCGGGTTGCCGCCAGTATCTGCAGCTGTGGCGTCACACCGTGACCCACACCATCCATGCGGTCGGCACCGCCACCGACACGCTCACGCCGCCCCACGGGATGGTCGACCGATGAGCGGGCCGCGTCGCATCACCACCGGTCTGCTCACCGACGCCTCGCGTCCGGTGGAGTTCAGTTTCGACGGTCGGCGGGTACGCGGACTCCACGGCGACACCGTCGCCTCCGCGCTGCTCGCCGACGGTGCGCGGCTCGTCGGCCGCAGCTTCAAGTACCACCGCCCCCGTGGCATCGTCACGGCGGGCCATGAGGAACCCTGCGCGCTCGTCGACCTCCAGAGCGCCGACGGCCCGGCGCCCAACCGGCCGGCGACCATCGTCGAGATCGCCGACGGTCTGGAGGTCGTCAGCCAGAACCGCTGGCCCTCGCTGTCCTTCGATCTCATGGCCGTGAACGGCCTGTTCGCGCCGCTCTTCAGCGCTGGGTTCTACTACAAGACCTTCATGTGGCCCGGCAAGGCGTGGGAACGCCTCTTCGAACCGGCGATCCGACGCGCGGCCGGTCTCGGCGTGCTCGACCGTGCAGAGCGCGGGCAGCAGACAACGCAGCCCCATACGGAAGAGCCCGTGCACGACCATACCGATGTGTTGGTCATCGGCTCGGGTGCAGCCGGTCTCGCTGCAGCGCGACGCCTCGCCGGTTCCGGCGTGCGCGTGATGCTGCTGGAGCGCGATGTGGTCGCAGGCGGCGGCACCCTGCTCGACCCCCGCTGGGCAGCGTGGCGCACCGCGGCCCTCGAGGACATCGCGACCGACGCACGCCTGCGGGTGCTGACCCGCACGCAGGTCATCGGCGCCTACGACCACGGCGTGTTCGCAGCGGTGGAGACCCTGCCCCCATCGGCACAGGGCGGCGGCGCAGCCGCATCGCCGCGTGAACGCCTGCGCGTCATCCGTACGCGTCGCGTGCTGCTCGCGACCGGCGCCAACGAGCGCTGGATCGCTTGCTCAGGGAACGACAGACCGGGCGTCATGCAGGCCGGCGCCGCCCTCGCCTATCTGCGCCGCTATGGTGTCGCGGTCGCGGAGCGACCGGTGCTGTTCACCAACAACGACTGGGCCTACGAGAGCGCCGTCGCGCTGCACGAGGCGGGCGTGCGCATCGCGGCCATCGTCGACCCGCGGCCCGCATCTGCTGCCGCCGCGCGCGCTACCGCGGTCGGCATCACCGTGCATCATGGCGCGATGGTCACGGCCATCGAGGGCCGTCGCGAGGTGCGCACCGTGCAGGTCGCCCGCAGCGATGGCCAAGCCCTGACGACCATCCAGACCGACGGCGTGCTGCTCTCTGGCGGCCACCAACCTGAGTCCGCGCTCGCCACGCAAGCGGGCGGCTCGCTGCAGTGGCGCGAGGATCTCGCCGCGTTCGCCGCGGTGCTGCCGGACAGGCTCGGCGCGACCGCTGGTGCGGTCGCGGGCTCGTTCGGGCTCGCTGCCGCCACGCGTGACGGCGAGGCTGCGGCCTCGCGCATCGCTGCTGTGCTCGGATCCACGCGCGCGCCGGATACCCGTGCCCGGTCGGGCACATCGCCGACCGACGCCCCTCCCGCCGACCCCGAGACCTCGCCGCTGCTGGCGCTGTGGGAGGTGCCGGGCCGCGGCAAGGCGTTCGTCGATCTGCAGCACGATGTCACCGTCGAGGACATACGGCAGGCGCATCGCGAGGGCTACACCCACATCGAACACGCCAAGCGCTATTCGACGCATGGCATGGCGACCGACCAAGGCCGCATCGGCGGCCTGCTCGGCGCGGCGGTGCTCGCCGCCGCACGCGGACAGACACTGCCGGAGGTCGGTCTGCCGACACCGCGTCCCTACATCCACCCGACCACTTTCGGTGCGCTCGCAGGCGGCGAGGTCGGCGCGCACCTGCGGCCGGTGCGCAAGTTCCCGGCGCACGCTTCGCATGTCGCGCTCGATGCGACGTTCGTGCCGGCGGGGCTCTGGCTGCGACCGCTCGTGTATTCGCAGACCCCCGGTTGGGAGCCGGTGCTGCGCGAATCGCGCGCCGTGCGCGAGGCCGTGGGCGTCGGCGATGCCTCCAGCCTCGGCAAGGTCGATGTACAGGGTCCCGACGCCGCGCGTTTCTTGGACTACATCTACGCCAACCGCTTCTCGACGCTCGCGGTGGGCAAGGCGCGCTACGGCATCATGCTGCGCGAGGACGGTTGCCTGCTCGACGACGGCACCACCTCTCGCCTCGGCGAGCGCCACTTCCTGCTCACCACCACGACCGCCAACCACACGGCCGTGCTGGAGCACCTCGAGTTCCAGTCGCAGGTGGTGCATCCGGAGTGGGATGTGCAGCTCACCGATGTCACGGACCAGTGGGCGCAGTTCTCCATCGCCGGTCCGCGCGCGCGCGACCTCCTGCAGCGGGTGATGCCGGGGCAGGATCTGTCGAACACCGCGGTCCCGTTCATGGCGGCCCTGCCCGCCCACATCGCCGGCGTGCGCGGACGTCTGTTCCGCATCTCGTTCTCCGGTGAGCTCGCCTACGAGGTCGCGGTGCCCACCGACCGCGCCGACGAGGTGTGGAACGCGCTGCTCGAGGCCGGACGGCCGCTCGGCGTGCTGCCCTATGGCGTCGATGCGCTCAACACGCTGCGCACAGAGAAAGGCCATGTCACCACCGCCGAACTCGACGGCAACACCACCGCGTACGACCTCGGCTTCGAGCGCATGCTCAAAGCGGACGGCGACTATGTGGGTCGCGTGCTCGCCCGCCGCCCCGGCCTCACCTCATCCACGCGGCGGCAACTGGTCGGCCTGCGCCCGATCCGCAAAGACGCCAAACTCGTCGCCGGTGCGATCCTCGTCGATCCCGCAGCACCCAAGGTGAACATCGGCGATGTGACCTCTTGCACGCCGTCGGTCTTGGTCGAGGGTTGGGTCGGGCTCGGCCTGCTCGCCGGCGGTCGCGGTCGCATCGGCTCACGCCTGCTCGCGGTGTCACCGCTGCATGGCGAGTCGACCGAGGTCGAGATCATCACCCCCCACTGGTTCGACCCGGAGAACGCCCGTGTCCGCGCCTGAGCGTCTGCGGTACGACCTCGTGCAGGTCGCCCCCTGGCGCGGCGACGAGTCGGCGTTCACCGAGCGCCTGCGCAGCGCGGGCTGGGAACTACCTGCATTCGGGCATCTGTGGTCGGCGCCGGGACGGCTCGCGTGCTCGGTGCGCCCCGGGCGCTGGCTGCTGGCGACGGAACCGACCGCCGCATCGCCGGCTGGGACGCTTGCGGCGCTCTGCGAGACCGCGATCGCAGGGACCGGCGCCGTGACCGACCTCTCCGCCGCGCGAAGCGCGTGGCGCGTCTCCGGCCCGCAGGCGCGCGCTTGGCTAGCAGCCGGCTGCCGCCTCGACCTCGACCCGGCAGCCTTTCCGCCCGGCCGGGCGACCGTCACGCTCATCGCCCAGGTGCCGGTGTTCATCGCCTCGATGGACGACGGCTGGCTGCTGATGGCGCCCTCCTCGATGACGGAGCATCTCGAGGGCTGGCTGCATCACGCCATCAGTCGCTGAGCGGCACCACCTGCCCGCCCTTCATCACGAACTCGACCTTCTTGAGGACCGTGACATCCTTGAGCGGGTCGCCTGACACCGCGATCAGGTCGGCCGCCATCCCGGGACGCAGCGCCCCGACCTCCTTGCCGAGGCCGAGCAGCTCCGCCGCGTTCACGGTGGCGGCGGCGATGGCCGTGGCCGACGTCATGCCGTGCTGCACCATGAGCTCGAACTCGTCGGCGTTGCGGCCGTGCTTGGAGACGCCGGCATCGGTGCCGAACGCGATCTTCACACCCGCGGGGACGGCGCGCTCCAGCGCCTTGCCCGTGATGTCGAGCCGCCACATGACCTTCTCCAGCACCGCCGGCGGGTAGGCGTTCGGGTCCTTGGCCAGTCGCTCGCGGTAGCCGTTCACCGTGGAGAGCGTCGGCACATAGTAGGCCCCGCCCTGCTTGAAGAGACGCAGCGTCTCCTCGTTCGGCATGGTGCCGTGCTCGATGGAATCGGCACCCGCCGCCAGCGCGACATTGATGCCGTCGGTGCCATGTGCGTGCACCGCGACCTTCTTGCCGTGCAGGTGCGCGGTCTCGACGACGGCCTTCGCCTCGTCGGCGAACATCTGCTGGCCGAGACCCGCGCCGATGCGGCTGTTGACGCCGCCCGTGGTCGCGATCTTGATCACATCCACGCCGCGACGGACCTGCAGCCGCACCGCCTCGCGACAGCTGTCCGCACCGTTGCAGAGGTTGTCCTGCGTGATGCCGGGATGCAGGTTCTCGGCGACGCTCAGCGTACCATCCATGTGACCCGAGGTGACGGAGATCGAGCGTCCGGCGTCGATGATGCGCGGCCCCATCACCCAACCGTTGTCGACCGCATCGCGCAGCGCGAGCGTCGCACCGTTGGCATCACCGAGGTTGCGTACGGTGGTGAAGCCCGCGCGCAGCGTCTTCATGCCGTTCCACTGCGCGCGCAGCGCGTCGAGACCGGGGCTGGAGGTCACCCCCTCGATCAGCGCCGCCTGACCGCCCGCGTCGGAATCGAGATGCACATGGCTGTCGATGAGACCGGGCAGCACGAAGCGATCGCCGAGGTCGATGACGCGCGCACCGGCGGGACCGACCTGACGACCATCGAGCAGCGCGGCGATGCGACCGTCATGGATGACGATGGTGGTCGCACCGCGCGGCGCCTTGCCGGGCTCCGCCAGCACGCGGCCCGCCTGGACGACCACGACCGAGCGGGGCGCGGCAGCGGGGGCGGCCGCGGCTGTCGCAGCCTCTTGGGCCTGCGCGAAAGGCGTGGCGAGGGATAAGGCGAGCACCCAGAGTCGGGCATCGGTCGCACGGGGCATCGGCGGTCTCCGGAAGCGGGGGTCCCGCAAGGATACGAGAGCGGGGGCCCGCCGCGATAGACCGCATTCCGTTACGATAGAGGCCACCGATTCAAGGATGACTCGATGAACACCCGATTTGCCGATCTTCTTTCGCGCCGCCCCTACCTGCTCGCCGACGGCGCCACGGGCAGCAACCTGTTCGAGATGGGCCTCGTCTCGGGCGATGCGCCCGAGCTCTGGAACGTCGACCACCCGGACCGCATCAAGCTGCTGCACCAGCGCTTCGTGGATGCCGGAGCGGACATCATCCTCACCAACACCTTCGGTGGCACGCGCTACCGCCTGAAACTGCACAAAGCCGAGGACCGCGTCCGCGAGCTCAACCGCGCCGCGGCGCAGCTCGCCCGCTCGGTCGCGGACGCTTCGGGTCGTGATGTGATCGTCGCGGGCAGCATGGGTCCCACGGGCGAGATCCTCGAGCCGCTCGGCCTCGTGTCGTCGGCCGACGCCCGCGCCGCCTTCGCCGAACAGGCCGCCGCGCTCGCCGAGGGCGGCGCCGATGTGCTCTGGATCGAGACGCTGTCCTCGCGCGAGGAGGTCGAAGCCGCCATCGAAGGCGCCCGTACCGCGGGGCTGCCCGTGGTCAGCACGCTGTCCTTCGACACCAACGGCCGCACCATGATGTCGCTGACGCCTGCGGAACTCGCCGGCATCGCACGCGAGCGGCATCTCGCCGCCTGCGGCAGCAATTGCGGGGTCGGCCCCGCGGAGCTGGTCGCGTCCATCCTCAACCTCAGCACCGCGTCCGATCCGGACATGGTGCTGGTCGCGAAGGCCAACTGCGGCATCCCGCAGTGGGTCAACGGCGCGATCCGCTACGACGGCACACCGGACCTGATGGCGAGCTATGTGCACCTCGCGATCGATTCCGGCGCGCGCATCATCGGCGGTTGCTGCGGCACCTCGCCGGAGCACCTCGCCGCGATGCGTAAGGCGCTCGATGCGCATGTCGCGGGCCCCCGCCCGGACGCCGCCGCCCTGGAAGCCGCGCTCGGCCAGATCAGCACCGGCGCGCGCGCACAACTCGGGGGCAACCTCGACCGCGCCGCCGGATCAGCATCTGGTGCGGGCCCGCGCGCGAGTCGTTCGCGTCGGACCTGAGTCCTAGAGCCTCTCCGACACCTTCGCGACCGTCAGCGCCTCCGGGAACTCGACCCGCGCCGTGGCGCGGATGTCGTTCACGGAACTGCCGAGGGACACCGCGTAGGTCCCTGCGGGTACCACCCATGCGCGTTGCGTCTCGTCGAACAGGGCGAAGTCACGCAGCGAAAGCTGCAACTCGATCGCCATGGACTGCCCGGGCGCCAGCGTCGGCGTCTTGGTGAAGGCGCGCAGTTCGCGGCCCGGACGCGCACCGACGCCTGCACCCGACGGCGGCGACACATACACCTGCACGACCTCGCGGCCCGGCGATCTGCCGGTGTTCGTGATGGTGGCCGAGACCCGCACGCCGCCCTCGTCAGCGACCCGATCGACACGCAGCCGCGAGTGCAGGAACTGCGTGTACGACAGCCCGAAGCCGAACGGATACGCCACCGGCGCATCATGCCGGTAGCCGACCGCGAGGCCTTCGTCGTAGCGCACTTCGGCGCGGCGATCGACACCCGCGAGGATGCCGCGGGCTGCGGGGTCGGGACCGAGCAGTGTCGTCCCCGGAAAGCCCTTCGACGAGGGCACGTCCTCCCAGCGCAGCGGGAAGGTCGTAGCGAGCCTGCCCGACGGTGCAATCGTACCGCTCAGGACATCCGCCATCGCATGACCGCCCTCCTGCCCGGGCTGCCAGGCGAGCAGGATGGCGTCGGCGAACCCGCGCCAGCTCGCCGTCTCCATGACGCTGCCGATGTTGAGCACGACGACGACATTCTTGCCGCGCTCACGGAACGCACGCGACAGACGCTCGAGCATCTCGCGCTCGCCGGCCTGCAGCTCGAAGTCGAGCTCGCGCGAGAGATCGGCGAACTCGCCGCTGCGGCGCCCGATGGTCACCACCGCGACATCGGCCCGCTGCGCCGCTGACTCGATCTCCGCCGCGCTCACCGGGCGCTCAGGGAAGCGCTGCGGCGGCGACAACGGCGAGCGCGGCGGTGTCTTGCGGCGCGTCTCGTCGATGAAGGTCGCGTAGCCCTCGGCCACGGCCGCATCGACGGTATACCCCGACGCGCGCAGCCCCTCCGCGAGCGGCACCGCGCGCGCCGCCGCGACGGCACCGCTGCCGCTGCCGCCGATGATAGCGTCGTAGGAGGCGTTGCCGAAGAGCGCGATCCTGCGGCTGCGCGGCAACGGCAGGACTCCGCCCACATTGCGCAGCAGCACCATGCCGGAAGCCGCCGCCTCACGCGCGAGCTTCGCATGGCCTTCGAGGTCGGGCGCATCGGTCGCCCGCACGCCGAGGAAGGTCGGCGAGCGCCGCACGAGCATCAGGATCTGGGCGACATTGCGGTCGAGCTCGGCGCTCTTCAGCGTCCCGCGCGCGAGCGCCTCGCGCAGCACGCGCTGCTGCACGCCGGTGCCGGGCATCAAGAGGTCGTTCCCGGCCCGCAGCTGCGCGACCGGGTCGTCGCCCGCGTACCAGTCGGTCATCACGAGACCTGCGTAACCCCACTCGCCGCGCAGCACGCCGTCGAGCAGCCGCGGGCTCTGCGAGGTGTAGAGACCGTTGAGCCGGTTGTAGGAGGTCATCAACGCCTGCGGCCTGCCCTCGCGCACCGCGATCTCGAAGGCCCGCAGGTAGATCTCCCGCAGCGGCCGCTCGGCCACCTGCACATCGATGGTGTAGCGGTTCCACTCGTGCTCGTTGGCGACGAAATGCTTCGGCGTGGCGGCGACACCCGTCGATTGGATACCACGGATCGCGGCGGCGGCCATACGGCCCGAGATGACCGGATCCTCGGAGTAGTACTCGAAGCCGCGGCCGCCGAGCGGGTTGCGGTGGATGTTGAGCGCCGGCGCGAGCAGCACGTCGATGCCGTAGTCGCGCGCCTCCGCGCCCATCGCCGCACCGACGCGCTCGATGAGCGCCGTATCCCACGATGAGGCGAGCAAGGTCGCCACCGGGAAGGCCGTCGCGTGGTAGCTGCGCGTTTCGCCTTCGCGCCGCGGGCTGATGCGCAGGCCTGCGGGACCATCGGCGAGCACGATCGACGGGATGCCGAGCCGCGGCACGGCGCGCGTCATGCCGCCCGCGCCCGGCACGCGCGGACCCATCGGCCCGTCGGCGGGGCCCTGCATCTCAGGGGGCAGCGGCAGGCCCGCGAGCGACATGCCCACACCGACCACGAGGTCGATCTTCTCCTCGGGCGTGAGCGCCGCGATGACCTGCGGCAGAGGGTCTATCCCTAAGCCCAACACCGGCGGCGGAGAGCGGATGGCCTCTGCGCGCGCGAGCGGGACGGCAGCGAGCCCTATCGGGATGGCGGCAAGCAGGATCAACGGCAAACGACAGGACATGGCAAGCCCTCGGCGAGGTCAGAGGCTACCCGCGAGGATACCGAATCCCTTGCCGCGACGCCTCGCAGCGCTGCCGTGATGCGGCTAATGAGCCGACGACAGTTGAAGGAGCTGCGGGATCCGCTGCTTCACCTTGAAGAAGCCTGCCGTGGCATGCGGCCACAGGGCCTCGTCCCATGCCCGCCGCCACTCGGCGAGCGCGACGCCCTGCGCCGCCAGATGCGGCGCAGCGTCGGTCAGCCAGTCGTGGAGCGGCCCGCGCGGCACATAGGGCGTGACGAGCTGCGTGATGCCATGCGCAGCGGCCCACGCCGCGAGGGACTCGGGCCGCGCAGCGTGCAAAGATCCGATCGGGACGCCGAGCCCGGCCCCGCGCAGGCGCGCCGTGGCGTCCACCAACGCGTCCGCTTCGAACCGTGCGACCGACTCCGCGACCGCTCGCGGAGAACGCAGCGCGCTCGCCGTGAGCGTCGCGGCCGCGCGCACATCGAGCGACGACCACGGGAAGTCCTCGACGCAGCAGTCCTCCTCGGTGATGAGCAGCACGGTCGGCAGGTCGGGTCGCGGCGCGACGATGGGACGCAGACCCAGGATCGGCGGCAGCCCCTCGGGCTCGGTGGCTTCCAAGCCGGCTTCGCCTGCATCGAGCTGGTCGGCGCGAGGTGTGAAGCGGCCAGCGGTGAAGGTGGCGATGTTGTCGGCGCGTGCACGATAGGCCTTGCCGCGCGTATGCAGGCCCGCGACCCAGCGCCAACCGAGCGTGTTCGACGCGGGATCGCCGTCGAGCAGGTGCCGCAGGAAGAAGTCCGCGCCGAGCCGCCACGGCAGACGCAGCGTGAAGATCCAGATGGAGGCGAACCACATGCGCGCATGGTTGTGCAGGTAGCCCGTCTCGACGAGCTCCCGCGACCACACGTCGAAACACGCCAGACCCGTCTGCCCGGTCTCGGCGCGTGCGAGCGCAGCTGCCAGCGCCGCATCGCGCTCCAGCGCAGCGATGTCCTGCACGAGGTCGTCCCGGTAGCGCGCCCAGACCTGCGGTCGGAGCTCGAGCCAACCTTTGAAATAGCCGCGCCAGACGACCTCTTCGATGAACTTGGCGGCCGCTTCGGGTCCGTGCGCTGCGACCGCCGCCGCGACGACCTCCGCCTCGGTCACCAGACGACGCCGGATCCACGGCGACAGCGTCGACACGGCATGGTGCTCACCTGAGCCGCGATCGAAGTTGCGTTCCGCCTCGTAGCGCCGCCCCATGCGCGGCACGAAGGCCTGCAGCCGGGCGAGACCGCTCGCGCGATCGGCTGACGCCCACCGATCTTCGGATGGAGCGGACAAGCGTGTACCCCGCGGTTCAGCCGAAGCGGACGGACACGGCGCCGATGCCCCGCCACTCGCCGCGGATGTCGCGTCCGAGCGGCCCCAACACCAGAGCACCGGTGGTGACCACCTGACCGGCACGCAGCATGTCGCCGCGGCCGGCGAGCTCGTTCGCCAACCAGACCACGAGCCGCCGCGGATCGCCGACCGGATGCCGCAGGCCGCGACCCTCGCGGGTCCCGCCGTCGATGACGAGGTCGATGTCCCAAAGAGGATCGGCCGGTGACGCCGTCGGCGATCCAGGATCGCCCACGACCAGTCCCGCGTTGGCGAGGCAATCGGCGAGGTTCTCGGGCTGGCTCGCGGCGTTCGGGTCGTGGAACCGGCTGCGATAGATCTCGAGCGCAGGCAGCATCTCCACGGCCGCAGCGACCGTCGCTGCGTCGTAGGGCGCGGACCGCGGCGGCAGATCGCGTCGCAGGCGGAACGCGATCTCCGCTTCGATCAGTGCGCTCGGGAAGTCCGCGATGGACAGCGTGACGCCGCTCGCGTGGATCGCCTGCGCGGGGATGGGCGCGTAGAGCGGCGTCTCGTCCGGGCCACCCGCACCGATCTTCCAGCCGCCGATGGCATCACCCAAGGCCGCGACCACCCGTCGCTGGATCGCGTACCCCATCGCATCATCGGCCGGCCGACACGCCTCGGG
>CANHFH010000055.1 GCA_947459825.1 Pseudomonadota bacterium | reverse complement strand
GCGAAGTCCAGCGTCATCACGCGCATCGTCCGCGACAGCGCGTCGATGGACCGCTGTTCGGCCTGCACCGACCCGCGCTGCCGCGCCACCTGGCTGATGGCGGCGTACCCCATCGCCGCCATCAACGCGGCGATGAACACCGCGACCAGCAGTTCGAGCAGCGTGAACCCGCGCGCGCGCGACATCAGTCGCCCTCGCGACGCGCGAGGTCCCACAGCCGGTCAGCGCCGGGATCGGCGAGCAGGCTGCGACCACGGGCACCGGTCAGCGTGACGAGCCAACCCTCGTCGGCCTTCAGACCGCTCTGCACTTCCGGCCGCACCCGGACGGTGATCTGCACGACACCGTCGAAAGGCGTGCGACCGATCTCCTGGCGCCACTGCCAACGCCGGCCGCCCATCTCGGCACTGCCTTCACGCGTGCCTGTCGACGGCCACTCCGGTTCGAGACGGGTCTCGGTGATGCGGTTCATCGCGACCTGTCCCGCCAGCATCCGCTCGCGTTGACGCTGCGCGCTGTCGGCCGCGGTGCGCAGCGCAGTGAGCACCGCAGCGGCGCCCAAGGCGACGATGATGAGCGCCACCAGGACCTCGATCAGCGTGAAACCCCGACGATGGATCATCGGGCCGCCCCGGTCTGGCGCCGAGCCAAGCCGCCCTCGGGCGAGGGCGCGAGATGCTCGGTCAGCGGATCACCTTCGCGCCGCAGGCGGATCTCGAAGCTGGTGAACTCGCCGCGCGCATCGGCGCCGAGCTGCGGCGGGTCGCCGGGATCGGCCTTCTTAGGCAGCGTGACACGCCGCCCATCGACATCGAGCTCCGCGCCGATACCCGCAGGCCAACGCCTCGGGCGCAAGGCGTCATCGACGATGGGCTGCCAAGCGCGGGTGCGCGGTGCCCAGACCATGAACTCGTAGCCGTCGGAGCGTAGGCGGAGCCCGTAGTCACGGACCTCGAGCTCGGCCCGGTCGGCCGCGAGCTCGAGGAGGGCGGCGAGACGGTCGGCTTCTTCGGTGAGCCGCCGATCCTGCCCGAGCAGCCCGAACGACAGCAGCGCACCGCCCGTCACGATGCCGATGATGACGAGCACCACCAGCAGTTCCATCAAGGTGAATCCCGGCGCTACGCCGGGTCGTGTGCCGAGGCGCGTGCGCACCTCGCGGCTCAGTTGCCGAGGTCCCAATTGCCGATGTTGTCGCGGTCGGTCTCGGGCGTGCCGCCCTGACCATCAGGTCCCATCGACCAGAGGTCGTACTCGCGACCCCGCGAGCCGGGGTAGGCGTAGCGGTATTCGTTGCCCCACGGGTCCGGCGAGACGCGCGCGAGATACCCGCCCGGCTTCCAGTTGCGCACGGTGGCGTCGTCGGGCTTGGTGACGAGCGCCTTCAGGCCCTGTTCGGTCGAGGGCAGGCGTGCGGTGTCGAGACGGTACATGGCGAGCGCGGTCTCGAGCGCCTGGATGTCGGTGCGGGTCTTGGTGACGCGGGCCTCATCGACACGGCCCATCACGCGCGGGACGATGAACGCGGCGAGCAGGCCGATGATCACCACGACCACCATGATCTCGATGAGCGTGAAGCCACGGGCGCGGTAGAACGGTCGGTTCACGGGAGGCTCCGGAGCGGGACGGATGACGCCCGGATGATAGCAAAGCGGCGCGCGGTCACTCCGTGCAGTGCGTCACTTCGGACGGCAGGCGACCCCGGGTAGCGGGTGCGTCTTGCCGCCGGCGCGTTCGCGCACCGAACAGGTCTTCCCGTCCGTCACGAGATCGTAATAGATCGGCATCGCCGGACTGTTGCCGTCGTAGGGCGAGAGCCGCGGCGGTTGCACCACGATCAACGGATCTTTGGAGAGGTCGCTCTGACCGAAGGAGACGACCCCCTCGCGCGTCGTCGCGAGCAGCACCTTCTTGATCGTCTCCCGCGCGGCCGGGCTGTCCTCGACGAGGACGGCCGGGCGCGGCGCGGCGGTCGCCACGGTGTGGCAGCCGACGACGCCGAGCGCGAGACCGACCGTCAACGCAAGCCGCGGGAGCCGATCCGACATGTCAGCGGCTCTGACGCCAGCCTTCCGGCATCGTCATGTCGATGTTCGTCTCCATCAGGCCGCGCGGCGGCAGGTCGAGCGGGATCCCGCCCGCCATGGTCGGACGCTCGATGTCGACGGGCGACATGCCGCCGGTGGGCGCCGGGCAACTGCCGTTGGCGCGGAACTGCAACGCTGCCGCGAGCAGGCGCTCTGCAGGGTCGCCGAGTTCCCGGGTGAGGTCGTCGGACACCTGGCACCCGGCCATCCTCACGCCGAACGACTGCGTCGAGTT
This sequence comes from Pseudomonadota bacterium, assembly GCA_947459825.1. Taxonomy (GTDB): domain Bacteria; phylum Pseudomonadota; class Gammaproteobacteria; order Steroidobacterales; family Steroidobacteraceae; genus UBA964. Next base: position 10,858 of record CANHFH010000055.1, on the reverse strand, counting down.
GTTCGGGATGAAGCCGTCCGCATAATCGCCGAAGGTCTTGTCGTTGGTGGTCTGGAACTGGATCGTGAAGTAGGTCTCGCCGCAGTTGTCCTGCGGGTAGAAACCGAAGGGTTTGCCGCAGGTCTTGTCGCCGATGAGGTTGACCTCGAAGTCGATGCCGCGCAGACCGTTGATCACCGCCTCGCTCGCGCTGCAGGTGCTGCCGGTGGATAGCACGAACACGCGGTTGAGGTTCAGCGTGGGCAGCGCCTGCCCGGGCGAGAGGATCGGGGTCGGACTGCCGAAGCCGATCGTCTCGGTGTAGAAGGGCGTCGGGCTGTTGGCGGTGCCGGTCACCGGGTTCACGGAGCCGGTGCCGTTGTTGAAGCGAAGACGCGAGTACGCCTTACCGGCCGTACGGGTGGGCCCCGCGATCATGTAGGCGAGCTGCGAGGACACCGCCAGCAGACCGCCGCCGTTGTAGCGCAGGTCGAGCACGAGGTCGGTCACGCTGTTGATGCGCAGCTCGGTGATCGCCTGGATGATCGCGCGCTCGCTCTCGAACGGGCTGAAGGTGTTGAACAGGATGTAGCCGACCTTGCCCGTGGGCGTGTCGACGACGCGGACCCGGTTGACCGGGCTCGGCGACAGGTTGATCGAGGAGAGCGTGACGGTCCGGTCGGCCGTCGCACCGGGGTCACGCACGACGAACACGGTCGATGTGCCGGCGTTGGCCGGGAACAGCCCGGCGTTCAGCTGGTCGAGCTCGGCCTGCGTGTTGGCGTTGACGAGATCGACGCCGTTGACGCGCAGGATGCGTGAACCGCGTACCATCGCGGCCTGTCCGCCGGTCACGGCGGCGGCGGGCGACTGCGGTTCGGTGTAGGTGACGCGGTAGTCGCGCGGCGGGCTGCGCGAGATGGCGGCCAGGACGAATCCGTAGGTGGCGCTCGGCGCCGAGTTCTGGCGCTGCTGGTAGGCGAGGGTCGACTCGTTGAAATGGAAGTCGTCCTTGTCCTTGCCTGACGGCGTCTTCGCGGTGGTCTTCAGCACCGCGAAATACGCCGTCCGCGTCGCGAAACCACCGGGGTTCTGGTCCGTCACCTCGGCGTTCCAGAGATAGGTCTCGTTGGTCCACGAGCGCAGCCAGAAACGCTCCTCGAGCGCGGTGCCCGCGCGGTCCGGGAAAGGGCGACCGTTCAGGTCGTTGCCGGTGCGCGGGATCTCGCAGCGGTCCTTGAAGGTACTCGCCGCCGCGTAGACGCCTTGCGTCCAGGTCGGTCCTGCCGGCGGCGGCGGGGGGGGCGGAGGCGGAGGCGGGGGAGGCGGTCCGACGACCGGCGGCGGCGGCGCAGGCGTGCTGCCACCACCACCACCACCGCCGCAGGACGCGAGCGTCACGGCGCTCAGGCAAGCTGCAGCGGCGAGATATCTGGCACGGGCGTAGCGGCGTTCGCGATCGGTGTTGAGGATCTCTGACATGGCTGGCATCGGCCTCTTGGCGGTCGAATTCAGAGGATATGTAAGGTGCGAACGATTCTCAACGGCTTTCCGTCGCGTCGCGAAAGCGAAAGACGCAGTCGCCGGAGGGGTTCCGCTCGAACCGCTCTACCGCTGCCCAGCCGCGCCAGACGTGAGCGCGTCCCCCAGCGGTGGTCGACAGCGTCTCGAAAAAAGGGGTCTTCGGATGATCTCCCCGGCGGGTGTCTGTCTCATGATCCGCGCACAATTCAAACCTGAATACGTTGTAGGCGGCTTGGGAGGGGCCGAGCCGAAAACTCGCGGTGCAGGCGGCTTTGTCGAACACCACGCCGCGCATGCTGGGGGGGGCGAATACCGCCGCCGACTTTCCCCTCCCGCGTGGGTGCCGTAGCGAGGAATAGATCAGAGGGAATACCGCAATAGCGTGTCCCATCCGTAGCGACGACGATGCGCGCGGAGTACGTGACTGAGATGGCGCCCTTTGTGTCGTTGACCAGTATTCCCACCTCGTCGAACGAGAAGCTCTCGCCCTTTGTGGGGAGCATCATGGAAACAACGACACACAGGGCCAAGCCGAGCCAGTGCTTCGTCCTCACGCCACGAGATGACCTCGTCAGCATCAACATTATGGACGTCAACGCCGCTCCGCGATCCGCAACTCTAACGCCTCCTGGGCGAAGGCATTGATGCTTTTATCGGCGGCCTGCGCGGCCAAAGACAGTCGCTCATGCAGCACGGGGGGGATGCGGAGATTGAACTTGCCTGAATAGCTCCGCCGAGGCTCGATCCCTTTCTCGCGACACACCTCGACGAACACAGCGAGGGATCGGCGGAACTCCTGCCGAAGTTCTTTCGGGGTCCTGCCGTGGAAGTCGGCGCCGCCGTTCAGGCCCAAGATCTCGCCTCGGAAGCTGTCGGTTTCCGCGTCGTACTCGATCCGCGCTTTGTAGCCGTCCACGGTCATCAAACCCATGGCCTTACCCCGTGTGAGTCCAACCATCGCCGCAGTGACGATACCGCGCCCTTGTCCGTCTTCGGCGAGGGGTGAGGGCGATGGAATATCCTGACCTCGTCGAACAGGACGATCGCGACCCGGCTTCCCTCGCGTTCAGAGATATCCGCCCCCAACGCACTCAAAAGCGACTCGATGTCTCGCCACGCGATGTTCGCGCTGGTCGGGTGCGCGAACACCGCCCCTAGCGTCCTCCGGTGGGAACGCTTGAGCGTCGATATGGTACCGGAATCCGGTATCATGAGGAAGTGCTGCACCGAAGCATCGGCGCACGCTAACTGCGGATTCGACGGTCGCAGAGGTTCGAATCTGACGAGAACATGCAGATTTCGTGCGCCGTATACTCTCCGTCTCCGTCCACCGTCCTGAGAGGCGTCTTGATGTCGCGCGCGTTCGTGTTCCCCGGCCAAGGGTCCCAGTCGGTCGGGATGATGGCCTCGCTCGCCGAGGCCCACCCGGTGGTCCGCGAGACCTTCGATGCCGCCTCCGGTGTGCTCGGCTACGACCTTTGGGCGCTCGCGCAGCAAGGCCCCGCCGAACAGCTCGCGCTCACCGAGATCACGCAGCCCGTGATGCTTGTCGCCGGGGTCGCCACGTATCGCGCTTGGCGTGCGGCGGGCGGCACGGCGCCGGATTGGGTCGCAGGCCACAGCCTCGGTGAGTTCACGGCGCTCGTCGCGGCGGGCACGCTTGGCTTCGAGGACGCCGTCGACCTCGTGCGGGTGCGCGGTGAGCTGATGCGCGACGCCATGCCGGGCGGGCAGGGCGGCATGGCCGCGGTGCTCGGTCTCGAGGACGACGCCATGGCATCGGTCTGCGCCGCTGCCGCGCAGGGCGAGGTCGTCGAGGCCGTCAATTTCAACGCGCCCGGGCAGGTGGTCATCGCCGGCCACCGGACGGCGCTCGAGCGTGCCATCGAGGGTGCGAAGGCGGCCGGTGCCAAGCGCGCGCTGCCCTTGCCCATCAGCGTCCCCTGCCACAGCAGTCTCATGCGACCGGCGGCCGAGCGGCTGCGCGAACGCTTGGCCAAGTCTGCGCTCGCCGCGCCGACTTGCCGGTTCCTGAGCTCGGTCGATGCGACCGAGTACCGCGACCCCGAGGCGATCCGTGACCTGCTGTACCGGCAGCTCGCGAGCCCGGTGCGCTGGGTGACGACTGTTCAGGCGCTGGTGGGCCTCGGGGTGACGCGTTTCGTGGAGTGCGGCCCGGGCAAGGTGCTCGCAGGCCTGCACCGGCGCATCGACAAGACGCCGGGGGTCGAGGCGATGGCGCTCGAGGATCCCGCAGCCTTGGAGGCGGCGCTCGCCGCAGGAGCATCGGCATGACGACAGGTGTGTTGGCAGGTCAGACGGCCCTCGTCACCGGGGCCTCGCGGGGCATCGGTCGGGCGATCGCGGAATGCCTGGCGGCCGCGGGCGCCAAGGTCATCGGCACGGCGACCACCCCGGCCGGGGCCGAGGCCATCAGCGGCTGGCTCGGGGCGATGGCGACGCCGGGACGGGGTGCGGTGCTGGATGTGGCGGATGCCGCCTCGGTCGAGGCGCTGCTCGCAGGGCTCGAGGCCGCGGGCGAGATGCCCGGCATCCTCGTGAACAACGCCGGAATCACCCGCGACGGGCTCCTGATGCGCATGAAGCCCGAGGACTGGGACGCGGTGCTGCTCACCGACCTGACCTCGGTGTTCCGCCTGTCCCGGGGCTGCATCAAGCACATGGTCAAGGCGCGGCAGGGGCGGATCATCAACATCACCTCGGTCATCGGTTCGATGGGCGGGGCGGGGCAGACCAACTACGCGGCCGCCAAGGCCGGGGTCATCGGATTCACCAAGTCGCTGGCCAAAGAGGTCGGTAGCCGCGGCATCACGGTCAACGCCGTCGCGCCCGGGTTCATCGACACGGACATGACGCGGGCCGTCGATGAGGCCCAGCGCACCGCTTGGATGACCATCATCCCGCTCGGCCGCTTCGGCGACCCGGCCGATGTCGCCGCCGCGGTGCTCTATCTGGCGTCGCCGGCCGCGGGCTATCTGACCGGCCAGACCCTGCATGTGAACGGCGGGATGCACATGCCCTAGCGGGTCAGGACCGAGGTATTTCTCATTAAATTCAGATATTTAGCCCTCGTGCGTTGGCGCGCACCCCTGCTTCCCCTACAATAGGCGCCCGTCGACGGCCTGGCCGGACGACAGAGAACAATTCTTCCTAAGGTCTCAGAGAGGTCACACCACCGATGAGCAGCGTCGAACAACAGGTCAAAGCCATTGTTGCGGAGCAGCTTGGCGTCAAGCTCGAGCAGGTCACCAACAATGCGTCGTTCGTCGATGACCTCGGAGCCGATTCCCTCGACACCGTGGAGCTCGTGATGGCGCTCGAAGAAGAGTTCGAGACCGAGATCCCGGACGAGGACGCCGAGAAGATCACCACGGTCCAGCAAGCGATCGACTACGTCAACGCCCGCCGCAAGGCCTGAGGCGTCCGTCGTATCGGCACGGGGCCGGCCAGGTGCCGGCCCCGTCCTGTTAGCCTCCCGATAGCCCTCCCGGAGACCGCATGAGCAAGCGGCGAGTCGTCGTCACCGGCCTCGGCATCGTTTCCCCCGTCGGCAGCACCGTCGAGTCGGCCTGGCAGGCCATCCTGCGGGGCGAGAGCGGCATCGGCCTCATCAGCCGCTTCGATACCAGCGCCTTCGCCACGCGCATCGGCGGGGCGGTGAAGGGCTTCACGATCGGCGACTACATCCCGCCGAAGGAAGCCCGCCGGATGGACGAGTTCATCCACTACGGCGTTGCTGCGGGCATCCAGGCCGTCACGAACTCCGGCATCGATTTCAGCACCCTCGACCCCGAGCGCTGCGGCGTCGTCGCCGGTGCCGGCATCGGCGGTCTCGCCACCATCGAGGCCGAGTGCGAGACCTATCAGCAGGTCGGCGGCCCCCGCAAGATCTCACCGTTCTTCATCCCGTCCTCGATCATCAACATGATCGCGGGCCATCTCTCCATCCGCTACGGCCTCAAGGGGCCGAACCTCGGCGTGGTCACGGCCTGCACCACCTCGACCCACGCGGTGGGTCTTGCCTACCGCACCATCCAGTACGGCGACGCCGATGTGATGCTGGCCGGCGGCGGCGAGATGTCGACCACCAAGCTCGGCATCGGTGGCTTCTCGCAGGCCCGGGCGCTCTCGGAGCGCAACGACGACCCCGCCGGGGCGTCGCGGCCCTGGGACCGGGACCGTGACGGATTCGTGGCCTCGGACGGTGGCGGCGCGCTGCTGCTCGAGGAGCTCGAGCACGCCAAGCGCCGGGGCGCGGTCATCCTCGGCGAGCTCATCGGCTTCGGCATGAGCGGCGACGCCTACCACATCACCGCACCGCCCGAAGACGGCGCGGGTGCGCGGCTCGCGATGCAGAACGCGCTGCGCGACGCCCAACTCGCACCGGATGCGGTGCAGTACCTCAACGCCCACGCCACCTCGACCCCCTTGGGCGATCGGGCGGAGACGAAGGCCATCAAGCACGCCTTCGGAGCGCATGCGGCGAAGCTCGCCGTGAGCTCCACCAAGTCGATGACCGGGCACCTGCTCGGGGCCGCCGGCGTCGTCGAGGCCATCTTCACGGTGCTGGCGCTGCGCGACCAGGTGGCCCCGCCCACCATCAACCTCGCCAACCCCGACCCCGAGTGCGACCTCGACTATGTGCCCAACACCGCCCGCGGCATGACCCTCGATGTCGCCATGTCGAACTCCTTCGGGTTCGGCGGCACCAACGGCACGCTGGTGTTCAGGCGCTTCACCGGTTGAGCGGCACGCGGCGCGCGTCAGGCGTCGCCCCGGTTTAGACTCCGGCCATGCCGCGCCGCAAGACACGTTCCCGGACCCGTTGGTCGCTCTGGCTCGCGCTGGCGCTCGCGGTGCTGGCGCCCGTGGCCGCCGGCGTTTGGGCGCTGGGCGAGATCGACCGTCCGGGGCCGCACGCTGACGAGGTCCGCATCGAGGTGAAGCCCGGCAGTCCGCTGCGGGCCGCCCTGCAGACCGCCGCCGAGGCCGGCGCGCTACGGCACCCGCGTCTGCTCGAGCTCTACAGCCGCGCCCTGCAGCCGACGCGTCGGGTCACCGCCGGCCGCTACGCGCTGGCGGCGGGCCTGACTCCGCGCGCGCTGCTCGCGCAGCTGGAGGAGGGGCGCGTGGTCCTCGAGTCGCTCACCGTCATCGAAGGCTCGCGCTACGCCGACCTGCGCCGTGCGCTGGCCCGGCATCCCGAGGTCGCGCAGACGCTCGCAGGCGTCGACGATGCGTCGGTGATGGCGCAGCTCGGGCTCTCGGGCGTGCATCCCGAGGGGCGGTTCTTCCCCGACACCTACAAGTTCGCCGCCGGCACCTCCGACCTCGACCTGCTGCGCCTCGCGGCGACGCGCATGACACAGGAACTCGACGCCGCCTGGCGATCCCGTGCGGCGGACCTGCCGCTGCGTTCGCCGGACGAACTGCTGACGCTGGCGTCCATCGTCGAGAAGGAATCGGCGCGCGCGGACGAGCGCGACCGCATCGCCGGCGTGTTCGTGTCGCGCCTGCGGCTCGGCATGAGGCTGCAGACCGATCCGACGGTGATCTACGGCATCGGCGACGCCTACGACGGCGACATCCGCCGTCGTGACCTCGAGACCGACACGCCCTACAACACCTACACCCGCGCCGGGCTTACGCCGACGCCCATCGCACTGCCCGGTGCGGCAGCGCTTCGCGCCGCGGCACAGCCACGCATCACAGGCGAGCTGTTCTTCGTGGCGACCGGCGACGGCGACGGCTCGCATCGTTTCTCGCGCACCTACGAGGAGCATCAACGCAATGTGGCGGCGATGCTGGCCCGGCAGCGCGCGGGTCGCGCTACGGCGGCGTCGACGAGCGAGGCGGGGAGATGAGCGGCGTCGGCCGGTTCATCACCCTCGAGGGCATCGAGGGCGCCGGCAAGAGCACGGTCGCTGCGGCGTTGACGGCGGCCTTGCGCGCACGCGGGGTCAGCGTGGTGCAGACCCGTGAGCCGGGCGGCACGCCGCTCGCGGAGCGCCTGCGGGAGGTGGTGCTACAGCGCGGCGCCGAGCGCCTCTCCGCCGAAGCCGAAACCTTGCTGATGTTCGCGTCGCGTGCCGTGCATGTCGACAACCTCGTCCGGCCTGCGCTCGCACGCGGCGAGTGGGTGATCTGCGACCGCTACACCGACGCGACGCGCGCCTACCAAGGCGGCGGACGGGGCGTGTCGGCGGACTTCATCGAGACCTTGTCGCGCGAGGTGCTGGACGGGTTCACGCCGGACCTGACCTTGCTGCTCGATCTGCCTGTGCTGGCGGGTCTCGGACGAGCGAATGCGCGTCGGAAGGCGAACGGGGACGGCGAGGCCGACCGGTTCGAATCCGAGACGGTCGCGTTCTTTGAGCGCGTACGCGAGCGCTACCTCGGGATCGCAGCGGCGGAGCCGCAGCGCGTTCGGGTGCTGGATGCGACGCTGCCGCCGGATGAGCTCGTGAGGGCGGCGCTGACGGCGCTGGAGCCGTTGTTGGCCAATGCCGGATCCGACGCGGGGTCGGGCGTCGGGGGCGGCCCGCGATGACCGCTCTGCCGCTCGACGCCGAGTTGCCGTGGCTGCGCCCGGCGCAGGAGGCGTTCACGGCCTCGCTCGCGGCGGGGCGACTCGGTCACGCGCTGCTGGTGCAGGCCTCACCGGGGCAGGGCGGTGAATGGCTCGCGACCTGGATCGCCGCGCGCATGTTCTGCCGCAAGCCTGCCGCGCCCTGCGGTGCCTGCCTCGATTGCCGCCGGGTCGTCGCAGGCGAGCAGCCGGACCTGCTGACGCTGCGCCCCATCGAGGACTCGAAGGAGATCCGCATCGACCAGGTGCGCGAACTCGCCGCCGAGCTCGCGCTGACGGCGCATGGCGGGGGTCGCAAGGTCGCGATCCTCGCGCCGGCGGAGCGGCTCAACCGCAATGCGGCGAACGCTTTGCTCAAGACCTTGGAAGAGCCGCCCGGCGATGCGCTGCTGCTGCTCGTCACCGGCGAGCCCTGGCGTTTGCCCGTCACGGTGCAGAGCCGCTGCACCCGCCTGCGGTCGCGGGTGCCCAGCGACGACGAGTCGGTCGCTTGGCTGCAGGCGCAGCGTCCGGGCAGCAGCGCGGTGGATTGGCGCGCCGCACTGGCCGTGCTCGGGCCGCAACCGCTCGCGGCGCTCGCCGTCGATGCAGCCGGCCTCGCGGGGTTGCAGCGCGACACCGAGCGCGCGCTGCAGGACGCCATGACGGGCGGCCTCGATGTCGTCGAGACCGCCGAGCGTTGGGGCAAGGACGAGTACGCGCTGCGGGTCGCCTGCATCGAACGCTGGATCGCCGAGCGTCTGCGCGAGTGGGGCCGCGGCAAGCGTGGCGTCGCCGCGCCGGCGCTGTTCGAGGCACTGGACCATGCGCGTGAGGCCCGGCAGTGGGCCGAGACGCCCGTCAACAAGCCGCTCGCGATGGAGCGGATCCTGTGGCGCTTGGCGACGCTCGCCGCCGCCGCGCGGCGTTAGCGCTGCGACTCTAGCCGAGCAGCGACCAGCCCGGATCCGGCTTGAAGCGCGGACCGTACTTCGCGGCGAGCGCCTCGAGCCGCTGGACGCACTCCGCGACACCGCGGTCGCGGGCCGCCTTGAGCGGTCCGCCGCGGAACGGCGGGTAGCCCGCGCCGAAGATCATGCCGGCATCGATCTTGTCGGCGTCCGCCACCACGCCTTCGCGCAGACAGGCGACCGCCTCGTTGGCGAGCGCGAGCATCAGCCGGTCCTGCAGGTCAAAGGGTGCTGTTCCAGCCGCAGCATCCTTCACCGGCTTGCCGTCCCGCCAAAGATAGAACCCCTCGCCGGACTTCTTTCCGAGCTTGCCGGCGGCGATGCGCTCGTCGAGCTCGCGGGTGTCGGGCAGCGGTCGCCCGAGCGCACCGGCGACGATGCCGCCCACATGGCGGCAGATATCGAGACCGACGACATCGGAGAGTTCCACCGGCCCCATCGCCATGCCGAAGTCGACCGCGGTCGCATCGATCACCGGCAAGGGCACACCTTCGCGACCGGCGAGCATCGCCTCCTGCATGTAGGCCGACAGCACGCGGTTCACGAGGAAGCCGGGCGCGCTGCGGCAGGGGAGCGGGAACTTGTCGAGGCGGCGGGCGAGGGCGATCGCCGTGCCCGCGCTCTCGGTCGCGGTGGTCTCGCCCTGCACGATCTCGATGAGCGGCATCTGCGCCACGGGATTGAAGAAATGCAGGCCGACGAGCCGGCCCGGCGTCGCCAATGCCGATGACAGGTCCTCGAGACGGATCGACGAGGTGTTGGTGGCGATGACGGCGCCGGGCTGCATCTGCGGCTCGATCTTCGCGTACAGCGCGCGCTTCGCCTCGGCGTTCTCGACGATGGCCTCGATGACGACATCCGCGGTCGCGATGCCGTCGCCCGCGAGGTCAGCGCGCAGCCGCGCCGCAGCCTCGCCGCGTTTGGTGGGGTCCTTGATGCGCCTCTCGAAGAGCGCTGTCGCGCGCTCCAACGCCGGCTTGATGAATTCTTCAGCCCGGTCCTGCAAGGTGACCTCGAGGCCGCGCAGCGCACACCACGCTGCGATGTCACCGCCCATCACGCCGGCGCCGATCACATGTACCCGCTGCGGCGTGCGCGAGCCGGCGATCCGCTGCGATTTGAGCGCGTCCTGCAGGAAGAAGACGCGCACAAGGTTGCGCGAGGTCGGCGTGAGGAACAGCCGCGCGATGGAGGCCGCTTCGGCGTCGTAGGCCGCGCGGCCCTTCGCACCGAACCACTGCCAGAGGTCGACGATGGCGTAGGGCGCGGGATAGTGGTCCTGCCGCGCCTTGCGCGCGATGCCGGCGCGCACCTTCTTCGCGATGAACGGACGCACCGGACCCCACGAGAGCAGGCGCTGCGCAAAAGGCGCGCGGCGCGGGGCAGGGCGGCGGCGGATGATGTCGCGCGCCGCGTCGGCGAGTTGGTCGGCCGAGTCCACCAACCGGTCCACCAGGCCCATGGTCAGCGCTTTCGTACCGCGGATGTTGCGCCCGGTGAGCATCATGTCGAGCGCCGCAGGCGCACCGATGAGCCGGACGCTGCGCACCGTGCCGCCGAAACCCGGATGGATGCCGAGCAGCACTTCGGGGAAGCCGAGCGTGAGGCGGTCGTTGCCGACGGCGACCCGGTAGGTGCAGGCGAGGGCGAGTTCCAGTCCGCCGCCGAGCGCGAAGCCCTCGATGGCGGCGACCGTCGGGCAAGGCAGGGTCGCGAAGCGATCGATGACCGCCTGGCCGGCGCGCGTCAGCGTCTCGGCCTGCTCGACGCTCTGCAACAGAGTGAATTCCTTGAT
>CANHFH010000054.1 GCA_947459825.1 Pseudomonadota bacterium | reverse complement strand
CCGGTGCTCGGGCGGCACCGCGACCGCAGCCGCAGCGGCCGACAGCGCCGGGTCGAGCCACTCGATCTCGCCCATGTTCAGCCCGTCGTCCTGCCGCCAGAGCCGCAGCACCCGGAAACGCCGTTCACCGCGGCAGGTGATGCCGAGCAGTCCGTCCTTCAGCAGGTTGAAGTCGACGATGCGCGCGCTGGTGCCGGTCGAGGCCACGCCCGACACCGGTCCGGTCTCGCCGCCGCCCTGCAGCAGCACCACGCCGAAACAGGACCCCTCGCGCATGCAGCGCCGCACCATGTCGACATAGCGGGTCTCGAAGATGCGCAGCGGCAACGGGCCGCGCGGGAAGAGCACGGTGTTGAGCGGGAACAGCGGCAGTTCGATGCCCGACATCGCTCAGCCGTCGTGGCCCCAACGGCGCGACAGCCGATGCGCGACGCCGAGCTGGTCGAGGACGCGCGCGACGATGAAGTCGACGAGTTCGTCCACCTTCGTCGGCCGGTTGTAGAAGCCGGGGTTGGCGGGGAGGATGCTGACCCCGAGCCGCGCGAGCTTGAGCATGTTCTCGAGATGGATCGCGCTGAAGGGCGTCTCGCGGGGCACGATCACGAGGTCGCCGCGCTCCTTGATCACGACATCCGCCGCGCGCTCGAGCAGGTTCTCGCTCGCGCCGTTGGCGATGGCCGAGAGCGTCGCCATCGTGGCGGGACAGACCACCATCCTGCGCGGTGCGCCGGATCCGCTGGCGAGCGGCGAGGTCCATTCCTCGTCGCCGAACACCCGCAGTCGTCCTTCGCGGGCCTTGAACAGCGCGGTGAGGTGCCGCGTCTGCTCCGCTGTGCGTCCCGGCAGATGGCAATCGGTCTCGGAGCCGATGACGATCTGCGCGGCGCGGGTGAAGGTCAGGTAGACGGTCCAGTCGGCCTGCAGCAGACATTCGACGAGGCGCAGGCCGTACTGCGCGCCCGAGGCGCCGGTCATGCCGACGGTGACGGTGCGGTCGAGATCGGTCGCCATGTCAGGCCTCCCCTTGGGCCGGTGCGCCTTGGGCCAACGCGGTCAGCAGTCTGCCATGCAAGCCGCCGAACCCGCCGTTGGACATGATCAGCACATGGTCGCCCGGCCGCGATGCACGCGCGAGGTCGGCGACGAGCGCATCGATGTCGGAGGCGACATGACCGCGCCCGCCGAGCCCGGCGATGACACCGCCCGCATCCCAACCGAGGTCGGGCGGCGCGTAGAGCCAGACCTCGTCCGCCCCGGCGAGCGAGGCGGTCAGCGTGTCGCGGTGCACGCCGAGCCGCATGGTGTTCGAGCGCGGCTCGAGCACGGCGATGATGCGGCCGGCCGCCCCTGGAGGGCCGCTGTGCATGCCCTCGACACGCCGCCGTAGACCGTCCACGGTCGTCGCGATGGCGGTCGGGTGGTGCGCGAAGTCGTCGTAGACGCGGACGCCGCGCGCCTCACCGCGCAGTTCCATGCGCCGCTTGATGCCGCGGAACTCGCCGAGCGCGCTGCAGGACACCTCCACCGGGACGCCGGCATGGCGCGCCGCCGCGATGGCCGCCAACGCGTTGTCGACGTTGTGGCCGCCGATGAGACCCCAGCGGACTCGGCCGGCGACGGCGCCGTCGTGCAGCACCTCGAAGTCCGAGCCGTCGTCCGTGCCCGCCGCCGCGCGCGCCGCCCAAGGCGCACCGCCCTCGCGCGCGAAGCACTCGCGCGGCGTCCAGCAGCCCATCGCGAGCGCGCGGTCGAGATGGGCATCATGTGCGCGGTGCACGATGAGGCCGGAGCCGGGCACGGTGCGCACCAGGTGGTGGAACTGCCGCTCGATCGCCTCGACATCGGGATAGATGTCCGCGTGGTCGTGTTCGAGGTTGTTGAGGATGCAGGTGCGCGGCCGGTAGTGGACGAACTTGGCGCGCTTGTCGAAGAACGCGGTGTCGTACTCGTCGGCCTCGATGACGAAGAACGGCGCTTCGCCGAGCCGCGCGCTGACGCCGAAGTCGACGGGCACACCGCCGATGAGGAAGCCGGGCGAAAGCCCCGCGTACTCGAGGATCCACGCGAGCATGCTGCTCGTCGTGGTCTTGCCGTGCGTGCCCGCGACCGCGAGCACCCAACGCTCGCGCAGCACCTCGCGCGCGAGCCACTCGGGCCCCGATGTGTACGGGATGCCTCGTTCGAGCAGCGCCTCGACCACCGGCATGCCGCGGGTCATGACATTGCCGACCACCACCACATCCGGCGCAGGGTCGAGCTGCGCGGCGTCGAAACCGGACACGATGTCGATGCCGAGCGCCTCGAGCTGCGTGCTCATCGGCGGATAGATGTTGCGGTCGGAGCCGGTGACGCGATGACCGGCGGCGCGCGCGATGGCCGCGATGCCGCCCATGAAGGTGCCGCAGATGCCGAGGATGTGCAGGTGCATGGCGCGATGGACGGTCAGGCAGGCGCCGCGGCCGCACCCGGCGGCGGCGGCACGAGACCGATGGAGAGCGCGATGGCGCCGATGAGGAACTCACCGGCGAGCACCAGCAAGGCGCAGAGGAACACCGGCTGCTCGATGGCGTCGGCGAGGATGCGCGACTCGATCACCAGCAGGTAGAACGCGGCCGCGACGAACAACAGCAGGGGCAGCGAGAACTTGATGTCGGGCGGGGCGGTGCCCGCGCCCGCACCGAGCACGCTCGCCGCGAGCGGGATCAGCACCGGCGTGGTGAGCAGCGTCACGCCGAGGAAAGCGGTAGCGGTCTGCAGGAAGCGCGCCGGATGGCCGTAGGCGCGGGTGAGGAACCAGATCCAGCCGAGCAGCAGCGCACCCGACACGAGCGCGCGCGGCAGCATCCCGGCCGGGGACTCGCCGATCAGCGAGGCGAGCGCGCCCTGCACGGCCAGCAGCACCGCAAAAGTGCCCGCCAACAGCCGCGGGGAGGCCGGCAGGTCGGACGGCCCGGCCCGCCGCAGCAGCAGATCGAGGAACTGGCGCAGCGTCGACAACATTTCTCACCCCTGTGCCCGGGATTCTTGCATAGTCCGGAGGTGTCGTCGCACGCAGCCATCGTCAGCACGCCCGCGGGCCTCGAGGACCTTATCGCCGACCTCGAGGGCGAGGCCGCCATCGGGATCGACACCGAGTTCATGCGCGAGCGCACCTACCGCGCCGAGCTGTGCCTGCTGCAGCTCACCACCCGTCGGGGACCGGTCTGCGTCGATCCGCTCGCGATCGAGGACCTGCGGCCGCTCGGCGTCGCGTTGGGCGCGGGCGGCCCCGCCAAAGTGCTGCACGCCGGCCGGCAGGACCTCGAGGTGCTCGCGCCGTTGCTCGGGCCGGTGGCCCCGCTCTTCGACACCCAGATCGCGGCCGCCCTCGCCGGCCATCCGGCCCAGGTCGGCTACGCGGAACTCGTGCGGCGCCTGCTCGAACGGGAAGTGCCCAAGGGTCAGACCCGCACCGACTGGTCGCGCCGTCCTTTGAGCGAGGCGCAGGTCGAGTACGCGCTCGACGATGTCCGCCATCTGCTTCCGCTGCGCGACCTGCTGCTCGGCGAGCTCGAGCGTCTGGGGCGGAGCGGTTGGCTCGCCGAGGAGCTCGCGGCGCTCGAGTCGCTCGATGTGACCGCGGTCGACGCCGACCGCGCGTGGCTGCGGTTCCGAGGCGTCGAGGGCTGGGACGAGGGACGGCTGCAGTTGCTGCGCGCGCTGGCCGCGTGGCGTGAGCGGCGTGCCGTGGCGCGCAACAAGCCGCGCGGCTGGATCCTCGACGACGCGGTGCTGCGCGAGATGGTGGTGCGCGTGCCGCGCGACCGTGCGGCCTTGGCCGCGATCGAGGACATGCCCGAGGGCGTGGTCAAACATTCCGGCGACGAACTGCTCGCGCTGGTCGAAGCGGCCGCGGTACCCGAACCACCGCCGCCGCTGCCGCGCCGCGAGAGGCCGGACCCGACATTGATGGCGCGCACCAAACGCCTCGCCGAGGCCGCTCAAGGGGTGGCGCAAGCTCTGGGCATCGCCCCAGAAGTGCTGGCGACGCGTCGCGTGCTCGAGGAGGTCGCCGCCGGCAAGGATCCGGCGCAGGTCTTCAACGGTTGGCGCGCCGCGTTGCTGGTCGACCGGCTGCGCGCGGTCGGCTGAAGGGCGATCAGCCGCGCGGCGCGAGCGCCGCTTCGAGGCGCGCGGTCACGGTGGGCAGGTCGCCCTCGGCATCGATGCTGCGCAACAGTCCGCGCTGCTCGTAGAAGCCGACCAAGGGCCGGGTCTGCTCTTCGTAGACCTCGAGGCGCCGAGCGACCGTCTCTTCTTTGTCGTCCGGGCGCTGCACCAGACGCGGGGTCTCGCACTGTCCGCCGCAGGGCGGCGGCGACGGCGGCGGCGCGGTGTGCACATTGAACACGCGCCCGCAGTCCTGGCAGGTGCGACGCCCCGAGATGCGCTTCACGAGCAGCTCCGAGTCCACATCGAAGAGCACCGCCGCATCGAGCGGCTGGCCGATCGCTGCGAGCATCTGCTCGAGACCTTCGGCCTGCGGCACGGTGCGCGGGAACCCGTCGAGGATGAAACCGCGGGCCGCATCGGGCGCCGCGAGGCGCTCACGAACCATGCCGAGGATGGTGGCGTCGTCGACCAGCTGGCCGGCGTCCATGACGGACTTGGCGCGGCGACCGAGCTCCGTGCCGTCGCGCACATGCGCACGCAGCAGGTCGCCGGTCGAGACCTGAGGGATGCCATGACGCTCGACGAGGCGCTGCGACTGGGTACCCTTGCCGGAACCCGGAGCGCCGAGGAAGACGATTCTCATGTACTGCGGGACCTCAGGCGTCCTTGCTTGGGTGAGAGGGCGCACGGTAACCGCCCGTTCCCGGCAGGTCAAATGCTGCGCTATCCTGCCGCCCCATGAAAAAGCCCAGCCGCAAACCCGCCCGACGCCGCGCCGCCGGCGCAGCCAAGCCCGCCCCGCGCAACGCCTTCTACGCCCAGTCGGGCGGCGTCACCGCCGTCATCAACGCCTCGGCCGCGGGGGTCATCCAGACCGCGGCCCGGTACCCGAAGCACATCGGCAAGGTCTATGCGGGCCGCCACGGCATCGTCGGCGCGCTGCACGAGGACCTCATCGACTGCTCGAAGGAGGACAAGGCGACGATCGAGGGCCTCAAGCACACACCGGCCGGCGCCTTCGGCTCGGCGCGCTTCAAGCTCAAGGGCCTCGACAAGAACCGCGCCGAGTACGAGCGGCTGATCGAGGTCTTCAAGGCCCACGACATCGGGTACTTCTTCTACAACGGCGGCAACGACTCGATGGACACCGCGCACAAGGTCGCGGAGATGGGCAAGCAGCTCGGCTACCCCATCACCTGCATCGGCGTGCCCAAGACGGTCGACAACGACCTGCCCTACACCGATTGCTGCCCGGGTTTCGGCTCGGTCGCGAAGTATGTCGCGATCTCGACGCTCGAGGCCTCGCTCGATGTCGCCTCGATGGCCAGGACCTCCACCAAGGTGTTCGTGATGGAGGTGATGGGACGCCATGCCGGCTGGATCGCGGCCGCGGGCGGGCTCGCCGGCAAGGGCCGCGACGCGCCGCCGCATGTCATCCTGTTCCCCGAGATCGCATTCGACCAAGCGGCCTTCCTGGCGCGCGTCAAAGAAACGGTCGAGCGCGTCGGCTACTGCGTGATCGTGGTGTCCGAGGGCACGGCCTACGCGGACGGGCGCTTCCTCGCCGACGCCGGCACCAAGGACGCCTTCGGTCACACGCAGCTGGGCGGCGTCGGCCCGGTGGTCGCGAACATGGTGCGCGAGGCGCACGGCTACAAGTACCACTGGGCGGTGGCCGACTACCTGCAGCGCGCCGCGCGCCACATCGCCTCCAAGGCCGATGTCGAGCAGGCCTACGCGATGGGCAAGGCGGCGGTGGAACTCGCGGTGAAGGGCCACGACGCGGTCATGCCGATCGTGGTGCGCAAGTCCTCGCGGCCCTACCGCTGGACCGTGGGCCATGTCGAGCTCGCCAAGGTCGCCAATGTCGAGAAGAAGCTGCCGCGCGACTTCATCACGCCGGACGGCTTCGGCATCACCGAGAAGTGCCGTCGCTACCTGCTGCCGCTGATCGGCGGCGGCGACCCGCCGCCTTACAAGGACGGTCTGCCGGTGTATGTGAAGATCCGCGGCGTCGCGGTGCGCAAGAAGCTGCCGCCGTTCAAGCCGGGCGGCTGACACCGACCGCCTCCATGCTCTGGACCCGCCACGGCGGGTCGCGCGGCCCCAGGCATGGGCTGTGCTACACTTCAACGCCTTTTTTCAGGGGGGTTTCTCACTCATGGATGCCAATCTCTGGCTGTGGGTCGCTATCGCGGCCGGTGTTCTCGCAATCATCTACGGCGCCGTCGCGGCGGCCGCCATCAACCGCCTGCCTGCCGGCAATGCCCGGATGCAGGAGATCGCCGGGGCCATCCAGGCCGGCGCCAAGGCCTACCTCAACCGCCAGTACTCCACCATCGCCGTCGTCGGCGCGGTGCTGTGCTTGCTGCTCGGCCTCGCCCTCGACTGGGCGACGGCGGGCGGCTTCGCGGTCGGTGCCATCCTCTCGGGCATCGCCGGCTACATCGGCATGAACGTCTCGGTGCGCGCCAATGTGCGCACCGCGGAGGCGGCCAACAACGGCCTCAACGCCGCGCTGCAGGTCGCGTTCAAGGGCGGCGCCATCACCGGCATGCTGGTGGTCGGCCTCGGCCTGATCGGCGTCGCGGGCTACTACCTCGCGATGCGCGGCGTCGTCGGCGATGACCACGCGCTGCGCTCGTTGGTCGGCCTCGCCTTCGGCGGCTCGCTGATCTCGATCTTCGCGCGTCTCGGCGGCGGCATCTTCACCAAGGGCGCCGATGTGGGCGCCGACCTCGTCGGCAAGGTCGAGGCGGGCATCCCCGAGGACGACCCGCGCAACCCGGCCGTGATCGCGGACAACGTCGGCGACAACGTCGGCGACTGCGCCGGCATGGCCGCGGACCTCTTCGAGACCTACGCGGTGACGCTGGTCGCCACCATGCTGCTCGGCGGCCTGATGCTGGCGAGCGCCGACGGGGCGTCGGTCATGTACCCGCTCGCGCTCGGCGCGGCCTCCATCGTCGCCTCCATCGTCGGCACCTTCTTCGTGAAGGTCTCCGACGGCGGCAAGATCATGAACGCGCTCTACAAGGGCGTGATCGTGTCGGGCGTGGTCTCCGCGATCGCGTTCTGGTTCATCACCCAGTCGCTCATGCCCGACAACTTCGTGGCGATGTTCGGCTGCACGCTGATCGGCCTCGCGCTGACGGCGGCGATGATCGTCATCACCGAGTACTACACCGCCACCGAGTTCAGCCCGGTGCGCAAGGTGGCGGAGGCCTCGCAGACCGGCCACGCGACCAACATGATCGCGGGCCTCGGCGTGTCGATGAAGTCGACGGCGCTGCCGGTGCTCGCGGTCTGCGCCGCGATATGGGGTGCGTACACGCTCGGCGGCCTCTACGGCATCGCCATCGCGGCGACCTCGATGCTGTCGCTCACCGGCATGATCGTGGCGCTCGACGCCTACGGTCCGATCACCGACAACGCCGGCGGCATCGCCGAGATGGCGGGGCTCGACAAGAAGGTGCGCAACATCACCGATCCGCTCGACGCCGTGGGCAACACCACCAAGGCCGTCACCAAGGGCTACGCGATCGGCTCGGCCGGTCTCGCGGCGCTGGTGCTCTTCGCCGACTACACCCACAAGCTCGAGGACGCGGGCAAGCTCGTGTCGTTCGAGTTGTCGGATCCGGCGGTCATCATCGGCCTGTTCATCGGCGGTCTGGTGCCGTACCTGTTCGGTGCGATGGCGATGGAGGCCGTGGGCCGTGCGGCGGGTTCCGTGGTCACCGAGGTGCGGCGCCAGTTCCGCGAGATCCCGGGCATCATGGATGGCACCGGCAAGCCGGACTACTCCAAGGCCGTCGACCTGCTGACGAAGGCCGCCATCAAGGAGATGGTGGTGCCCTCGCTGCTGCCGATCCTCGTGCCCGTGGTGGTCGCCTTCGGCATCAACGCGCTGATGGGTCCCGGTGAGGGCATCAAGGCGCTCGGCGGCCTGCTCATCGGCACCATCGTGACCGGCCTCTTCGTCGCGATCTCGATGTGCACGGGCGGCGGCGCCTGGGACAACGCCAAGAAGTACATCGAGGAAGGCCACTTCGGCGGCAAGGGTTCCGAGGCCCACAAGGCCGCGGTCACCGGCGACACCGTCGGCGACCCGTACAAGGACACGGCGGGTCCGGCCATCAACCCGCTCATCAAGATCATCAACATCGTGGCGCTGCTGCTGGTGCCGCTCCTCTGAGCGGCCCCCGCGACGGCTGACGGAAAAGGCCCCGGGGACGGGGCCTTTTTCTTTGTGTCAGAAGATGCGGCCGGGCTCGCCGATGCGCGTGCGGTAGGCGCCGGGCGGTGGTTGCGGGTCGTCCGGCGAGCGCGGCGGGACGGTGTTCAGCGCGTTCGGGTCGGGCACGAACAGCCGCCAGGCCTGGGTCGGTCGCTGCGCGGCCCACCACAGCCCGCCGAGGCCTTGCGGTACGGCGCGCCGCTCGGGCAGGTCCGGCGGCTCCCTACGCGGACGGATCACCACCTCATCGAGCTCGGTCGTCCAGGGCGCGTAGAGCTCCTCGGCGGAGACGAAGCCCCGCAGGTCGCCGAGGCGCAGGTCGAGCTTCGGCGCGGCCGAGGAAGCCCCGGAGGCGCTCACGGGCGACGATGGCGGGCTCGCGTGGGGCACGGGCGCCTTGTGGGTTGCGAGCTGCGCATGCAGCGGGGCGTTGAAGCCCGCCGACAGGCCGCAGGCACCGAGCAAGGCCGCCGCGACGCCGCGCCAGGCCCTCGACACCCCAAGTCCGCTCGCTTCCATGGGATCGAAGGTACTCCCGCCGGACCTCGCATCCAAGCCCGTCCTACCCCGGGATCCCACCCATCCCGTCTTGGCAGTCGTGCGGAAAAGCTTTAACTTCCCGGCCCTCGAAAAGGACTCTTGACCATGCAGACCGAGATCGCCCGCGAGCAGATGATCCACCAGCAGTTGCGCGCCTGGCATGTGCTGGACCAGACCGTGCTCGACACCTTCGCGCGGGTGCCGCGTGAGCGCTTCGTGCCGCCGGCTTACGCCGAGGTCGCGTTCGCCGACACCGAGATCCCGCTGGGCGGTGACGACCACATGCTCGCGCCCAAAGTGGCCGGACGCATCGTGCAGGCCGTCGCGCCGCAGCCCACCGACCGCGTGCTGGAGATCGGCACAGGCTCGGGCCATCTGAGCGCCTGTCTCGCCGCGCATGCCTGCAGCGTCCGCTCCCTGGAGATCCGGGAGGACCTCGCGAAGACCGCCGCCGAGAACCTCAAGTCGGCCGGCGTGCGCAACGCCGCGGTCGAGCATCGTGACGCCTACGCACCCGAGGCGCTCGGCAACGGCGTCTACGAGGTCATCGTGCTCACCGGCTCGCTGCCGGCGCGCGACGCGCGCTTCGAGGAGCGCCTGGCTCCGGGCGGTCGCCTGTTCGTCGTGCTCGGCTCGGGGCCGGTGATGGAGGCGAGCCTGGTCACGCGCGCAGCGGATGGTTCGCTCACCTGCACGGAGATCTTCGAGACGGTGCTCAGGCCGCTCGTCGGCGCGCCGCAGCCGCCTGCGTTCCGTTTCTGAAGGGGCACAGCCAGATGGTCGCAGAGGTCACCGTCGAAGAATTGAAGGCGCTGGTGGATGCCGGGCGTACGCCGCGGGTCATCGATGTGCGCGAAGCGCACGAGCTCGAGATCTCCAGCCTGCCGTTCGCGGAGCACATGCCGATGGGCGAAGTGCCGGCGCGGTTCACCGAACTCGACGCGGCGGCACCGCTCGTCGTGATGTGCCGCTCCGGCGGACGCAGCATGCAGGTCGCCCGGTTCCTCGAAGCACGCGGATTTCGGTCAGTGAGCAATCTGACCGGCGGGATTCTGGCCTGGGGGGAACGAATCGACCCCTCTTTGCGTCCATACTAGCGGTCGGCTGTCCTGTCGGGCTGCCGACTGTTATACTTGAATATAACACCATTCGAGGTTCTGGCCCCATCATGAAGCGCGCGTTCGTGCTGTCGCTCGGCATGCTGATACTCGCCTCCGCCGCCCGGGCGGAGGACCTGAAGGCCGTCTACGAACGCGCCCTCGTCAACGACCCGCAGATCCGCGAAGCCGACGCGCTGCGCCGCGCGTCGCGCGAGTCAAAGCCGCAGGCGCTCGCAGCGCTGCTGCCGCAGGTCTCCGGCTCGGCGAGCCGCAGCAAGGCCGATACCAGCACGAAGGGCCAGTTCCCGCAGGAGATCGAACAGCCGACCGGCTCCGGCAACCGGGTGGTCGTCAACTTCATCTCGTCGAGCGACTCCAAGCCCGAAACCGACCGTTGGAGCCTCGATCTGCGCCAGAGCGTTTTCGCTTGGGACAACTGGGTGGCGCTGAAGCGCGCGGACCGACAGGTCGCCCAAGCGGAGGCCGACTACGCGGCCGCGCAGCAGTCCCTGATCCTCCGCGTCTCCGAGGCCTACTTCAACGTGCTCGCCGCGCAGGACGCGGTCAGCGCGCAGCAGTCGGCGCTCGAAGCGATCTCGCGCCAGCTGGAGCAGGCCGAGAAGCGCTTCGAGGTCGGGTTGATCGCCATCACCGATGTGCAGGAAGCCAAGGCCGCGCGCGACAGCGCCGCCGCCGCCGTGATCGCCTCCAAGCGTCAGCTGGCGAGCACCGAAGAGCTGCTGCGCGAGATCACCGCCGAGAAGTACGCCTCGCTCGCGCGGCCCGTCGACGCGATGCCTCTGAAGAGCCCCGATCCGGCCGACGAGGCGCAGTGGATCGAGCGAGCGATGGACCAGAACCTCGCGCTCGTCTCGAGCCGCCTCGCCGCCGACATCGCACGCGACAACGTCCGCGCCGCGTTCGGCGGTCATCTGCCCGAGGTCGACCTCGTCGCAAGCCGCAGCAACACCGATCAGACGAGCCCGATCGACTTCTCGAGCGGCAACAAGGGTGTCCGCACCAACGACACGGACGACACCACCTACTCGCTGCAGCTGTCGGTGCCCATCTTCTCGGGCGGCGGGACGCAGTCGCGCGTGCGCCAGAGCGAGTTCCAGTGGCAGGCCGCGCGCGAGCGCCTGAACCGCGTCTCGCGGCAGACCGAGCGCCAGACCCGCGACGCCTACCTCGGCGTGCTGAGCGAGATGTCGCGCGTCACCGCGCTGCGTCAGGCGCTCGAGTCCAGCCAGACCGCCCTGAAGGCCACCGAAGCCGGCTATGAGGTCGGTACGCGCACCGCGGTCGATGTGCTCGAGGCGCGCCGCGCGTTGGTGCAGGCGGAGACCAATTTCTCACGCAGCCGCTACGACTACATCCTCAATGTGCTGCGCCTGCGTCTCGCCTCCGGCACGCTCGACAACGCGGCGCTGGAGGAGGTCAACGGTTGGTTGACCGAGGCTCCGGCCGCCAAGCCTGCGCCGTAGCCGCCTACGGCGGCGGCGATCCTGCGATCAGCGGTTCGAGCAGCGCCATGAGGCGCTGCAGCGTGCCGCGGTTGCGTTCCACCAGCGCCTGACCGAGCGCGCCGCGCCGCGCACGCTCCGCCGGATCGCGCGCGAGCCGCAGCAGCGCGTCCGACAGACCGGCGGCATCCTGCACCTTCTCAGCCGCTCCCTCGGCGACCAGCGCATCCGCGATCTCCTGGGCGTTGAACACCTGCGGACCGGTGATCGACGCCACCGCCAGCGCCGCCGGCTCGAGCAGGTTGTGGCCGCCCACGGGCACCAGACTGCCGCCCACGAAGGCCGCGTCGGCCGCCGCGTACCAACCGATGAGTTCGCCGAGCGTGTCGAGCAGCAGCACCTGCGTGTCGGGCGCAGCGCTGCCGCCGGTGGAGCGGCGGACGGTGCGCACCCCGCGCGAGGCCAACATCCCGGCGACCGCGTCGAAACGCCCCGGATGCCGCGGCGCCATCACCAGCAGGTTCGGGATGCCCGCCGCCTCGAGCGCGCGCTGCGCGTCCACCGTGGCCGCCTCCTCGCCCTCATGCGTGCTGCCGGCCACCCACAGGAACCGGTCCGTCGCGGCGTGTGCAGCCCGCCACTCGGCACCGCGCTCGCGGATGTCGGCGGGCAGCGCGAGGTCGAACTTGATGTTGCCGACGACATGCGTCTTGGCGGGGTTCGCGCCGATGGCGCGGAACCGCTCGGCGTCGCCCTCGCCCTGCGCTGCGATGACGATGCCGTGCGAGAGCGTCTCGCGGAACAGGCTCGCCAGCATGCGGTAACGGCCGACGGAACGCGGCGAGATCCGTGCGCTCGCCAGCACGAGCGGGATGCCGCGTCGACCGCAGCCGCAGTAGAGGTTGGGCCAGAGCTCGGTCTCGAGGATCACGGCCACCCGCGGCTTGACCCGCGCGAAGAACCGGCTGACGCTGCCGGGCAGGTCGTAGGGCACATACCGCACATCGACCGTGTCCCCGAACAACGCGCGCGCGCGCGCGGCGCCGGTCGGCGTGACCGTCGTCAGCGTGAGCGGGATGTCCGGGAACCGCGCGCGCAGGGCCTGCACCAGCGAGGCGGCCGCCTGCACCTCGCCGACCGACACCGCATGCACCCAGATCGACGGCGCGGCGGTCTCCGGTCCGAACCCGAAGCGCTGGGTGAGCCCCTCGCGGTAGCTCGGATCGCGCAGGCCGCGCCAGACGAGCGCGAGCCAGGCGAGCGGCGCCAACAGATAGATGGCGGCGAGATAGAGGATGCGCATCATGCGTTCAGACGACCGCTCGACGCGGCGGACGGACATCGCGGTAACCCGCGAGCAACGCCGTCCACAGGGTTTCATTGAAGCGCCCGGCGGGCAGCGGGTCGCAGACCTTCAGGATGGAACGGCGCAGCCGCGCGAGGTTGGCGTCGCACCACAGACCGGGCTCGCGCAGTCCACCGCGGTCGAAATCGATGAGCCACACGCGCCGGGAACCGTCGATCAGGATGTTGTGCGCGTTGAGGTCGGCGTGGAACACGCCGTGGTGGTGGAAACGGGCGATGGTGCGACCGACCTCCAACCATTCGTGGACGGGCACCGGACCGACCGAGAGGTCCTCGGCGAGCGTGCGCGCCCCGGGGATCAGGGTGGTGATCAGGTCGCCGCGGTAGAACCAGCCTTCGCGTCGCAGCCGCGCAGCGATCGGCGCGGGCACCGGCAGGTCGTTGGCATGCAGGTAGACGGTGAGCAGGAACTCGCTCAGCGGGCGCGACCCGAGCTCGCGGCCGTACCAGAAACGGTCCTCCGACAACCGCGCGGCGAGACCGCCGCGACGGTAGTGGCGCAGCGCGAAGCTGCGCCCGCCCTCGTCGATGAACCATGTGCTGCCACGGCCATGGCCCGCGCCGCGGAGCGCGCCGCGACCGGCCCACCAGTCCGGCTCGAACCACAGCGCGCTGAAATTGTCGGCTGCCAGAGGCTCATATAGGATGACATCGGCGCCGG
>CANHFH010000053.1 GCA_947459825.1 Pseudomonadota bacterium | reverse complement strand
GCGGCGACGGCGGGAGCGGCGACTGCCGACGACGCCACCGGCGCGACCGTCGCGTTGCGCTCGTCGCGCAGCAGCACATACAGCAACGCGAACAGGTTGAGGCCGAGCAGCAGGCCGAGCGCGAGGAACCACGCCGGGAAGCGGCGGCGCGTGGCGACCGGACGCGCATCGAACATCGCCGGATGTTCCTGGCGAAGGCGCGCGTTCTCGGACTTGCGGAGCGCGTCGAGGATGAATGACATGGCTGCGCACGGCTGCGGTCGCCGGCTACCCCCCTTTGATGGCCGCGGATCAGCGAGGGCGAGTATTGCACGGTCCGGGCGTGCGCGGCATAGTCCCGCGCATCGTGCAGTCCGGTGCCCAAAGTTGGCCGCGGCGGCCGCTGCCGGCGGTCGGATCGGCGGTCCCGCATGCGTCGCCGCGACCGGACGGCGGCGTCGCGTTGTGGCTTGCGCAGCTGGACGATTTCGACGCGGGTGCGCTCGCCGCGCACCTCGACAGCGCCGATGCGGCGCGTGCCGCCGGCATCGTCGACGGCGCGGCGCGGCGTCGGTTCATCGTCTCACGCGGGCTGCTGCGGCAGCTGTTGGCAGCGCGGTCCGGTGTCGCGCCCAATGAATTGCCGCTCCGTGCGGGTGAGCACGGCAAACCGGCCATCTCTCACGGCACGGCGGCAGGTCGTCATTTCAACCTGTCCCACGCCGGGGGCTGGTGGCTGCTCGCGCTGACCGACAGCCCGGTCGGTGTGGATCTCGAGATGGCGGATCGGGTCGTGGACGCGGCGCGTCTCGCCGTGCGCGTGTTCACGCCGGGTGAGGAGGCCGCGCTGCAGCTCGCCGGTACCGATCCCGCAGCGGCCCGAGCGGTGTTCCTCGACTGTTGGACGCGCAAGGAGGCCCTGCTGAAGGCGCTCGGCACGGGCTTCGCCGGCGGCGCGAAGTCTTTCCATGTCGGTCCCGGTCCCGACGACACCATCGTGCCCACGCCCGGTCATGCCCAAGCCGCTTTGCGTGTCCGCTCGCTCGCATTGCCGTTCGCAGCCCATGCGGCGATCGCCTGTGCGCCGGCGATCATGCACTACGAGCGATCATGGCTGCAGGGGGCAGCAGCGTGACCGCATCGCGTCCCTCGTCCCCTGCGACGAAGCCGTCCCGTATGGCCCGGCTGCGCGCGGCGACGGGCACCGACGGCGCATGGGGCATCGCGTTGTCCGTGGCCTGTGCGGTGATGCTGTTGCTCGCGTTCGGCGGCGAGACGCTGCAGCAGGCGCTGCGGTGGTCGCGCAGCGGCCTGGCGGCGGGCGAGCATTGGCGCTGGATCACCGGGCACCTCGTGCACCTCGACCTCGCGCATGCCCTGCTCAACGCCGCGGGGCTCGCGCTCGTCTGGGCGCTGTTCGCGCGCGTCTATTCGCCGCGCCGCTGGCTGCTGATCGTCGTGCTCGGCATCGCGGGCATCGACCTCGGTCTCTGGTGGCTGTCCGACATCGAGTGGTATGTGGGCCTCTCGGGCCTGCTCAACACGCTGGCCGCCGCCGGTATCGTGCGCGAGATCATCGACGGCGACCGGATGGCGTGGGTGGTGGGTCTGCTCGGGCTCGCCAAGCTCGTGTCGGAGAACCTCTCGGGGCCGATGCCCTTCATGCAGCCCGATATCCCGGTCGTCCTCGATGCGCATCTCTACGGAGCGCTGGTCGGGATGGTCTGCGGTCTCCTGTTGCGTCGTTCAGCGCCGATCGCGCCGTAGACCGCTGGCGCGTGACACCGCCGCGCTGCCGTAGCGGCCGCGTATGGCGTCGAGCGCGGCGTCGAGCCGTCCGTTCTGCGCGCGCTCCGCATCGGCGAAGAGGTCGGGCTGCGCCTCGACGGCGAAGCCCGAGGTCGACACCCCGAGCAGGCGCACGCGCGCGCGACGGGCACCGGTGAGCCATGTCTCGAGCAGCGCCAGTGACTGTTCGACGATCACGCGGGTCTCGCTGGTCGGTGTCGCAAGCGTCACCTGACGGGTGAAGGTGCGGAAATCATGCCGCCGCACCTTGATGGCGATGCACGACGCCTGCAGGTCCTTGGCGCGCAGGCGCGCGGCGACCTTGTCGGCGAGCGCGCTGAGTTCGGCGCGCATGTCCGCCGGGTCGGTGAGGTCCGCATCGAAGGTGCGCTCGTTGCCGACCGACTTCTCGTCGTGCTCGGGGATGACCTCGCGGTCGTCGATACCGGCGGCGCGCTCGCGCCAATCGGCCCAGTGCCCGCCGAAGAGCGGCCGCAGCGCGCGTTCGTCGGCGCAGCGCAGCGCACCGAGCGTGGTGATGCCCGCCGCGGCGACCTCTTCGCCCTTCTTGCGGCCGAGGCCGGGCAAGCGGCGCACCGGCAACGGATCGAGCACGGCGTGGATGCGGTCGACGATGACCACCGTGAGTCCGTCCGGTTTCTGCAGGTCGGAGGCGATCTTCGCGACCAGCTTGTTGGGCGCCACGCCCACCGAGGCGGTGAGGCCGGTGACCTCGAGGATGCGCCGCTTGATGTCGCGCGCGATCGCGACCGCATCGCCCTTGAGCAGCCGGCTGCCGGTGACATCGAGATAGGCCTCGTCGAGCGACAGGCCCTGCACCAGCGGCGTGTATCCGTGGAACACCTCGAACACCTGCGCCGACACCTCGGCATAGCGCGCCATCCGCGGCCGCACGCACACGGCCTGCGGGCAGAGCTCGAGGGCGCGACGGATGGGCATCGCGGAGCGCACGCCGAACCTGCGGACCTCGTAGCTCGCGGCGGCGACGACGCCGCGGCCGCTCGTGCCGCCGACGATCAGCGGCAGACCGCGCAGCTCCGGTCGGTCGTGCTGCTCGACCGACGCGTAGAACGCGTCCATGTCGACATGCAGGATGGCGCGTTCCCCGATGGACACGCGCGATCAGACCCCGAGCACCGACGCGAGACCCGTGAACAGCATCAGCATCAAGGCGAGGATCAGGTAGACCGAGGAGATGGCGCCGTACTTGGCGACGGTCTGCAGGCGCGGCTGACCGTAGAACACCCGCATGCTCCGGTAGCAGTACCAGACGAGATAGCCCACGAGCATGATCGTCAGCGGCCCTGCGACGGCGGCAGGCAGGGCGAAGGCGAGCGCACCCTCGGCTATGAACGCGGCGTAGATGGCGCTCTGGTTGTGCACCAGATGCAGCAGATGTTCCACATAGAGACGCCGCGGTCGCCAGTAGAGCAGCAGCATGAAGGCGGCGACCAAGGGTAGCAGCACGAACATCGCCTTCGGCAGGTTGCGGAAGAAGGCGCCCTGATAGCTGCCGAAGCCTTCGCGCTGGACCTTCTCACAGGCTTCGCGCAAGTTCGGCGCCACGGTGGAGGGGAAGGGGCCGTTGTACTGCAGGCGCGTGCAGTCCGCGTCGAGGACCATCCCGTCGCGCGCCTCGGGCCGACCCGCGCTGAGCGCGACCATCAGGAAGAACGCGACGCTGAGCACGAGGTAGAGCCGGATCGGCGGCAGGTAGCTCGCGCGGTGCCCGGCGAACCACTGCCGCGTCAGCTCGCCCGGGCGCGCGAGCAGCGTACCGAGCGTGCGCCACAGCCGCGAGTCGGCGTGGGTCAGCGTCTCGAAGGTCTCGCCGAGCAGGTGCCCCACCGTCGGCGGCTGCGGCTCGTGCTTCTGCCCGCAGAGCGAGCAGTGCGGCCCGAGCAGCTTCGCGCCGCAGTTGAGGCAGTCCACGCGGGTCAGTCGAGCGCCGCCAGCGCCTCGGTGGCCGCGAGCTCGACGCGCAGCGTGCCCTGGGAGCCGTTCGTGCCGAGCTCGTGCGGCGCGAAGTCGTCGACGTTGACGATGTCCATCACCTTGCGGTCGTACTCGGCGAGCCAGGCCGCCTCATCGGCGGTCAGGATGCCGAGCGCCTTCGCCTCGACGATCTGGCCCGGGACGTCGAGCGCGTGGATGCGGCCGGTCTTCACGCCGTCGACGCGGATGCGCTTGTCGAGCTCCTCGGCGCGGCCTGCCATCTCGAGCACCTCCTGCAGCAGACCGAGCGCGTTGCCCGGCGCGACCTTGCGGTACACCGGGTAGCAGAGACGGTCGCGCACCTCGCCCGGCTCGAGCACGAGCTCGGCGAGCTTGCGGCCGAGGCGGTCGTCGGGCGCCGAGTACTGCAGCCCGGTCGGGAAGATGAAGAAGCGCATCGCGCCGCCCAGGAAGCGGTTCGGGAAGTTGCGCAGGAAGGCGTGCAGCTGCTCCTGTGCCTTGTAGAGCAGGCTGCGGCAGGCCCACTCGACGATCGGCAGGTCCTCGGGCCGACGGCCCTGGTTGTCGTAGTGCTTGAGCACCATCGAGGCGAGGTACATGCACGAGAGCACGTCGCCGAGCCGCGCCGAGAGGTTCTCCTTCTTCTTGAGATAACCGCCGAGCGAGAGCATGGCGACATCGACGGCGAACGCGAAGCTCGCCGAGAAGCGCACGATGTGCTGGTAATAGCGCGAAGCCTCGCCGCGGTCGGGCGCCGCGGTGAAGCGCGCGTTGGTGAGCGCCATGATGAGCGAGCGCACGGCGTTGCTGATGGTGAAGCCGATGTGGCCGAAGAGGGCGCGGTCGAAGTCGTCGACGCCCTTGACGCGGTCGGGGTTCTTCGCGGCCTCCATCTCGCGCAGCACGAACGGATGGCAACGGATCGCGCCCTGGCCGAAGATGATCAGGCTGCGGGTGAGGATGTTCGCGCCCTCGACCGTGATGGCGACCGGCACCACCTGATAGCCGCGGCCGAGGTAGTTCTTGGGGCCGAGGCAGATGCCCTTGCCGCCGTGCACATCCATGGCGTCGTTGGCGATCTGCCGCGACATCTCGGTGACATGGTATTTGAGCATCGCGGACGGCACCGAGGGCTTCTCGCCGCCGTCGATGGCGCCGGCGGTGACCGAGCGCGCCGCGTCCATGGTGTAGGTGAGGCCCACCATGCGCGCGATCACGCTCTCGATGCCCTCGAACCGACCGACCGGCATGTTGAACTGGCGGCGGATGCGCGCGTAGGCGCCGGTGGCGAACACCGCGGCCTTGCCGCCGCCCGTGCCGCTCGAGGGCAGCGAGATGCAGCGGCCGACGGAGAGCTGCTCGACCAGCATGCGCCAGCCCTGGCCCGCCATCTTCGGACCGCCGATGATGAAATCGAGCGGCACGAAGACATCCGTGCCCGACAGCGGGCCGTTCTGGAACGGCACATTGAGCGGGAAGTGGCGACGGCCGATGGAGACGCCGGCCGTGCCGCGCGGGATCAGCGCGCAGGTGATGCCGAGGTCGGTCTCGTCGCCGATCAGGCGGTCCGGATCGAACATGCGGAACGCGAGACCGATGACGGTGGCGACGGGCGCGAGCGTGATGTAGCGCTTGGAGAAGTTCAGGCGCAGGCCGACGATCTCGCGGCCCTGCCACAGGCCCTTGCAGACGACGCCCGTGTCGGGCAGCGAAGCAGCATCGGAGCCGGCGCGAGGACCGGTGAGCGCGAAGCAGGGGATATCCTCGCCGCGCGCGAGGCGCGGCAGGTAGTGCGCCTTCTGCTCCTCGGTGCCGTAGTGCTGCAGCAGCTCGCCGGGGCCGAGCGAGTTCGGCACGGCGACCGTGGAGGACACGGTGGCGCTGCGGGTCGAGAGCTTGGCGAGCACGCAGGAGTGCGCATACGCCGAGAACTCGAGGCCGCCGTACCTCTTCTGGATGATCATCGAGAAGAAGCCTTTGCGCTTCAGGAAGTCCCAGATCTCGGGCGGCATGTCGCCGCGGCGGTGCGTGATGTCGAAGTCGTCGATCATCGCGCAGAGCTCTTCGCAGGGCCCGTCGAGGAAGGCCTGTTCCTCGGCCGTGAGCTGCGGCGCCTTGGCGCCGAGCAGCTTCGACCAGTCGGGGTTGCCGGTGAAGAGCTCGCCGTCCCACCACACGGTGCCGGCCTCCAGCGCCTCGCGCTCGGTGTCGGACATCGAGGGCAGCATGCGACGGTAGACCTTGAGGAAAGGCCGCGTGACGAACGCCTTGCGCAGCGGGCCGATGTTGAAGAGCGCGAGCAGCGCCGTCCCCGTCCACAGCACCGCCGCCCAGGCCAGCGGCGGCTTGCCGAGCACCGTGTAAGCCGTCAGCAGCACGAGGACCGTGGCGGTGAAGGCGGCGAGGCTCAGCCGCTTGTAGGCGAGGTAGAGCACCGCCGCGACGAACACCAGCGCGATCCAGCCCCCGGGCAGCGTCAGCGACCAGGCTGCGAGCCCGAGCAGGGCGAGGGCGATGATGGCGTTGGTCATGGCGGTGTTCCTCTTCTTCTTGGTGGTCCGTCGGGCGGCGCCTGTCGGTCCGGGTCAGCCGAGCAGGTCCTTCACGCCGTCGCGCTCCTCCAGCAATTCTTTGTGCGTCGCGTCCATGCGGGCGCGGCTGAAGGCGTCGATCGACAGGCCCTGCACGATCTCGTAGCGGCCGTCGCGGCAGACCACGGGGTAGGAGTAGATCACGCCCTCGGGGATGCCGTAGCTGCCGTCGGACGGGATGCCCATGGACAGCCAGTCGCCCTGCGGCGAGCCGCGGAACCAGTCGCGCACATGGTCGATGGCGGCCGATGCGGCCGATGCGGCCGACGACGCACCGCGCGCCTTGATGATGGCGGCGCCGCGCTGCTGCACGGTCGGGATGAAATCCGTCTCGACCCAGGCCTGGTCGACGAGCGAGCGCGCGGCCTGGCCTTTCACGAGGCAGTGGCTGATGTCGGGGTACTGGGTCGCCGAGTGGTTGCCCCAGATGGCCATCCGCTGGATGTCGTTGACATGCGTGCCGGTCTTGGCGGCGAGCTGCGAGAGCGCGCGGTTGTGGTCGAGGCGCGTCATGGCGGTGAAGCTCTGCGGCTTGAGCGACGGCGCGTTCTTCATCGCGATCAGCGCGTTGGTGTTGGCCGGGTTGCCGACCACCAGCACGCGCACATCGCGCGAGGCGACGGCGTCGAGCGCCTTGCCCTGCGCGGAGAAGATCTGCGCGTTGGCGAGCAGCAGGTCCTTGCGCTCCATGCCGGGGCCGCGCGGGCGGGCGCCGACCAGCAGCGCCGCGTGGCAATCTTTGAACGCGACGCGCGCGTCGTCGGTGGCGGTGACCTTGGCGAGCGTCGGGAACGCGCAATCGTCGAGCTCCATCACCACGCCCTGCAGCGTCGGCAGCGCGGGCGTGATCTCGAGCAGGTGCAGGTGGACCGGCTGGTCGGGGCCGAACAGGGCACCGGAGGCGACGCGGAAGGCGAGGGCATAGCCGATCTGGCCGGCGGCACCGGTGATCGCGACGTTCAAGGGCTGCTTCATCAGGGTCTCCAAGGGGGTAACCCCTCGATTTTAGTCCATCGACCCCCTGCCCAACGGGAGGCTTGACTCTGTATTGGTGTTGTAGTTATATATATCACCAATAGATTTCGGTGGGGGTTTAGACCATGATGGCCGGCAGGAGGGCACGATGGACCAGCCTTGGAGTGAAGGTTCACCGATCTACCGCCAGCTGCGCGAGCGGGTGGTGGCCATGATCCTGGAGGGCGTCCTCAAGGAAGGCGATCCCTTGCCCTCGGTGCGCAACGTCGCCGCCGAGTACCGCATCAACCCGCTCACCGTGCTGAAGGCCTACCAGGGCCTCGCCGACGAGCAGCTGGTCGAGAAACAGCGCGGCCGCGGCATGTTCGTCCGCACCGGCGCGCGTGCCACTTTGCTCGCCGACGAGCGTCAAAGATTCATCCGCGACCAGTGGCCCAAGGTGCGCGCCACGATCGAGCGGCTCGGCTTCTCGGCCGAGGAGCTGCTCAAGGAGCCCCGCAGATGAACGCTGAACCGGCGATGACCCCGGCCCCCGCGCCCGTCACCACCCCCGTCATCGAGGCGCGCGGACTGCGCAAGGCGTACGGCGGCGTGGTCGCGCTCGACGGCGTCGACTTCACGGTGCACCCGGGCCGCATCGTCGGTCTGATGGGCCCGAACGGCGCCGGCAAGACCACCGCCCTGAAGGCGATCCTCGGACTCACCGACTTCGAGGGCGAGCTGCGCGTGCTCGGCCGCGATCCGCGCGTCGAGCGCGACCGCATCATGGAGGAGGTCTGCTTCATCGCCGATGTCGCCGTACTGCCGAAATGGCTGAAGGTGCGGCAGGCCCTGGACTATGTCCAGGGCGTGCATCCGCGCTTCGACCGCGCCCGCGCCGAAGCCGTGCTCGCCAAATCCGATGTCCGCATGGGCGCCAAGGTCGGCGAGCTCTCGAAGGGCATGGTCACGCAGCTGCACCTCGCCCTGGTGATGGCGATCGACGCGCGCCTCCTCGTGCTCGACGAACCCACGCTCGGTCTCGATCTGCTCTACCGCCGATCGTTCTACGACGCGCTGCTCAACGATTACTTCGACCATCAGCGCACGCTGCTCGTCACCACCCATCAGGTCGAGGAGGTCGAGCACCTGTTGACCGATCTGCTGTTGATCCGGCGCGGCAAGATCGTGCTCGATGCCGCGGTCGATGACCTGCCGGGCCGCTTCGTTCAGCTCATCACCACGCGCGAGCAGGCCGATGCGGCCCGCCGCTTGGGGCCGCTGCAGGAACGCGAGGTGTTCGGGCGGATCGGCATGGTGTTCGACGGTCGCAACGCCGACGAGCTCGGCGCCTTCGGCGAAGTGCGTACACCCTCCATCCCCGACCTATTCGTCGCCGTCATGCAGGACGGTGCCACGCACCTCCGCGCCGCGTCCGCCAAAGGAGCCGCCGCATGAGCCGTTCTCTCCTGGACCGTCCTTTCATGATGCTGGTGCGCCGCGAACTTTGGGAACACCGCAGCCTGGTCTGGGCGCCGCTGGCGATGGCGCTGACCATCATCGTGCTCAGCCTCGTGAGCGGCATGATGCACGGCGGCATCGATATCCGCATCGGCGATGACCAACCTCTGCCGTCGCTCTTCACCGATGCCGGGAAGCAGCGCGGGGCGTTCAGCGTGCTGATCGGCGGGCTGATGGTGCCGCAGGTGTTGGTCGGCTTCGTGGTGGTGTTCTTCTACCTGCTCGATAGTCTGTTCACCGAGCGCCGCGATCGCAGCATCCTCTTCTGGAAGAGTCTGCCCGTGTCCGACGCCAAGACGGTGCTGTCGAAGCTGTTCGTCGCGTTGGTGGCGATGCCGCTGTGGATCTGGGCGCTGTCGCTGGTGGTGGGGCTCGCGGTGTTCGCCGTGGTCTCGGCGAAGGTCGCCGGCACGCCCGCCGCCGCGCTCGGCACCTGGCATGGCGGGGACTGGTTCGCTCTGCAGGGTGCGCTGCTCGGCAAGATGGCGATCGCCGCGCTGTGGTACCTGCCCGTCGCCGGATGGCTGTTGCTGGTGTCGGCGCTCGCCAAGCGCGCGCCGTTCGTCTGGGCGACCTTGCCGTTCCTGGTGCTCGGGATCGCCGAGCGGACCGCGTTCGGCACGAGCATGCTGGGCGCGCTCGTGTCGCGGCGGTTGTTCGGCTTCGGCGAGGAGATCTCGTTCTCGGTGACCGGCAGCACCACCGGGGCCTCGGGGATCGGCGAGAGCATCACGCGCTCGCACGCCGTGGTCACCGAGTTCCCGCTGCTCGCCAGTGCCGAGCTCTGGCTCGGGGTGCTGGTCGGCGCGGCTCTGGTCTATGCCGCCATCCGCGTGCGGCGGCGCAGCGACGATTCCTGACCGGTCGATAGTCCGTATCTATCGGGGGTATGGAAACTACGGACTGGTCTGCGGCGCTCGCGGGCGTGAAAATCAGCCATCATCTCCGGAACGCGCTCACCGAGGACGCCACCATGCACAAGACCCGCAACGACATCCCCGCCAAGACCCGCAAAAAGGTCGTCGAGCTGCTGAACGCGCGGCTCGTCGACGCCATCGACCTCTCGATGCAGGCCAAGCAGGCCCACTGGAACGTGAAGGGGCCGAACTTCATCGCGCTGCACGAGCTCTTCGACAAGGTGGCCGAGCACGCCGAGGAGAATGTGGACGCGCTCGCGGAGCGCATCACGGCGCTCGGCGGCACCGCCATCGGCACGGTGCGTGCGGTGGCGAGCCGCAGCACGCTCAAGGCCTACCCGGAGAACATCTTCACCGGCCCGCAGCACCTCGAGGCCCTCGCGGGGGCGTTGGCCGCCGCGGCCAAGACCTCGCGCGAGGCCATCGAGATCGCCGACGATCTCGACGACGAGGTGACCGCCGACCTCTTCAACGAGATCACGGCCGGTCTCGACAAGGACCTGTGGTTCGTCGAAGCCCACCTGCAGTGACCCGGTGCGGGGGGTCGGTATACTGACGCCGACCCCTCGTCATCGGAGAGTCCCATGGCCGAACCTGTCATCGCGAGCCGCACGCCCATCGCCGTCGAGGTGGAAGAGGGCAAATCCTATTGGTGGTGCACCTGCGGCAAGTCCGCCAAGCAGCCGTTCTGCGACGGCTCGCACAAAGGCTCGGAGTTCACGCCGATGAAGTACGACGCGACCCGCACGGGCACGGCGTGGCTCTGCGGCTGCAAGCACACCAAGAACGCTCCGCTCTGCGACGGCTCGCACAAGGCGCTGCCCTGAAGTGCATCTCGAGGCCGCACGCCGCGGGTCGGCGCTGCGACTGACGCTCGCGGGCGCCTGGAACGCCCGCGAGCTGCCTGTCATCGAGCCGCAGCTGGCGGCGCTGGATCTCTCCGGTGCCGGCAGCCTCGACATCGATGCGCGAGGTCTGTCCTCGCTCGACCTGTCCGGCGCCTGGCTGCTGCACGACCTCGTGCTGCGCGCCCGCGCCGCCGGTGCTGCCGTGGCTTGGGAGGGCGGAGCGCCGCCGGCGACGGTCGCCCTCGTCGACAAGACGCTCGGTTCCGAGACCGCCTCGCCTCTCGCGCCGCGTTCGCGCCACGAGTTCAAGCCGGTCACCGCGCTCGGACGCACCGTGGTCACGCGCTGGGAAGCGCTCGAGGCGGGGCTCGCGTTCACCGGGGAGGCGGCGCTGCGGCTGCTGCGCGGCATGACGAGCCCGCGCGCGTGGCGTCTCGCCTCAGTGACGCGGCATGTCCTCGAGACCGGCATCAAGGCCATCCCCATCGTCGCGCTGATCGCTTTCCTGATCAGCGTGATCATCGCTTACATGAGCGCGCAGCAGCTGCTCAAGTTCGGTGCCGACATCTATGTCGTCGATCTCGTCACGGTGGGCGTGCTGCGCGAGATGGGGGTGCTGCTCACCGCCATCATCGTCGCCGGCCGCTCGGGCAGCGCCTTCGCGGCCGAGATCGGTGCGATGCGGCTCAACGAGGAGGTCGACGCGCTCAAGGCCATCGGCGTCTCCCCCATGGAGGTGCTGGTGTTGCCGCGCGCGCTCGGACTCGTCATCGCGCTGCCGCTGCTGACGGTCATCGCGGACGCGGTCGGCATCCTGGGCGGTGCGCTGCTCTGCCGCAGCCTGCTCGACATGCCGTTCGTGCAGTATTTCCAGCGCGTCGACGAGTCGATCGGCGAGTGGACCTTCTGGGTGGGCATCATCAAGGCGCCGGTGTTCGCGCTGTTGATCGCGGCGGCGGGCTGCTACCGCGGCATGCAGGTGCGCGGCTCATCGCGCGAGCTCGGCCGGTTGACCACGGTCGCGGTGGTGCAGGCGATCTTCCTCGTGATCCTCGCCGACGCGCTCTTCGCCGTGCTGTTCATGGAGATGGGGATATGACCGCGCCCGCCGAGGCGGTGGTGCCTGCGATCGAGGCGCGCGGGGTGGTCAACCGCTTCGGCGCGCAGACGGTGCACGACGGGCTCGACATGACGGTGCAGCAGGGCGAGGTGTACGGCATCGTCGGCGGCTCCGGGTCGGGCAAGAGCGTGCTGCTGCGGACCATCCTCGGGCTGCATCGGCCGCAGGCGGGTGAGGTGCGCATCTTCGGCACCGACCTGACAGCGCTCCCGGACGCCGAGCTGCGTGCCGTGAAGGCCTCGTACGGCGTGACCTTCCAGGCCGGTGCGCTGTTCAGCTCGCTCACGGTGCTGCAGAACGTGCAGCTGCCCATGCTCGAGCATCTGTCGCTGCCGCAGCGGGCGTTGGACGAGCTCGCGATGCTGAAGGTGCGGCTGGTCGGCCTCTCGCCCGAGGCGGCCGCCAAGTACCCGGCGCAGCTCTCGGGCGGCATGGTCAAGCGCGCGGCGTTGGCCCGCGCGTTGGCGCTCGATCCGCGGCTGCTGTTCCTCGACGAGCCGACCTCGGGTCTGGACCCCATCGCTGCGGCCGCCTTCGACGAGCTGGTGATGGGCCTGCAGCGCGAGCTGGCGCTGACCATCGTGATGATCACCCACGACCTCGACAGCATCTTCCGGACCTGCAATCGTGTGGGGGTGATCGTGGACAAGAAGATGGTGGCGGGGACGCTGCAGGAGATCGTGGAGCATCCCCACCCGTGGATACAGTCGTATTTCCATGGCGACCGGGCGCGTCGCTTCGGGGTGACCGATGGAGCGTGAGGCGAACTACACGGTGGTCGGCGCGTTCGTGCTGCTGGTGGTCGGCATGGCGACGGCCTTCGTCTACTGGTACTCGGACGCGCGCAACACCAAGTCCTATGTGCGCCACGAGATCTACTTCGAGGGTTCGGTGAGCGGACTCACCGTCGGCAGCACGGTGCGCTATCTCGGCGTCGACATCGGCCGCGTGGTCGACATCCGGCTCGACCGGCGCGCTGCGACGCGGGTGCAGGTGATCGCCGATATCGACCAGCGCGCGCCCATCTCCGACAAGACCGTCGCCGAACTGTCGCTGCTCGGCGTCACCGGGCTGCTCTACATCGACCTGCTGGGCGATGTCGGCAAGAAACGTCTGGCCGACAGCGTGGCGAGCGAACAGTATCCGGTGATCCGCTCGGTGCGCTCCAACTTCGATGCTCTGCTGAGCGGCGTGCCGGAGGTGATGGGCCGTGCGTCGGAGGTCGCGCAGCGCGCCAACCAGCTGCTCTCCGACGAGAACCTGCAGGCGATGTCCGGTCTCGTGACCAACCTCGACCGCGCGAGCCGTACGCTGCCCGAGACCATGCGCGAGGTCGATGTGCTGGTGCGCGACCTGCGCAGCATGGTGGCGGACCTCGGCGCGGCCGCGCAGTCGCTGCGCAGCACCACGGACGCGACGGCGCCGGCGGTGAAGGAGGCCGTCCAGCGTCTCGGCACGGTGGCCGACAACCTCGCCGCCACCAGCACGCGCCTCGACCGCTTCGTCGCCGACAACGCCGACAACGTCACCGAATTCACCCGCACCGGGCTGCCGGAGATCGAGCGGCTCGTGGTCGAGAGCCGCGCCGCCGCCGACGAGCTGCGTGCCCTCAGCCGTTCGTTGCGTGAAGAGCCTTCCCGTCTGATCTACCCGCCCGCGCCGCGCGGCGTGGAGGTGCCCCGATGAACTTCGTCCCCCGGCGTGCACCGACCGCGATGCGTGCGCTCCTGCCCTTGATGGCGCTGCTGGCGCTCGGCGGCTGCAGCGGGTTGCTGTCGAGCCGAAGCGCAGCGCCGGTCACCTATGTGCTGCGTCCGGCGATCGCGACCGATGCTGTGTCGGCCGCGGCAGCGTCGTCGGGCCCGGTGTCCGCGCCGTCGTTGCAGGTGCAGCGTGTCGCGGCATCGCCCGGTTACTCGCGCGACGAGATACTGCTGACGCAGCCCGACCGTCGGCTCGATGTGTTTGCGGCGAGCCGCTGGCCCGATGCGCTGCCCGTCGTCGTCGAGCGTCTGGTGGTCGATGCGCTGCGCCAGCACGGTCGCTGGTCGGTGGTGCATGACGCCGCAGCGCCGTTCGCCGCCGATCAGCTGCTGCGCGTGACCGTGCGGCGTTTCGATGCCGAGTACACCACCGTCGGCGGTCCGCCGACCGTGCGCGTGGTGCTGGACGCGACGCTTGCGCGGCGCGGCGACCGGGCGGTGCTGGCGGCGTTCACCGTCGAGGCGTCGTCAGCCGCCGCCGAGGAGCG
>CANHFH010000052.1 GCA_947459825.1 Pseudomonadota bacterium | reverse complement strand
TGCGTGATCTCGTCGTAGCCCGCCGCGATCATCGCGTCGGCGCTGGTGAAGGCGGGGACATGCCCCATGACCCGCAACCCCAGCCGGCGCGCCTCCGCGACCAATGCCGGCACCCACTGCGGGTTGACGCTGTTGTAGATCTTGATCGCCGTGAAGCCGCGAGCCGCGTACCAGCGGACGGCCTCGACCGCCCGTGCTTCGCTGTCGACGACGAAACCGTTGTTGGCGCTGAAAGGCGACTTGCCTTCGACGAAGCCGCTGCGCACGATCCTCGGTCCCGCCACCTCGCCGGCGATGATCCGGCGGTCGAGCGCATCGAGCACGCTGTTGCTGTTGCCCATGTCGCGGACGCCGGTCACACCCGCGAGCAGGTTGAGCATCGCACCGCTCTCGCCGAGATGGCCGTGCATCTCGAACATCCCGGGGACGAGCGTGCCGCCCGCACCGTCGATCACGGTCTCGCCCGGCGTCGCCGGGCTGTCGACCGGCTGCACGCCGCTGATCGTCTGCCCGTTGACGACCACCGATACGGGTGCCATCAACTGCTTCGCCACCGGATCGAAGAGGCGGACGTTGACGATGCGGACGGGTCCGTCGAAGCGTTTCGCGGACTCACGCTGGAGGACCGCCCACCGCGCGCTCTGCCAATCGGCCGCAAGCTTGCGCAGACGCGGATTCTCGCCCTCGAAACCGGTGCGGACCATGCCACCGCTCGCGGACGGCAGCGCGATCAGGCGGTTGGCGTCGTCCAGCAGCATGATCGTCGGGTTGAGATCGAGCCCGGTCAGATCGTAGCGTGTGACCGCGAGTTCGCCCGCCGCACCCTTGAGGCTCAGCCGCTCGCCCTTGGTCAGCGCGAGCGTGCCGCCCGGCAGCACATCGATCGGACCGCCAGCCTTGAGGATCGCGCGCGCGTAGAGCTGCAAGGCCCAAGGACTTGCGCTCTGCGCGATGTAGAGCTTCGAAGCTCCCCTCGCGCTGCCCGGGCCGCCCGAGTCGTTCCAGCTCGAGGTGTCGCCACGACGCCGGAAAGCCTCGTCGATCTTGCCGCCGAAGGTCTGCGTACCGATGATCTTCCAACTGGCCGGCAGACCCTCCGCATCGAGCGTCAGCGTCTCCGCGACCGTCGGACCGCGTCCGTTGTCCTTGATGTCGAAGTCGACCTTGGCGGCGTTGCCGTCGACCTCCACCACGAGCCGACCGATCTGCGTGTCCTGACGGTAGAAGACGAAACTCTCCGTCTCGGCCGAGGCGGTGGCGCTGAGGGCGATGAGCAGCAGAGCGACGGAGGCACGGCGGATCATCAGGCTTGTCTCGTCGGGTGGTCCGTCCGGAGCTGCTCCGCCCCATACCTCCCCTTCCCCAGCGGCTTCAGCGTGACGCGGTCGATGAGGCGCGGCGCGGTGGCGCGCGGATCATCGGGTTCCGGACGCTCGACGGGACCGCGCCAGCGGCGCGGCACGCGGTCGATGCCGATCGCATGGATGGTGAGCGCGCCCGCAGCGTCGATGCGCAGCCGCAGCCACTGCTTGTAGTCCTGCACGCGCAGCGACGAGAACGCCTCGTTGGCATGGCGGCCGAAGAACCGCAGCGACAGGAAGAGATACCCGCCCATCACCAGCGCGCCGGCGACGGCGCCGACGAGGAAGGTGATGATGCCGGCGATCGCCATCTGCGTGATGCTGCCGAACGGCAGGCCGAGCACCTGCGTCGTGAACCACAGCGACAGCCAGCCGGCGAGGAACGCGGCGGCGAGGTGCGCGCAGGCATGTGCGAAGCCGCCGACGAGGCGGTACCACTTCGAGTGGGTGTCGGTGAAGAAGATGATCGCGGCGACGAACATCAGCAGCCATAGTCCGTTCACGGGCTCGCGCAGCGCGCCCTCGATGGCGGCCTTGAAGGCCTGCGACAGGGAGGTGAGGTCCTCCGGCCCGAAGGTCGCGGAGGCGAACCACGCCGAGAGCAGATAGAAGAGTCCGACGAGGCCCAGGAACCCCGGGTTGAGCCACGGGAACAACAGATTCCGCCAGGTCAGGCCGCGCGAGGTGTCGGCGTCCGGGAAGGTGGCGCGCAGCTTGTGGCCGGTGCGGAGCGTATCGCCCTCGGGCACATGCGTCGGGTGCAGGAACGCGCCGCCGCCGCCGGACACGATCTTCTGCTGGCCGTCAGCGCTCTCGTGACGCTTGTAATGGTGCAGGTCGCCGGTGAGGAACACGGCGATCTTGCGACCGAGCACGCGCTCCTCGAGATCGCGCAAGGAATCGTCCGAGTAACCGGCGATGTCCGGATAGCTCTCGGCGTAGATCCACTGCGGGCTCGGCACGCAGAGGATGATGTGCGCGTCCTCGCCCATCTTGCGCGACACCTCGCGGAAGTATGCCTCCTGCGGCTCGTCCATCTCGGAGCCGAACTGCAGGTCGACGGCGCAGAGCCACCAGTCGCCGGGCAGCTGCATCGCGAAGTAGCTGCGCGTCTGCCCGGTGGGGCAACCCGCGAAGCCACGCTCGGGACGACAGAAGAGCCGCGAGAACGCGACCAGGCTGTCGAACCAGTCGTGGTTGCCGGGCACGGCGAACACCTTGGGCTTGCGGTCGGCCGCGGCGAAAGCCGCGGCGTACGGTGCCTCGGTGCGCTCTTCGTAGGCGCCGCGCGTGGGATACGGGTAGACCTGGTCGCCGCCGAACACGAGAACGCTGCCGGCGCGCGTATGCACGGCCTGGCCGTCCGCACCCTGCACATCGAGCTCCGGTGCGGCGATGCCGCGCGCCACGGTGTAGGTCGGGTTGAAGCCGTCGCCGACATCGCTCACGAAGTCGAGCCAGAGATCGCCCTCGGGCGTGTCGGCCTCGAAACGGAACACGCCCTGCGGCTGGTTCGAGAGCGCCTCGATGAGGCGCGAGTCGGAATGGCGCCCGAACAGGTTGGCGATGGTCATCATCCACGCCGACTGCGCGAGCACGCCGGCGTCGTACCAGCCGACCATCTTCGCTTGGGTGCTGGGAACGGGTGGTTCGCGCATCGTCAGCCTCCTCGCAAGGTGCTTGCCGGTGGCTGCTTCAGCACCGAGCGTGTGGCGAGCCAGCCGCTGACCGCGACCAACGCACCACCGCCCAACAGACCGACGAGCCACAGCGTCGCGTCGAAACTGTACTGCACCTCGAGGAACTCGCGGGCGATGAAATAGCCTGCCAGCGTCGCGCCGATGGCGGCCAGCAGGCCCGACAGCACCCCGAGCGCGGTGAACTCGGCGAGGATGCCGCGGGCGACGGTGCTGCGGCTCGCGCCGAGCGTGCGCAGCATGGCGCTCTCGTAGCGGCGCTCGTCGCGGGTGGCCTGCACGGCGGCGAGCAGCACCACGATGCCGGCGAACAGCGTGAAGATGAAGACGCTCTGCACCGCGAGCGCGGCCTTGTCGATGACACTGCGCACCTGCGTGAGGATGTCGTCGAGGTCGAACACGGAGACGCTCGGGTAGCGGCGCACGAGCTCCGCCACCACCTGCCCCTCGCCGCGCTTGAGGTACGCGCTCGTCATCCAGGTGCCGGCGAGCTCGTCCAGCAGCTTCGGCGGGAACACGAGGAAGAAGTTCGGCTGGAAGCTGTCCCAATTGATCTTGCGTACGCTCGCCACCTCGGCCTCGAGCGTCTCGCCGGCGATGTCGAAGGTCATGCGGTCGCCGATCTTGAGGCCGAGCTCCTGCTGGTACTCGTCGGAGATGGAGACCAGCGGCTTGCCATGGTCGGCCTCTGTCCACCAACGGCCCTCGACGATCTTGTTGTCGTCGCCGAGGTCCGCCTGCCAGGTGATGTTCTGGTCGCGTTCAGCGAAGCGCTCGCCGCGGTCGCCCTTGAAGGTGAGCGTCTCGATGGGCTTACCGTTGAGCTGGGTCAGACGCGCGCGGATCATCGGCAGCGCGCGCGAGGTCTCGGCGCCGCGCGCCTCGAGGTAGGTGCGGAAGTCGGCCTGCACATCGGGCGGGATGTTGATGAAGAAGAAGTTCGGGAGGTCCGCGGGCAGGCTGCGCTTCCAGTCGGCCAACAGGTCGTTGCGCACGACCGCGAGCAGCAGCAGCACCATGAGGCCCAAGCCGAACGCGACGATCTGCACGATGCTCTCGGCGCGGCGGCGGCTTAGGTTGGCGACGCCGTAGCGCCACGAGACGCCCACCGTGCCGCGCAGCGACCCCGCGAAGCGCACCAAGAGCCAGCCTGCGACCGCGAGCACCGCGAGGAAGACCGCAAGGCCGATGATGAAGCCCGCGAACAGCCGCGGCTCGCGCACCACCCACCAGACGAGGAACGCGACCGCGAGCACGGCGGGGCCGAACGCGAGCCAGACGAGCGGTGTCGGCGCGCCGACATCGCGGCGCAGCACGCGGATGGCGGGCACGCGCGAGAGCTGCAGCAGCGGCGGCAGCGCGAAGCCCGCGAGCAGCGCGATGGCGGTCATGAAGCCGAGCCCGAGCGGCGCGAAGCCCGCGGGCGGCAGGTCCGCGCGCAGCAGGCCCTTGAGCGCGCGCAGCAGCCACTCCTGCGCCACGAACCCGAGCGCTGCGCCGATCAGCGAGGCGACGACCGCGATCACGAGCAGCTGCACCAGCGACACGGCAAGCGTGAACATCCGGCTCGCGCCCAGGGTCTTGAGCAGCGCGACCGAGTCGAGATGCCGCTGTACATAGCGGCGCGCGGCCATGGCGACGGCCACCGCGCACAGCAGCACGGCGACGAGGCTCGCGAGCGACAGGAACCGCCCCGCACGGTCGGTGGCGGCCTGGATCTGCGGGCTCGCCTCGCTGACATCGAGCAGGCGCTGGCCGCGCTGGCGAGCCTTATCGAGCCAGCGCTTGAAGTCAGCGACGGCCTTGGGCTCACCCGCGAACAGCACCGCTTGGCTCGCGCGCGAGCCGGGCTGCAGGAGCTTGGCGGGCTCGAGGTCGTCGCGGTGTACGAGCATGGAGGGCGCGAGCTCCGCGAAGCCGCCGCCCTGGTCGGGGCGCGTGATGAGCACGCGGCTGATGCGCAAGCTGACCTCGCCCACCTGTACGGTGTCGCCCACCTTGCCGCCGAGCGTCGAGAGGAGCTTGGAGTCCGGCCAGGCCTCGCCGCGCGGCGGGCCCGAGGACACGGCGGTCGGCGTGCCGAAGGCGACGTCGGAGACGCCCACCGTGCCGCGCAGCGGGTAGCCGTCGCCGACGAAGCGCACATTGGAGAGCTGCGTCGCCTCGCCGAGCTGCGCCATGCTGAGCACCGAGGTGCTGCGCGCGACCGTGAGGCCGCGGCGGCGCGCCTCCTGCTCGTATTCGTCGCCGATCGGGCGCGGCGACTCGAGCCGCAGGTCGGCGGCGAGCACCTCGTTCGCCTGCAGCGCGACCGACTGTTTGATGCGGTCGACCAGGAAACCGACGCCGGTGAGCGCGGCGACCGCGACCGTCAGCGCGAGCAGCAGGATGCCGAGCTCGCCCGACTTCCATTCGCGGGCGAGCTGCCGCAGCCCGAGCGGGATGGCGTTGGCGGCGGCCATGTCAGCCCGGGGCGAGCCGCCCCGCCTCCATGATGCAGACCCGACCGCAGCGCGCGGCGAGCGTGCGGTCGTGGGTGACGAGCACGATGGTGGTACCGGAGCTGGCGTTCAGGTCGAACAAGAGGTCGGCGATGCGGCCGCCGGTGACGGTGTCGAGGTTGCCGGTGGGCTCGTCCGCGAACAGCACCGCCGGACGCACCACGAAGGCGCGGGCGATGGCGACGCGCTGCTGCTCGCCGCCCGACAGCTGCCGCGGATAATGGCCGACGCGGCTGCCGAGCCCGACGCGCTCGAGCGCCTCGCGCGCACCGGCGCGGGCGTCGCGGCGACCGGCGAGCTCGAGCGGCAGCATCACGTTCTCGAGCGCGGTCAGCGCCGGCACGAGATGGAAGGACTGGAACACGAAGCCG
This sequence comes from Pseudomonadota bacterium, assembly GCA_947459825.1. Classification (GTDB taxonomy): domain Bacteria; phylum Pseudomonadota; class Gammaproteobacteria; order Steroidobacterales; family Steroidobacteraceae; genus UBA964. The sequence continues at coordinate 8,034 of CANHFH010000052.1, read as the reverse complement.
ACCCGCTCGGCGCGCAGCCGGGCGCGGCCGTCCTCGTCGAGGGCGTTGAGGTCCTGGCCGGCGAGCAGCACCCGGCCGGTGGTCGGCAGGTCCAGACCGGCGAGCAGCGCGAGCAGGGTGGACTTGCCCGCGCCCGAGGCGCCGACGATGGCCACCGACTCGCCGCCGCGCACCTGGAAGGACACGTCGCGGACGATGGCGAGCGGCCCCTCCGGGCTGCTAACCTCTTTGCCCAACCCCTGTGCCTCAAGGACGATTTCTTTGTCTACCAAGACCTTCACTTCCATGATGCTCGGACTGCTGATGTGGATGGCGGTTCCGTCCACGGATGCCGCCACGCCGACCGCTGCCACGCCCGCCCCCGCCATCCTGGTGGTGGGCGACAGCATCAGCGCCGGCTACGGATTGGCGGCCAACGAGGGCTGGGTCGCCCTGCTGCAGAGCCGCCTGAAGTCCCAAGGTTACGGGTACCGCGTGGTCAATGCCAGCGTCAGCGGCGAGACCACGACCGGGGGCCTCGCCCGGCTGCCCCGGGCGCTGTCCGTGCACCGCCCGGCCATCGTCATCATCGAGCTGGGGGGCAACGACGGCCTGCGGGGGCTGCCCCTCGAGACCTCCCGGGCCAACCTGGAGCGGATGATCAACCTTTCAAAGGGGGCCGGCGCCCGGGTGCTGCTGCTCGGCATGAAGATCCCGCCCAATTATGGGGCGCGCTATTCCGAGGGCTTCGAGAAGGTGTTCCGCGACCTCGCCCGGCAGCACAAGCTCGCCTTCGAGCCGTTCTTCCTGTCAAAGATCGCGCTCGAGCAGGGCATGATCCAGGAGGACGGGCTCCACCCGACCGCCAAGGCCCAGCCCGTGATGCTCGACACCATGTGGCCGGCCCTCAAGCCGTTGCTCACCCGCTGACCCCCCGCTAGAGTCCACCGCATGACCTACTCCCGCTATTGGATCAATTCCTACCCCCCCGGCGTGCCGGCCGACATCGACCCCACCCAGATCCGCTCGGTCGCGCATCTGGCCGAAGAGAGCTTCACGCGTTACGCCGACCGCGTCGCGTTCATCCAGATGGGGCGCTCGATCACCTACCGAGAGCTCGACGCGCAGACCCGCGCCTTCGGCGCCTGGCTGCAGCAGCACACCGGCCTCAAGCGCGGCGGCCGTGTCGCCATCATGATGCCGAACCTGCTGCAGTACCCCATCGCGCTGTTCGGCGTGCTGCGCGCCGGCGGCACGGTGGTCAACACCAACCCGCTCTACACCGCCCGCGAGCTCGAACACCAGCTCAAGGATTCCGGCGCCGAGACCGTCGTCATCCTCGAGAACTTCGCCCATGTGCTGCAGGAGGTCATCGGCCGCACGCAGGTCAAGCATGTGGTGGTGACGAGCGTCGGCGAGCTGCTCGGCTTCCCCAAGGGCGCGATCGTCGACTTCGTGGTGCGCACGGTGCGCAAGCAGGTCCCCGCGTGGTCGCTGCCGGGCCACCACCGTTTCAACGATGTGCTCGCGGCGGGCGCGCGCCATGCGCTGCAGCAGGTGGACGTCGGCCACGACGACCTCGCCTTCCTGCAGTACACCGGCGGCACGACCGGCGTCTCCAAGGGCGCGATGCTGAGCCACGGCAACATCGCCGCGAACACCCTGCAGTCGACCGCCTGGACCGAACCCGCCTGGCCGCGCGACACGCACGGCATCGCGATCACGGCGCTGCCGCTGTACCACATCTTCGCGCTCACCGGGAACTGCATCGTGTTCCTGCGGCTCGGCTGGACCAATGTCCTCATCACGAACCCGCGCGACTTCCCGGGCTTCGTGAAGGAACTGAAGAAGTACAAGTTCACCTACATCTCGGGCGTGAACACGCTCTTCAACGCGCTGCTGCACACCCCCGGCTTCGAGACGGTGGACTTCAGCGCGCTGCGCTGCACCCTGGGCGGCGGCATGGCCGTGCAGCGCGCGGTCGCCGAACGCTGGAAGCAGGTGACCGGCTGCATCCTGACGCAGGCTTGGGGTCTCACCGAGACCTCGCCCGGCGCCTGCATCAACCCGATCACCGAGGAGTTCAACGACTCCATCGGTCTGCCGATCTCCTCGACCGAGATCGGCATCGCCGACGACGACGGCAACATGCTGCCCATCGGCCAGTCCGGCGAGATCTGCGTGCGCGGACCCCAGGTCATGAAGGGCTACTGGAACCGCCCGGAGGAGACCGCGAAGGTGATGCTGCCCGACGGCTGGCTGCGCACCGGCGACATCGGCCGCATGGACGAGCGCGGCTTCGTCTACATCGAGGACCGCAAGAAGGACATGATCAACGTGTCCGGCTTCAACGTGTACCCGAACGAGGTCGAGAGCGTCGCCGTGACGCATCCCGGCATCCTCGAGGCCGCCGCGGTCGCGCAGCCGAACGAGCACTCCGGCGAGGCCGTCGCGCTGTTCGTGGTCCGCAAGGACCCGTCGCTCACCGAGGAGCAGGTCATCGAGCACTGCCGCACCGCGCTCACCGGCTACAAGCTGCCGAAGCACGTCTATTTCAGGAAGGAGCTGCCGAAGACCAATGTCGGCAAGATCCTGCGCCGCGAGCTGCGCGACGAGGCGGCGAAGCTCTGAGCCGGTGACGCCGCGCGGGCGGCGCCACGGGCGCGCTCACGACCGCGCGTCGGGGTCGAACAGACGCCGGTGCTCGAGGATGGCGAAGCGGTCCGTCATCCCCGCCACATAGTCCGCCACCACGCGCGCGCGGCCGGCGCGCCCGCCCGCGGTCTCGGCCTCGGCCGCCGCGCGCCGATGCTCGGCGGGCAGCAGGTCGATGTCCTCCAGCAGCGCCTCGAAGAGCTCCCGCAGCACGCGCCGCGACTTCTCGGTCATGCGCAGCACGCGGCTGTGGCGGTAGAGGTTGGCGTGCAGGAAGCGCTTCAGCTCGATGTGCTCGGCGTAGACCGCGTCGCTCATCGCCACCAGCGGCGCGGGCTGCGCACGCACATCTTCGATGGACTGCGGCGCCGCGGCGGCGATGCGCGCGCCGCTCGCCGAGATCACATCGCCCACCACCCGGCCGATCATGCGGCGGATGGTCTCGTGGATGAGCCGTCTGCCGCCGAGGCCGGGATGCGCCGCGAGCGTCTCGTCGTGAGCGCGGCCGAAGAGCGCCACCTGGCGCAGCGCATCGACCTCGATCAACCCCGCGCGCAGACCGTCGTCGACATCGTGGTTGTTGTAGGCGATCGCGTCCGCGAGGTTCGCGAGCTGCGCCTCGAGCGAGGGCTGCCGACGCTGCAGGAACCGCTCGCCGATGTCGCCGAGCGTGCGCGCGTTGGCCGCCGAGCAGTGCTTCAGGATGCCCTCGCGGGTCTCGTAGGTGAGGTTGAGGCCGTCGAAGTCCGCGTAGCGCTCCTCGAGCTGGTCCACCACGCGCAGCGACTGCATGTTGTGCTCGAAGCCGCCGTAGTCGCGCATGCACTCGTTGAGCGCGTCCTGCCCGGCGTGGCCGAAGGGCGTGTGGCCGAGGTCGTGCGCGAGGCAGATGGCCTCGGTGAGCGCCTCGTGCAGGCCGAGCGCGCGCGCGATGCTGCGGCCGATCTGCGCGACCTCCACCGAGTGCGTGAGCCGTGTGCGGTAGAGGTCGCCCTCATGGTTCACGAACACCTGCGTCTTGTAGACGAGGCGGCGGAAGGCGTTCGAGTGGATGATGCGGTCGCGGTCGCGCTGGAACTCACCGCGCGTGGCGGGCGGCGGTTCGGGGAAACGGCGGCCGCGGCTGGTCTCGTCCTTCGCGGCATACGGCGCGAGCGGCGCGTCGTTCATCGACGCGCGCATCCGCGGGTGGTCGCCGGGTGCGTTCATGACAGGTGTGCGGCGAGCGTGGCGTCGAAGGCGTCGGTGGGCCAATCGTCGCTCAGGAACGCCTGGCCGATGCCCTTCAGCAGCACGAGCCGCACGCGACCGTCGCGCACCTTCTTGTCGAGCCGCATGGCGGCGCGGGCGGCCTCGGGCGTGACCGAACCGCGCGCCTCGGTGCGCAGGCCGAGCCGTGCCAACAGCGCATCCAGCCGGGCCGCGTCGGCGGCCGGCAGCCAGCCCGCGCGCTGCGACATCCCCGTCGCCATCGCGAGACCCACGGCCACCGCCTCGCCGTGCAGCCAGGGACCGTAGCCCGTCACGGTCTCGATGGCATGGCCGAAGGTGTGACCGAGGTTGAGCAGTGCGCGCTCACCGGTCTCGCGCTCGTCGCGCGCCACGATGCCGGCCTTGATCGCGCAGCAGCGGCGCACCGCATGCGCGAGCGCCGCGGGGTCGAGCGCGAGCAGCGCATCGGCGTTCGCTTCCAGCCACGCGAACAGCTCCGCGTCGCAGATGAGCGCGTGCTTGACCACCTCGGCGAGGCCCGCGCGCAGTTCGCGCGGCGGCAGCGTCCTGAGCGTCGCGGTGTCCGTGACCACAGCCTGCGGTTGGTGGAACGCGCCGATGAGGTTCTTGCCGCCCGGATGGTTCACGCCGGTCTTGCCGCCGACCGAGGAGTCGACCTGCGCGAGCAGCGTGGTCGGCATCTGCACGAAGCCGATGCCGCGCTGGTAGCAGGCGGCGGCGAAGCCCGCCATGTCGCCGACCACGCCGCCGCCCAAGGCGACGATCAGGTCGTCGCGCGCGAAGCGGTTGGCGACGAGCGCATCGATGATGCGCGAGACGGTCTCGAGCGTCTTGTGCCGCTCGCCGTCGGGCAACACGATCTCGAGCAGCGGGGCGGAGGCGTCGGCGCCGCGCGCGGTCGCCCAGGCCGCCTGCAGGCGCGGCGCATGCAGCGGCCCGACGATGTCGTTGGTCACCACCGCGATCTTGCGTACGCCACGGGGACCGGCGAGCAGCCCCCCGAGCAGCGCGGCGTCGCCCAACAGGCCGTCGCCGATGAAGATCGGGTAGGAGCGGTCGCCGAGTCCGACCGTGAGCGCAGGCGTCGCGGTGTTCACGGCGGAAGTATACGGTCCGCGGGCACGGGGTGGCCGCAGGCCCGCAGCCCCTCCACGATGCGCCGCACCACCTCTTTGACCTGGCAGCCGTCGGTCTGGACGGTGACGGCGGCGACCTCGGCATAGAGCGGCGCGCGATGCACCATCAGCTCCGCCAAGCGCGCGGCCGGATCCGCCGCGCCCGCGATCAGCGGTCGCTGATCGCTGCGCCGCACGCGGCTCGCCTGCTGGGCGACGGAGGTCTCGAGATACACGGTGGTGCCGCGCTCCCGCAGCAGCGCGCGGTTCTCGGGCGCCAACACCGCGCCGCCGCCGGTCGACAGCACGATGCCCTCGCGCGCGGTCAGATCGGCGATGACAGCGCGTTCACGGACACGGAACCCGGCCTCGCCTTCCTTGTCGAAGATGAGCGGGATGTCGACCCCGGTGCGGCGCTCGATCTCGATGTCCGAATCGACGAACGGCAGGCGGAGCAGACGCGCCAGCTGTTTGCCCACGGCCGACTTCCCCGACCCCATGGGACCCACCAGAAACACGTTACGGGCCGCGGACTTGCCGTCGCTCATGCCCGCAAGCATAGCCCACCACCGGGTCCGGGCCGTGGACGCCCCTGTCCGAGCATTCCGCTAGACTATCCATCGCCGTGAACCTGTCCCCCCCGAAATTGGCCGTCTGGGCCGGCGCGGCGCTCGCCGCCGCCGTCCTCGGCATCACCACGCTGATCTCCGGCGCCTACCTCTTCCTGCAGCCGTCGCTGCCGACGGTGGAGGCCATGCGCAACATCGAGCTGCAGGTGCCGCTGCGGGTATATTCGCGCGACGGCAAGCTGATGGCGCAGATCGGCGAGCAGCGCCGCATCCCGGTGACCTACGACGAGGTGCCCGAGATGGTGCGGCAGGCGTTCATCGCCGCCGAGGACGACCAGTTCTTCCGGCACTCCGGCTTCGACTACGCGGGCATCCTGCGTTCGCTGGTCGTCAACCTGGTGCCGGGCAAGCGTCTGCAGGGCGCGAGCACCATCACCCAACAGACCGCGCGCAACCTGTTCCTCACCCAGGACCGCACCTGGCGCCGCAAGGTGCAGGAGATGTTCCTCACCCACCGCATCGAGCGCGAGTTCTCCAAGCAGGAGATCCTCGGGCTCTATCTCAACGTCATCAGCTTCGGCAAGCGCACCTACGGGGTGGCCGCCGCGGCCGACCTCTACTACGGCAAGAAGCTCGACGAATTGACGCTCGCCGAGGCCGCGACGCTCGCGCGCGTGCCGCAGGCGCCGTCGCGCTACAACCCGATCTCCAACCCTGAGGCCGCGGCGCAGCGCCGCGCCTATGTGCTGCGCCGCATGCGCGAGATCGGCTACATCGACGAGGCGACGGAGAAGGCCGCTGCCGTCGAGAAGGTGCGGGCGCGCGAACACGCGCAGTCCTTCGACATCGAGGCGCCTTATGTCGCGGAGATGGCGCGGCTCGAACTGATCCGCCGCTTCGGCGCGGCCGCGCAGAACGAGGGCTGGAAGATCTTCACCAGCATCGACTCGAAGATGCAGCAAGCGGCCAACGCCGCGCTGCGCGAGGGTCTGCTCGACTACGACCGTCGGCACGGTTGGCGCGGTCCGCTGGCGCGCGTCACCTTGCCCGAAGGCGATGCCGTGGATGCGCTCGACGAGGTGCTCGAGGGCCAGCCCTCGCCCGGCAAGCTCGTGCCTGCGGTCGTGGTCAAGGTGGGACCGAAGGACGCGCGGCTCTACACCCGCGACGCCGGCTTCGTGGACCTCGCCTGGGAGGCGATCTCCTGGGCGCGGCCGAAGGTCGGGCTCGGCACCGGACCCTCGCCCAAGCGCGCCGCGGATGTGCTCGCGCGCGGCGACATCGTGCTGGTCTCGTTGACCAAGCCGACCCCGCCCGCAACGGCGATGAAGGCGGCGCTCGCACAGATGCCCGAGGCCGCCGCAGCGCTGGTGGCGCTCGCGCCCAACGACGGCGCGGTGCGTGCGCTCGTCGGCGGCTTCGACTACTTCGACCAGAAGGTCGGCAAGTTCAACCGCGCGACGCAGGCCAAGCGCCAGCCCGGTTCCGGCTTCAAGCCCTTCCTGTACTCGGCCGCGCTCGACAAGGGCTTCACCACCGCATCGCTGATCCTCGACGCACCCTTCGTCATCGACGACCCGAGCATGGAGGAGGCCTGGCGCCCCGAGAACTCGAGCGGTGACTTCGCAGGCCCCATGCGGCTGCGCGAGGCGCTGGTGAAATCGCGCAACCTCGTGTCGATCCGCCTGCTGCAGGCGATCGGCATGTCGCCTGCGATGCAGTACGCCGAGCGCTTCGGCTTCGAGCGTTCGACGCTGCCGCGCAACCTGACGCTGGCGCTCGGCACCAACAGCGCGACACCGCTGCAGGTCGCAGCAGGCTACGCGGTGTTCGCCAACGGCGGTCTGCGCATCCAGCCCTGGTTCATCGAGCGCATCGAGGACCCGAAGGGCCAGGTCGTGTACCAGGCCGCGCCGCGCCGCGCCTCCTGCGCCACGGGTGACGCCGCGGACGGCGCGGACGAAGCGGCGGGCTGCCGGCTGCCCGACGAACAGCGTGCGCCGCGCGCGATCAGCGCGGCCAACGCCTGGCTGATGACCGACATGATGCGCGAGGTGATCACACGCGGCACGGGCCGTCGTGCGCTGGCGCTCGGGCGCAACGACCTCGCCGGCAAGACCGGTACCACCAACGAGGCGCGCGACACCTGGTTCAACGGTTACAACCGCAGCCTCGTCGCGAGCGTCTGGGTCGGCTTCGACCAGTCGCAGCCGCTCGGCGAGGGCGAGGAAGGCTCCCGGACCGCGGTGCCGATCTGGGTGGATTTCATGCGCGGCGCGCTCGCCGGTACCCCGCAGCGCGGCTGGCCGATGCCCGAGGGCCTCGTGCAGGCGCGCATCTCCTGGTCCACCGGCGAGCTCGCGAGCGTCGACGATCCGACCGGCATCTTCGAGACCTTCCTCGCCGACCGCATGCCGACCGGCGGCATACTCGGCGGCAACGAGATGTCGGGCACGCCCGCGGGCACCGGTGTCGGCACCGTC
>CANHFH010000051.1 GCA_947459825.1 Pseudomonadota bacterium | reverse complement strand
CTGCGCCTGCAGCGCGAACTGATCGCCCGCCACGGCATCGACTGCGACCTGCGCACGGGACAGATGCATGTCGCGATCAAGCCGCGGCAGGAACGCGAACTGCGCGAAGAGGTCGCCACGCTCCATGGCGAGTACGGCTACGACAGCATCCGCATGGTCGAGCGCGAGGAGCTTCGCGCGATCCTGGCCACGGACCGCTACATCGCCGGCAACTACGACAGCGCCGGCGGGCACCTGCACCCGCTCAAGTACACGCAGGGCCTCGCCGCCGCCGCCGAACGCGCGGGCGTGCGGGTCTTCGAGGACAGCCGCGCCCTCGCCTATGCGCGTGTCGCGGGTGCGCTGGAGGTCACCACCGCCACCGGTCGCGTGCGCTGCCGATCGCTCGCGCTCTGCGGCAACGCCTGGCTCGGGCCCTTCGCGCCCGCGCTCAGCCGCAAGATCATGGGCGTCGGCACCTACATCGTCGCGACGCAGCCGCTCGGCGCGGAGCGCGCCGCGGCGCTCATCCGCAACGATGCCGCGGTCACCGACATCAACTGGGTGATCGACTACTTCCGCCGCTCCGCCGACCACCGTCTGCTGTTCGGAGGACGCGTGAGCTATTCGGGCCTCGACCCCCTCGGCACGCGCCGCGCCACGCGCGCGCGCATGCTGGCGGTGTTCCCGCAGCTCGCCGACGCCGACATCGAGCACGCCTGGGGCGGCTATGTCGACATCACCACGAACCGCGCCCCGCATTTCGGACGGCTCGAGCCGGATGTGTATTTTTTGCAGGGGTTCTCGGGCCACGGCATCGCGCTCACCGGCGTCGCCGGGAAGCTCCTCGCCGAGGCCATCGCCGGCACCGCCGAGCGATTCGATCTTTTCGCGCGCATCCCGCACCGCGACTTCCCGGGCGGGGCCGCGCTGCGCCGGCCCGCGCTCGTGCTCGCGATGCTGTGGTACCGGATGCGGGATCTGCTCTAGCCCGGCCTTAGGCCGAGGTCGGCGCCGCCCCCGTCGTCGCGTTCGCCGCTGCGGCCTTGCGCGGTGCCCAGCCCATGCGGGCACGGACGCGATCCGTGATCTCCGCCACCAACGAATACGCCGCCGGCACCACGACCAGCGACAACAGCGTCGAGGTGATGAGGCCGCCGATCACCGACACGCCGAGCGGCGTACGGAAGTTGCCGTCTGCACCGAGGCCGAACGCGATCGGCAGCATGCCGGCGCCCATCGCCACCGTGGTCATGATCACCGGGCGGGCGCGCTTACGGCAGGCCTCGATGAGCGCATCGCGCCGCGACAGCCCCGCCTCCTCGCCGAGCACGGCGTAATCGACGATCAGGATCGAGTTCTTGGTGGCGATGCCGGTGAGCAGCAGCAGGCCGATGAGCGACGGCAGCGACAGCGCGTTGCCGGTGAGCAGCAGCAGACCGAAGGCACCGCCGCCGCAGAGCGGCACCGCTGCCAGGATCACGAGCGGCAGCGTTGCGCTGTGGAAGAGCAGCAGCAGGACGACATACACCGCGACCACGCCCGCGAGCATCGCCACCGCGAAGCCCACGAAGAGCTCGACGAAGGCCTCTGAATCGCCCGCCGGCATGATGCGCACGCCCGTCGGCAGGGTCTTCGCGATCGGCAGATCGCGCACCTTCGCCATGATGTCGCCTAGCGGCTGCCCGTTGAGCTCCGCAGAGACGGTGACATTGCGCTCGCGGTTCAGGCGGTCGATGCGCGCCGGTCCACTGCCCTCCTTGATCTCCGCCACCGCGGACAGCGGCACCGGCCCCCGCGCGCCCGGCACGCGCAGCTGGCTCAGCACCGCGGGGTCCGTCAGCGCGCCGCCTGCGAGCTGCACGCGGATCGGGACCTGACGCTCGGCGAGGTTGAGCTTGGCGAGACGTTGGCGCACATCGCCGCTGGTCGCGATGCGCGCGGCGTCCGCGATGTCCACGGTCGAGACGCCGAGATCGGCGGCGCGCGCGGGGTCGGGGCGGATGACGATCTCCGGCCGCAGCAGCGCCGCGCTCGTGCTGACGGACCCTAGGCCCGGGATCTGCCGGATCTGCGCCGCGAGCTCGCGAGAGGTACGGCCGAGCACCTCCGGATCGCGCCCCGCGAGGACGAGGCTCAGCCGATCGCCGGGTCCGCCCGCCGAGAACTGGAAACGCACCCCGGGCAGGTCGCGCAGCAGCGCGCGCACCGCGTTCTCGAGCTCTGCGCTGGTGCGCGAACGCTCGGCCTTGAACTCGAGCGTCAGCAGGATGCGCCGCACCTCGGGGAAACTGAGGCCACCGCTCATGGTCTCGCTGGAATCGCCGCCGATCGAGGTGAAGATGCTCTTGAGCTCCGGCACGCCGGCGCGCAACCGCGACCGCACATCGCGCGCCACCGCGAGCGAGTCGGTCATGCGCGCCCCGGGCGGCAGCTCCACCTGCAGCTGCACCCGCGCCTCATCGGTCGAGGGCACGAAGGTCTTGGGGATGAGCGGGATCAGCGCCAGTGAGGCGACGAAGGTGAGCATCGCGAGACCGATGGCCCAGCGACGGTGGCGCAGCGCGAGATCCACCCAGCCGAGATAGCGGGTCATGAGCGGCGAATCCGCCGCATCCTTCGGCGTGTGCGACATGAAGCGCGCCGCCAGCATAGGCGTCAACAAGCGCGCCACCAGCAGCGAGAACAGCACCGCTGCGGCGGCCGTCCAGCCGAACTCGCGGAAGAACTTGCCGGTGACGCCCGGCATGAAGGCGACCGGTACGAACACCGCCGCGAGGGTCGCCGAGGTCGCGATCACCGCGATGCCGATCTCGTCCGTCGCGTCTATGGCGGCCTGCAGCGGCGGTTTGCCCATCGCACGGTGCCGGGCGACGTTCTCGACCTCGACGATGGCGTCATCGACCAGGATGCCGATGACCACCGCCAGCGCGAGCAGCGTCAGCAGGTTGAGCGAGAAGCCGAGCCACCACATCACGGCGAAGGTCGGGATCACCGACAGCGGCAACGCGATGGCGGAGATCCATGTGGCGCGCCAATCGCGCAGGAAGAACCAGACCACGATCACCGCGAGCAGCGCCCCCTCGAGCAGCATGGTCATCGAGGAGTCGTAGGACGCCTTCGCATCCTCGACGCTCGCCACCACTTCGGTGAAGGTCACCTCGGGGTGCACGGCCTGCAGCTGGGCGACGGCCTTGCGCACGCCCTCGCCCACATCGACCTCGCTCGAGCCGCGGGTACGGCGCATCGAGAAACCGACCACCCGCTCTTCGTCGAGCAGCGCCGCAGCGCGCGGGTCGCCGGCGCCGTCGGTCACCGTCGCGATCGACGAGAGCCGCACGCTGCGCCCGTCGGGCAGATAGATGGGGTAGTCCTCGAGTTCGGCGGCGGTGCGCACCACGGCGACGGTGCGCACGGCCTGCTCCGCCCCACCCGTCACCGTGCGGCCGCCCGGCCGCTCGAGTTGCAGCCGCGCGAGCTGGTTGGACACCGACCCCGCGGTGACGCCGAGCGCCTGCAGCGCCTCGGGCCGCAGGTCGACCCGCACTTCACGGTCGACGCCGCCCGAACGGCTGACCGAGCCGACGCCTGCGACGCCGTACATCGCCTTGGTCACGGTGTCGTCGACGAACCAGGAGAGCTCGTCGAGCGCCAGACGCTTGGAGGAGACCGCGTATCCGATGACGGTGCCGCCGACCAGGTTCTGGCGCTGCACCACCGGCTCGTCGATGTCGGCCGGCAGCTCGCGCCGCGCGCGCATCACGGCATCGCGCACCTCGTCGAGCGCGGCGTCGATGTCGCGGCCGAGCTCGAACTCGATGCGCGTGACCGAGGTGCCCTCGCTGACCGAGGATGTCATCTTGTCGATGTCGGCGATGCTCGCCACCGCATCCTCGATCTTGCGGGTGACATCGGTCTCGAGGATGGAAGGCGTCGCGCCCGGCAGGCCCACCGTCACCTGGATGGTCGGCAGCGCGACATCGGGCAGCTGAGAGATCGGGAGTTTGTGCAGCCCCCAGAAGCCGGCGATCGTGAGGAGGACGAAGGCCAGCACCGAGGGCAGCGGATGCGCGATGCCCCAGCGCGACAGGTTCACGGCGGCGTGCCCTGCACGACCTTCACGGTCTCGCCGTCACCGAGGAAGCCCGCGCCGCGCACCGCGATGCGCTCGTCCGCCTTGAGGCCGGAGCGCACCTCCAGCGTGTCGCCCTCGACGGTGCCGGTCTCGATGCGGCGTTGCTCGATCCGGTTCTCGGCGCCCACCACGAAGACATACGGCAGCCCATCGCGGAACACCACCGACTCGCGCGGTACCACGCTGACCTCCGCCTGACCGACGGCGATGCGGCCTTCGGCGAACATGCCGGCGCGCAAGGTGCCGGGGTCCGGCAGGTCGGCATAGACCACCGCAGTGCGGGTCTTCGGATCGACCGATGGCGACACGGCCCGGATGCTGCCGGTGATCGCGACGCCGTCGGGTGCGCGCAGCCGCACCGTCGCGCCGGGGCGGACCTTGGCGAGGTCGGTGTCGGAGATCTCGGCGCGCCACTCGAGGCGACCGCGGCGGATGAGGCGGAGCAGCTCGGCGCCCGCCGAGACCACCTGCCCGGGTTGCGCGTTGCGCACCGAGATCACGCCGGCATCGGGCGCGCGCAGCGTCGCGAAGCCGAGCCGCAGCTTCGCGGCGTCGCGCTCAGCCTCCGCGGCGGCGACCTGGGCCACCGCGCGCGCGCGGTTGGCGCGCAGTTCGTCGAGGTTGGCGCTCGAGATGAGATTGCTGGCGATCAGCGACTCGCCACGCGTCGCCTGCGCGGTGGCGAGATCGAGGCTGGCGCGTGCCTGCGCAAGGCTGGCCTCAGCCTGCCGCGCCTGCACATCGAGCGTGCGGCGGTCGAGCTCGAGCAGCGGCTGGCCGGCGGCGACACGCGCGCCGGGCTCGACCAGCACCGAAGCGATGCGCAGACCAGTCAGCTCGACCCCGAGCGACATCTCCTGCCACGCGGCGACCGAGCCGGAGGCCGTCACCTCGCGCTCGACGCTGCGGCGGGCGGCGGTCGCGGTGGTCACGGTCATGGAGGCGGCCGCGGCCGCCGGCTTCGCGGGGCGACCGTCGCCGCAGGCCGCGAGCGCGAACAGCGGCGCGCACGCCAGCAGCCGGAGCAGCGATGAGGGTCGGGCAGGACGGGAAGCGGTGGCCATGGCCACACGATACGCAGGCGGGTGGGACGACGCTACCCTGCCCGGCCTGCTGACCGAGGCCCGGCCAGAACCCGCGGCCGCACCTCGAAACAGGCATGGATACGGGCGTTGCGGGCGTAGTCCGGCGGCAGCGTCTGCCGGCTGATGTCGCGGACCTCGTAGCGCTCGCCGAGCGCAGGGTCGAGCCGGAACCGCTGGGCGTTGGTGGAGAAAACCAGCAGTCCACCGGGGGCGAGCAGCGCGACACAGTCGTCGATCAGCTCCGCGTGGTCGCGTTGCACATCGAACACGCCGACCATCCGCTTGCTGTTCGAGAAGGTCGGCGGGTCGCAGAACACGAGGTCAAAGCGCTCGCCGCGTGTCCGCGCTTCGCGCAGCCACTCGCGGACATCGGCTTGCACGCGACGGTGCGCCGGCAGGTCGAGGCCGTTGAGGGCCAGGTTGGCGCGGGCCCATTCGAGGTAGGTCGCGGAGAGATCGACCGTAATGGTCTCGCGCGCTCCGCCCGCTGCAGCATGAACCGTCGCGGTCCCGGTGTAAGCGAAGAGGTTGAGGAAGCGCTTGCCCGCTGCGAGGGTACCGAGCCGCAACCGCGTCGGACGGTGGTCCAGGAACAGACCCGTATCCAGATAATCGCCGAGGTTGACCTCGAAGCGCAGACCGCCCTCGCGCACCACCAACCACTCGCCGCGGTCCTCGTCGGCGCCGTCGGCTCCCGGGCCGCGCTTCACATACTGCTCGCCGCGCTTGTGGCGGCGGCGGGTGCGCAGCCGGATCCGCTCGGGCGGAACGCCGGCGGCATCGACGAGAGCGGCCAGAGCCTCGCTGCGACGGCGACGCACCGCGTCCTCCGGGATCTCGCGCGGCGCCTCGTATTCCTGCACCACCAACCAGCGTACGCCGTCGGCTCCGTCGCCCTCGGCGGTGTAGAGGTCGATGGCGAAGGCGTACTCGGGCATGTCGGCGTCGTAGATGCGGTAGCAACCGACCTGTTCGCGCTTCGCCCACGACGCCAGCTGCGCGAGGTTCTTGCGGATGCGGTTGCCGAACATGACGGCGCCCGGAGTGCGCGCGAGCTCGGGATCGATACGCGTGCCCGCCGAGGGGCGCAGCTCGCGCGCGGCGCCCTCGCCCACGGCGATGCGCAGCAATCGGCACTCGAGCGCACCGTTCCAAACCGTATGCACGCGATGCGCGCGCAGACCGAGCTCGAGGCCGAGCGACGGATCGCCGGTGAGCACCGCCGCCTGCCAGCCGCCGAAATGCCCGCGCAGCACGGCACCGAGCTCGGCATGGACCGCGCGCGCCGCCGACATGTCGCCGAGCCGCAGACCCCAGGGCGGGTTGGTGCAGAGCAGACCGACCGCTGCGCCGTCGGGACGCGCCTCGGCGAGCGGCCCCGGCTCGAACCGCGTGATCTCCGCGACGCCGGCATGCGACGCGTTGAGACGCGCCTCGCGGATGAGCGCCGCGTCGAGGTCACGCCCGCGCAGGACGACACCCTGCGTACGGCAACGCTCGAGACCTGCAGCGGCGCGCACCTCGGCCGCATCCACCAAGGACTGCCACAGCGCCGCGTCGTGACCGAGCCATCGCAGGAAACCGAAATAGCGCCGACGGTGGTTGGCCGCGAGACCCGCGGCCATGCGCGCGGCCTCGATCACCAGCGTGCCCGAGCCGCACATCGGGTCGAGGAAGGCCGCGCCCTCGGCGGCGAGCGCCGGCCAGCCGGCGCGCAGCAGCACACCGGCGGCCACATTCTCGCGCAGCGGCGCCTCGCCGGTGTCCCCGCGCCAGCCGCGCCGGTGCAGGCCCTCGCCCGAGAGGTCGATCGACACCGTGACCTTGGTGCCGACCGCATGCGCGTGCACCCGTACGCCGGGTTCGCGCGGCGCGATGTCGGGGCGCGCGCCCGTGCTATCGCGCAGCGCATCGCAGATGGCGTCCTTGAGGCGCAGCGTGCCGTAGTGGGTGTTGACGACGGCGGGATGCCGCCCGCTCCACTCGCAGGCGAGCGTCTGCGCGGGATCGACATGGGCGCGCCAGTCGATGCCGCGCAGCGCCGCGTAGATCGCCGCGTCGTCCTCCGCCTCGAAACGCAGCAGCTCGAGGTATACGCGGCTCGCCACCCAGGACTCGAGACAGGCGCGGTAGGCGACCTCGAGCGTCCCGGTGAACGCGACGGCGTTGCCGCGCTCGCGGATATCGGCCGCACCGAAGGCGGCGAGTTCGCGCGCGAGCAGATCGCCGGATCCGCGCGGCACGCTGGCGAGGAATTGGCGGAACGCGGCGCTCATAGGCGGTCGGACGGCGGCCAGGGGCGCAGACCCTTGCGGGTGCGGGTCAGATGCCGGGCGAGGATGCGGTACACATCGGGATCGAATCCGGCCTGCGGCTTGGCAAGGCCGACACGGGTCGCCTCGACAGGATCGACCTCGTCCGGCTGCACGCTGCCGAGGTACTGCCAACCGTCGAGCACATGCCACTGTTTGAGGCCCATGGCGCTGGTCTCCTCCAGCGCCACCGCGCCCTTGTAGGGCCAACTGCGCAGCTTGTGCGGCGCGAGCGCGAGTTTCAGCCGCAGGTTGTGCTTGAGGCGGGGCTCCGCGCCGACGCACGCGCCGGCGCAGCGGCCGACCTGATGGCCGAAACACGACCCATCGCCGCCCGGCTCCAGACCGAGCACCCGTAGGCAGAGCTTCTGGTCGCGCGCCAGCTTGGTGAGCGCGGTGCGCGCCTGCCGCGCGGAGCGGTACAGGCCGAAGATATCGCCGGGAGGCAGCGGCCCCTCGAGCGCGGTCAACTGCGGTGCCGAGCCGTCGTCCTCCACCCGCCAGGTGAAGAGTTCGCCGCCGCCGCGCAGACGCCGGTTGTAGACCGGCTTCGACTCGCGCACCACGCGCGCCTCGAGCAGCAGCGCGCCGAGTTCGCCGGCGGTCTCGGTCCACTCGATGCGACGGACCTGCGCCGCGAGGCGCTGCGATTTGGCGTCGCGTCCCGCCGACATGAAGTGCGAGAGCACGCGCTCGCGCAGGTTGAGCGCCTTGCCGACATAGATCAGCGCGTCGCCCTCGCCGATGAAGCGGTACACGCCGCAGGCGTCGGGCAGGTCGTCGACGAGATCCGGCGACAGATGGGAGGGCAAGGATGGACGGCGACCGACGCGGTCGAGCGCTGCGTCGAGCGCGTCGGCTGGCCACTCGAGGCGCAGCGCACTCCACAACTGCGCCAAGACCTGCGCATCGGGCAGCGCGCGATGCCGCGAGGCGCACTCAAGTCCATGCCGGGCGATGATCGCATCGAGGTTGTGGCGCGGCTGCTCCGGATAGAGCTCGCGGGAGAGACGCACCGTGCAGGCGAGCGACGCCGCGAACGGGCGACCCACCCGCCGCAGCTCGGTACGCACGAAACCGTAGTCGAAGCGGGCGTTGTGGGCGACGAAGCGCCGACCGGCGAGCCGCGCCTCGACCTCGTCGGCGATGGCCGCGAACGGCGGGGCGTCGGCGACCATCTCGTCGCTGATGCCGGTCAGCTGCTGGATGGAGGGCGGGATGCGACCGCCCGGGTTCACGAGCTGGCTCCACTCCCACTCGACCTCGCCCGCCCGCATCCCGACGATGGCGATCTCGGTGATGCGGTGCCAGGCGGGGTGCCCGCCCGTGGTCTCGACGTCGACGCAGGCGATGGGTTCGTCGAAGGCGGCCATGAGGGCGATTCTATCAGCCGGCCCGCACCATCCCCCGACATGGTGCGGATGGCCCGCACCGATATGGTGCGGAAATCGCGTTACAATCGCGCGAAAGCCGCAGTGATGGGCCTTCTGACCCTTGGCACGCGACTTGCTCCGAGTCTGTGTCGTCGAACTTCACCAATAAAGGACTGAACATGAACAAGACCGCTCCGCTCGCCGCGCTCGCGCTCACCGTGCTCGCCGCGCCCCTCGCGCGCGCCGAAGTGAGCTCGACCATCACGCTCGCCACGGACTACGACTTCCGCGGCATCTCGCAGACCGCACGCGACCCGGCGCTGCAGGCCAGCCTCGACTGGTCGAGCGAGTCGGGCTTCTATCTCGGTACCTGGGTCAGCAACGTCGATTTCGGACCCGACAGCAAGGCCGATTTCGAGTGGGACCTGCTCGGCGGCTACCGCGGCTCGATCGGCGAGGACGGCGGCTTCGACATCGGCTTCGTCCAGTACAACTTCAATCCGAGCGGCGACAAGGTCCAGTTCGGCGAGTTCTACGCCGGTGCGTCCTACAAGGCCGTATCGGGCAAGTTCTGGTACGCGGACGACTTCAGCAACTCGGGCAAGAGCGCGACCTACATCGAGGTCAACGCGGCGATCCCGCTGCCGAACGACTTCGGTCTCGCCCTGCATGTCGGCCAGAGCGACGGCGATTACTGGGATGCCGCCTACGACGGCGGCTACTTCGACTACTCGATCGGCGTGACGAAGTCGGTCGGCAACTTCGCGCTGGCCCTCAAGTGGATCGATGGCAGCGACCTCAAGGCCACCGATGGCACGTCGGGGGATGTGTTCACCTCGGAGGGCAAGGTCCAGTTCTCGGTCGCCACCACCCTACCCTGGTAAACGAACGCGACGACCTACCCGGTCCGACCGTCCTCAAACGAAAAGCCCCCCGTCGCGATGCGGCGGGGGGCTTTTTTTTCGAGCGACATCGGCAGCGATGCCGACCCCGGAGGCGTCGGGTCAGACGCTGCGCGTAGCGCTCGGGCGACGGATCGCGGTGACCACCGCAGCCAGCGCGAGCGCGCCCGCCGTGTAGACGGCCATCGTCAGCAGGTAGCCCGGGAACCAACCGGAGACCTGCGTGGCGAACGCCGCGAGCGAGGTGGGCGCAGCCGGCGGAGCCAGCAGATACATGCCGAGGTTGGCGAGCGCGAAGCAGCCCGCTGCCGCGACCGGCACCGCCAGTGCGATGCGCCAACCGGCGCCCGCCTTCGCCACGGCCTGACCCGCCCACCACAGCAGACCGTAGGCCGGGATAAGGAACAGGTAGGCCGGCGAGTAGCAGAGCGTCGGCGTGCCGAGCCCGAACGCGACCAAGTCGGCGACCCACGCCAGCGCGAAGAACGCCGGGAAGAGACGCGCCTCGCGCAGCCAGAGGCCGGCCAGGAAGAACACCGCCCAGGACGCGTCCGGCGGACCGCCGTACTCGCCGAAGTGGCCGATGCGCGTGACGAACATGGCGAGCGCAAGCCCGAGAGCGAGCGGCCAATTGAAACGGTCTGTACGGATCATCTGTATTCGACTCCCTCGATAAAACTCTGATTCAACGCGGCGCGCCCCAGCGCACCGTCAAAAAAGCCTCTCGACCCAACGCCGGGTACAGCGTGGCGGTCTCGTAGCGTCGGTCGAGCGCGTTCGCGACCCTCGCCTGCAGCTGCACCGACGGACTCACCTGCCAGGAGGCGGTCAGGTCGACCACCGCATAGCCGCCCAGACGGCGCGAATTACCGAGGTCATCATACCGCTGACCGGCCCATTGCACACTTGCGCCGAAGCCGAGACGCGCTGCGCTCCAGTCGAGCGCCGTGCGACCCGACCACTCCGGACGCCGGGGCAGCTCACGCCCGCGGTTGGGGCCGGCGCTGCGGTCCTCGGCCTGCAGCCATGACAGCGTCTGCGACAACCGCCACGGACCAGATCGCCAGTCGAGGCCGGTCTCGACGCCTGCAAGTTCCGCCCGCGAGATGTTCTGCGGCCGAGACGTCGCGACATCGAAGGCGACGAGGTCGTCGACCTCGCTGCGGTAGGCGGCGACGTTCCAGCGCACACCCGCGACCGTTCCGCGCAGGCCCAGCTCGGCGGTACGACCGCGCTCGGGCCGCAGGCCCGGGTTGCTGAAACCCGGGAAATAGAGCTCGTTGAAGGACGGCGCCTTGAAGGCCGTGCCGTAACTCGCGTGCGCCTGCATGCCGCCCGCGAAGCGCCAACCGGCCGCGAGGCTGCCCGTGGTGTTCGAGCCGAACTGCTCGTTGTCGTCGGCGCGCAGCGCGAGCGCCGTGCTGAACGCGCCCTGCCGCAGCGCGTACTGCCCCCAGGCGGCGCGGTTGTCGCGTGAAGTCCGCGTGTAGCGGGTGCTGCTGTCGACCTCGTCGCGCAGCCAATCGAGGCCGAGCGTGACCTCGCCCGCGCCGAGGCGCAGGTCGTTCTGCCAGGACGCGCTGTCGCGCTGCGAGTCGAAGATACTGCGGCTCGAACTGCCGGAGCGGAAGCTCGTCGACTCGTCCCAGGACCGCCCCGCCTGTACGGTGCTGCGCCAGCCGTCGCGCGGCGTCGCGACCCACTTCACGCCCGCCACCTGGTTCACGAGGTCCGACTCGTTGTTGAAGGAGCTGTCGAAGGCGATGCGCGCGCCGCTGCGCTGCACGAAGGCCTCCAGCTCGTGGCTGCCGAGACGCGTACCGGCGCGCAGGTTGACGCTGCCGTTGCGGTACGGGTCGCGGTCGGGCTCGTCGGTGAAGCAGCCGCCGCCCGGCGGGAACGGCCGACCGAGGCAGGCGTTGACGCCGTCGGTACGCAGGTGCGAGGCCTGCAGGTCGAGCCAGCCCGACGCATCACCGAGGCCCGCCGACAGCGCCATCTGGGTGGTGCCGTTGGAGCCGCCCGTGAGGCGCAGCGACGGCGGCGCCGAAGACCCGCGACGGGTGAAGATCTGCACCACGCCGCCCATGGCATCGGCGCCGTAGAGGCTCGAGCGCGGACCGCGCACGATCTCGATGCGTTCGATGGTGTCGATGGGCAGGTCCTGCACCACCGGGATGCCGGTCGTCACGGAACCGATGCGCACGCCGTCCACGAGCCAGAGCACATGGTCGGACTCGCCGCCGCGCAGGAAGACAGAGGTCGGTTGACCGACGCCGCCCTGCCGCGTGAGCGCGAAGCCCTCCACGCCGGCGAGCAGTTCATCGAGGGTTCGCGCCTGCAGACGCTCGATGTCCTCGCGCTCGATGACCGTGACCGACGAGAGCGTCTCGTCGAGGGACTCCGGCAGACGCGAAGCGGTGACCACCACCGTGTCCGAGGATGCACGGGACACATCGGCGGCGATGACGATGCCACCCGAGGACAGGCCGAAGAGGAACGCACCCGACAGGGCGCGGACGTACGCCGAAGCGCGAAGGATATTCATGACAACACTCCCACGCGCAATCCACCCGTGCGCGTTCAGTCGCACCGATAGGCCGGTCTCCGGACTTGCGAGGGCGTTGCCGCCGGGCGATGCCTTCCCACGACCGCTGGGGTCGCAGTGGCTCAGAAGTCGCCCTGCCTCGCTTACCGTTGCGGGGGCAGTGCCGGAATCGTGGCTCGAGGCCACCCACCGGCTTCCCGTTTCACCCATGCCGCGGAATGCGGCACGAGCACCTCTCGGATGTCGCGGACTTTAGTACCGCGGTCCGTGCGCGTCAATCGCGCGCGACGACGCTCGACCTCGACGACCGCGTCTTGGACCGCACGCAGGACATCGGCCTCATGAACTGCAGGACAACGCGGAGCAGCCGGCTTTGTGGCGCGCCCACTCGGGTCGCCGCGCGGCGTAGACCTCGCGGCCGGGCTGCTCCTCGTACGGTCGGCGCAGCACCGTGAGCAGTTCGCGCAGCGGCGCATCATCGCCCGCGGTCGCGGCGTCGATCGCCTGCTGGGCCAGATAGTTGCGCGGCAGATAGCGCGGGTTCGCCGCGTCCATGCGCGCGATGCGCCACGCCGCCGGCTGCGTTTCGCGCGCGGCACGCGCCTGCCAACGATCGACCCAGGCCTGCCATCGACCGACGAGCGCGGCGTCGAGCGCGGATCGGTCGTAGACCGCGTCGCTCAAAAGCATCCGCAGGTCGCCTCCCGGCAAGCCCGACAGCAGGCGTGCGAGTCCGCGGAACAGGATGGGCATGTCGGTCTCGACGGAGGCCATCGCCCCGAAGAGTTCGCTCAAGAGCGGCTCATCGTCGTCATCGAGCGCGACCAGACCGAGTTTCGCTGCCAGCATCTCGCGGTGGACACGCCCGAAAGTATCGCGATACCGCTCCAGTGCGCGCTGCAATCCGTCGTCGTCAGCGCCGAGCGGACGCAACGCGCCGGCGAGCCGCGCGAGGTTCCACAACGCGATCTGCGGCTGTCTGCCGTAGCAATAGCGTCGCCCCTGCGCATCGGTGGTGTTGGGCGTCCACGACGGGTCGTAGACCTCCAGGAAACCGTACGGGCCGTAATCGATGGTGAGACCGAGCACCGACATGTTGTCGGTGTTCATCACGCCATGCACGAAGCCGACCCGCATCCAGTGCGCGACCATCGTCGCGGTGCGCTCGGCCACCTCGCCGAGCCAAGCCACCGGCGCCTCGGGCGCTGTCGGATCGATGTGCGGATAGAACAGCCGCAGCGTCCTGTCGAACAATGCGCGCAGCGGGCCCGCTTCGTCGGACGCGGCATGGATCTCGAAGTTGCCGAACCGCAGGAAGGTCGGTGCGACGCGGCAGACGATTGCGCCCGGCTCCGGGCGAGCGTCGCCGTCGTAGAACATGTCGCGCACCACGGACTCGCCGGAGGCGACCAAGCTCAAAGCCCGGGTGGTCGGCACGCCGAGGGCATGCATGGCCTCGCTGCACAGGAACTCGCGCAGGCTCGAACGCAGCACGGCGCGTCCGTCGGCGAAACGCGAGTATGGCGTGACACCTGCGCCCTTCAGCTGCAGTTCGTAGCGGTGCCCGTCCGGCCCCGGCAGCTCGCCGAGCGTGATCGCGCGTCCATCGCCGAGCTGTCCCGCCCAGTTGCCGAACTGATG
>CANHFH010000050.1 GCA_947459825.1 Pseudomonadota bacterium | reverse complement strand
GTCCGAGCCCGCGCCAGTCGGATGTGATGATCGTCGCCGGCACCCTCGTCAACAAGATGGCCCCGGCGCTGCGCAAGGTCTACGACCAGATGCCTGAGCCCCGTTGGGTCATCTCCATGGGTTCCTGCGCCAACGGCGGCGGCTACTACCACTACTCGTATGCGGTGGTGCGCGGCTGCGACCGCATCGTGCCGGTCGATGTCTATGTCCCCGGCTGTCCGCCGACGGCCGAGGCGCTGCTCTACGGGATCATCCAGCTGCAGAAGAAGATCGCCCGCACCAGCACGGTGGCGCGCGCATGAGCGTGCCCGCCGACACCGCTGCAGCCCCGGCGACGCCGGCCGTCGACCCGCTCGCCGCACTGCTGCTCGAGGTCGCAGGCCCCGCCGCGCGCTTGGTGCCGTCGCTCCCCGGCGAATACACCCTCGAATGCGATGCGGCGGCGTGGACGGCGGTCGCGACCGCGCTGCGCGATCACCCGCAGCTGCGCTTCGACCAGCTCGTCGACCTCTGCGGCGTCGACTACCTCGAATACGGCCGGTCGGAGTGGAAGACGCACTCCGCGACCGGGTCCGGTTTCTCGCGCGGCGTGGCGCGCGGAGTCGGTGCGGAGCCCGCGGCGCGCGCGCCCGGCACGCGTTTCGCCGTCGTCGCGCACCTGCTGTCCGTGGCCCACAACCGCCGTCTGCGGCTGCGCGCGTTCTGCGCCGACGACGCCGACCCGATGATCGATTCTTTGGTCGGGGTCTGGGCCTCGGCCAACTGGTTCGAACGCGAGGCCTTCGACCTCTTCGGCATCCTGTTCGCGGGCCACCCCGACCTGCGCCGCATCCTCACCGACTACGGCTTCATCGGGCACCCGTTCCGCAAGGACTTCCCGCTGATCGGCCATGTCGAGGTGCGCTACGACCCCGCCAAGCAGCGCGTGGTCTACGAGCCCGTCAGCATCGAGCCGCGCACGCTGGTGCCGCGCGTCATCCGCGACGACCACCGCTATGCGCCCGGCCTCGCGGCGCGCGGGACGAAGTGACCGCCATGGCCGAGATCCAGTCCTACACCATGAACTTCGGTCCGCAGCACCCGGCGGCCCACGGCGTGCTGCGTCTCGTGCTCGAGCTCGACGGCGAGGTCATCCAGAAGGCCGACCCTCACATCGGCCTGCTGCACCGCGCCACCGAGAAGCTCGCCGAGTCGAAGCCGTTCAACCAGTCGATCGGCTACATGGACCGGCTCGACTATGTCTCGATGATGTGCAACGAGCACGCGTATGTGATGGCCATCGAGCGTCTGCTCGGCATCACGCCGCCGCTGCGCGCGCAGTACATCCGCACCATGTTCGACGAGATCACGCGCATCCTGAACCACCTCATGTGGCTCGGCGCGCACGGTCTCGACATCGGCGCGATGACCGTGTTCCTGCTCGCCTTCAAGGACCGCGAGACGCTGATGGACTGCTACGAGGCGGTGTCGGGCACGCGCATGCACGCGACCTACTACCGTCCGGGCGGCGTGCACCGCGACCTGCCGCACGAGATGCCGAAGTACCAGGCCTCGCGCTGGCGCACACAGAAGGAGGCCGACCGCCTCAACGAAGCGCGCGCCGCCGGCATGCTCGAGTTCATCGAGGACTTCACGCGCCGCTTCCCGAAGGCCGTCGACGAGTACGAGACGCTGCTCACCGACAACCGCATCTGGAAGCAGCGCACCGTGAACATCGGCGTCGTGACGCCGGAGCGGGCGCTGCAGCTCGGGTTCACGGGGCCGATGCTGCGCGGGTCGGGCATCGCCTGGGATCTTCGCAAGAAGCAGGCCTACGAGGTCTACGACCGGATGCAGTTCGACATCCCGGTGGGCGTCAACGGCGACTGCTACGACCGCTACCTCGTACGCATCGAGGAGCTGCGGCAGTCGAACCGCATCGTCGCGCAGTGCGTCGAGTGGCTGAAGCAGAACCCGGGCCCCGTGATGGTCGCCGACGCCAAGGTGCGCGCGCCGCGACGCGAGGACATGAAAGGCGACATGGAATCGCTGATCCACCACTTCAAGTTCATGACCGAGGGCTACTGTGTGCCCGAGGGCGAGACCTATGCCGCGGTCGAAGCGCCGAAGGGCGAGTTCGGCATCTATATCGTCTCGGACGGCGCCAACAAACCCTATCGCCTCAAGTGCCGCGCGCCGGGGTTCCCGCATCTCGCCTCGCTCGAGGAGATGGTGAAGGGGCACATGCTGGCCGATGTCGTCGCCGTCATCGGCACGCAGGACATCGTCTTCGGGGAGATCGACCGATGAACGCCGAGATGCAGGGCGCCGCCGGCGTGCCGACCAGCGACGGCCAGCGCTTCGTGCCGGGCGACGGCCCGAAGGTCGCGTTGCTCACCGCGCACACCCGTCACGAGATCGACGCCTGGATCGCGCGCTTCCCGGCGGGGCGCCAGCGGTCGGCCACGCTCTCGGCGCTGCGCTTCGTGCAGGAGCAGAACCAGGGCTTCCTCACGCCCGACCTCATGGACGCCGTCGCGGAGTACCTGCGCCTGCCGTCCATCCAGGTCTACGAGGTGGCCACCTTCTACTCGATGTTCGAGACGCACCCCTGCGGCCGGCACCATGTGAGCGTCTGCACCAACATCTCCTGCTGGCTGCGCGGCGGCGAGGAGATCCTCGCGCATTGCGAGCGCAAGCTCGGCATCAAGGTGGGCGAGAGCACGCCGGACGGGCGCATCTTCCTCAAACAGGAAGAGGAATGTCTCGCTTCCTGCACCGGCGCACCGATGATGATGGTCGACCACGAGTTCCATGAGCATCTGACGCCGGAATCGGTCGACCGGATACTGGACGGATTGAAGTGAGCTTCAGCGCATGAACGCACTCGACACCTGGCGCGATCGCATGAACCTCGTGGTGTTCGAGCCCCTCGGGCTCGGCATCGAGCGGCCGTGGACCCTCGAGTCCTACCTCAAGATCGGCGGCTATTCGTCCTGGAAGAAGATCCTCGCCGGCGAGATGACCCGCGAGCAGGTCATCGACGCCGTCAAGGCGAGCGGCCTGCGCGGTCGCGGCGGCGCGGGCTTCCCGACCGGCACCAAGTGGTCCTTCATGCCGCGCAACGCGCCGATGCAGAAGTACGCCGTCTGCAACTCCGACGAGAGCGAGCCCGGCACCTGCCACGACCGCGACATCCTGCGCTTCAACCCGCACGCGCTGGTCGAGGGCATGGCGATCGGCGGTTACGCCATGGGAGCGACCGTCGGCTACAACTACATCCGCGGCGAGTTCTTGGGCGAGCCCGTGCCGCGCTTCGAGGCCGCCGTCAAAGAGGCCTACGAGGCGGGCCTGCTCGGCAAGGATGTGCAGGGCAGCGGCATCGACTTCGACCTCTTCACCTTCGTCGGCGCGGGCGCCTACATCTGCGGCGAAGAGACCGCGCTGCTCGAGTCGCTCGAGGGCAAGCAGGGCAAGCCGCGCTTCAAGCCGCCGTTCCCGGCCGCGTTCGGCCTCTACGGTCAGCCGACCACCATCAACAACACCCAGAGCTACGCCTCGGTCCCGACCATCCTGCGCAAGGGGCCGGAGTGGTTCGCCAAGCTCGGCACCACCAACGCCGGCGGCACGGTCATCTTCTCGGTGTCGGGACATGTGGAGAAGCCCGGCAACTACGAGCTGCCGCTCGGCATCCCGTTCAAGGACCTGCTCGAGATCGCGGGCGGCGTGCGCGGCGGCCGCAAGCTCAAAGCGGTCATCCCGGGCGGCTCCTCGGTCAAGGTCGTGCCGGGCGATGTGATGCTGGGCGCGAACATGGACTACGACTCGCTGCGTGCGGTCGGTTCGTCGGTCGGGTCCGCCGCGGTGATCGTCATGGACGAGACCACCTGCATGGTGCGCGCGCTGGAGCGCATCTCGCGCTTCTACAAGTCTGAATCCTGCGGCCAGTGCACGCCCTGCCGCGAGGGCACGGGCTGGCTCAACCGCATGCTGCGCCGCATCGTCGAGGGGCAGGGCCGCTCGGAGGACCTCGACCTCCTGGTCGATGTCGCCAACCGCATCGAGGGCCACACCATCTGCGCGCTCGGCGACGCCGCGGCTTGGCCTGTGCAGAGCTTCGTCAAACACTACCGCCACGAGTTCGAACACATGATCCAGAGCGGCGGTCGCAGCGTCGTCGAGACGGGGAGGGCGGCGGCCTGACCGGCCGCTCGTGACGCCATGGCAGCCCAGCCCCAGGACGACCTCGTCAACCTCGAGATCGACGGCCAGCCCGTCAAGGCCCGCAAGGGCGCGATGATCATCCACGCGACCGACGCGCACGGCGCGTATGTGCCGCGCTTCTGCTACCACGACAAGCTCCCCGTCGCGGCGAACTGCCGCATGTGCCTGGTCGAGGTCGAGAAGGCGCCGAAGCCGCTGCCCGCCTGCGCGACGCCGGTCGCCGAGGGCATGAAGGTCTTCACGAAGTCGCCCGTCGCCATCGGCGCGCAGAAGGCGACGATGGAGTTCCTGCTCATCAACCACCCGCTCGACTGCCCGATCTGCGACCAGGGCGGCGAATGCGAACTGCAGGACCTCGCGGTGGGCTTCGGCCGCGACGCCGCGCGCTTCCACGAGCGCAAGCGCGTGGTGAAGGACAAGGACCTCGGGCCGCTCGTCTCCACCGACATGACGCGCTGCATCCACTGCACGCGTTGCGTGCGCTTCGGGCAGGACATCGCCGGCATCCCGGAGCTCGGCACCACGGGCCGCGGCGAGAACATGCTCATCGGCACCTATGTCGAGAAAGCGGTCGAGCACGAGCTGTCGGGCAACATCATCGATCTCTGCCCGGTGGGCGCGCTCAACTCCAAGCCGTTCCGTTACCAGGGCCGCTCCTGGGAGATGACGCAGACGCCGCTCATCGCGCCGCACGACGGCCTCGGCGCCAACCTCTTCGGCCATGTGCTGCGCGGGCGTCTCAAGCGCGTCGTGCCGCGCGACAACGAGGATGTTAACGAGACCTGGATCGCCGACCGTGAGCGCTTCAGCTACGAAGGCCTGCTCGCCGATGACCGCCTGCGTAAGCCGATGCTGCGCGAGGGCGGCGCCTGGCGCGAGGTCGATTGGGAGACCGCGCTCGGTGCAGCGGCCCGCGGTCTCGCGGCGGCCGGTCCGTCGCTCGGCGTGCTCGCGCATCCGTCCGCCACGCTCGAGGAGCTTTCGCTCGCGGCGCGCCTCGCGCGCGGGCTCGGCTCGGCCAACATCGACCACCGTCTGCGGCAGCGGGATTTCCGCGGCGATGCGGCGGCGTCTTCGTCGTCGGCCGGCCTCGGCATGTCGCTCGCTTCGGTCGAGTCGCTCTCCGGTCTGCTCGTCATCGGCAGCCATCTGCGCGCCGAGCTGCCGCTGCTCGCGCACCGCGTGCGCAAGGCCGCGGTCCGCGCCCGCGCGCAGGTCGCGTTCCTCGACCTCGCGACGCGTGACTACCGTTTCCCGGTGGCCGCGCAGGTCGTCGCGGAGGCGGGGCATTGGACGCGCGAAGCCGCGGCGCTCGCGCTCGCGACGGCCGAGGCCGCAGGCGGCGCCGTCGCGCCTGCCTTCGGGTCGCTGGTCTTGGGCGTGTCGCCCACCGACGCGCATCGCGCCGCGGCGCGTGCGCTCTGCACGGGCAGCCACCGCGCCGTATGGCTCGGTGCGATGGCGCTGCGTCACCCCGCGTACGCCGACCTGCGCGCGCTCGCCGCCGAGACCGCGCGCCTCGCCGGCGCGACGCTCGGCACCTTGTTCGAGGGCGGCAACGGCGTCGGCGCTGTGGCTGCAGGTGCGGTGCCGTACCGCGATGCCGCGGGCAACGCGACCGCCGGTCTCGATGCGCTCGCCATGCTGCGCTCGCCGCAGCGTGCCTATCTGCTCGTCGGCGCCATCGAGCCGTCGCAGGACCTCGCCGATCCGGCCGCCGCCGCGGTGGCGTTCGGCGGTGCGGCCTGTGTGGTCGCGGTCACGCCGTTCGCGAGCGAAGAGCTGCTGCGCCATGCGCATGTGCTGCTGCCGATGGCCGCCTTCGCGGAGACTTCCGGCACCTATGTGAACCTCGAGGGTCGCTGGCAGAGTCACCCGGGTGCGGTCGCACCGCCGGGCGAGGCGCGTCCCGGTTGGAAGATCCTGCGCGTGCTCGGCAACCTGCTGCAGCTGCAGGGCTTCGACGAAGAGTCCTCGGAGCAGGTGCGTGAGCGTCTGCGCGCGCAGGTCGATGCCGCCGTCGGCGCTGGGGCCGGCGCTGCGACCACCGGCGGTGCCGCTGCGGTCGTCGTCCCGCCCGTGTTGCCCGCGGGTGCCGCGGGAGCAGGGTCGGCATCGGCCGCCGCGCTCGACATCCCGATGTACGCCATCGATGCCGTGCTGCGCCGCAGCCCGGCGCTGCAGGCGACGAACATCGCGCGCGCATCCCGCGCCGCCGCGCGTGCTGCGGCCGAGGTGACCGCGTGAGCGGCCTGCTCGAGATCTGGGGCACGCTGCCGGCCTACGCGCAGGCGACGTTCTGGATCCTCGTGGTCACCGTCGCGCTGATCCTCTCGGTCGCGTTCACCACGCTCTGGGAGCGCAAGGTCATCGGCTGGATGCAGCTGCGCAAGGGTCCGAACCGCGTCGGTAGCATCTTCGGGCTGCTGCCGGGCATCTTCCAGCCCTTCGCCGACGTCATCAAGCTGCTCCTCAAGGAGGTCGTGCTGCCGTCGAAGGCCAACAAATGGCTGTTCCGCGTGGCGCCGGCCATCACGCTCGTCCCGGCCTTCGCCGCGTGGGCGGTGATGCCGCTCGACCCGGGACTCGTCATCGCCGACATCGACGCCGGTCTGCTGTATGTCCTCTCGCTCACCTCGGTGGGCGTGTACGGCATCATCCTCGCCGGCTGGGCCGCCAACTCCAAGTACGCCTTCCTCGGCGCGATGCGCTCGTCGGCGCAGGTCGTCGCCTACGAGATCGCCATGGGCTTCGCGCTGGTGGGCGTCGTCATGGCGGCGGGCACGCTCAACCTCGGCGACATCGTGCGCGCCCAGCAGGGCGGGGTGGGCGACTGGTTCTTCATCTGGCTGTTCCCGCTGTTCGTGGTCTACCTCATCGCGGGCGTCGCCGAGACCAACCGCGCGCCCTTCGATGTGGCCGAAGGCGAATCCGAGATCGTCGCGGGCTTCCATGTCGAGTACTCGGGCATCGCCTTCGCGCTGTTCTTCCTCGCCGAATACGCCAACATGATCCTCATCTCGGCGCTCACGGCGGTGTTCTTCCTCGGCGGCTGGCTGTCGCCCTTCGAGGGCCTGCTCGCCGCCGACAACGCGCTCGCGAAGCCCGGTTTCCATTGGCTGTTCCTCAAGCTCTTCTTCTTCCTGACCTGCTTCATGTGGTACCGCGCGACCTTCCCGCGCTACCGCTATGACCAGATCATGCGGCTCGGCTGGAAGGTGCTGATCCCGGTCACGCTGGTGTGGATCGCCGTCGCGGCCGTGATGGTCCACTTCCGCGTCGGTCCCTGGAGCCCGAACTGATGCGCAGCATCGTCAAGACATTCCTGCTGACAGAACTCCTCACGGGCCTCTCCGTGACCGCGCGGACGCTGTTCCGCCCCAAGGTCACGGTCAACTACCCCGAGGAGAAGACCCCGCAGTCGCCGCGCTTCCGCGGCCTGCACGCGCTGCGCCGCTACCCGAACGGCGAGGAGCGCTGCATCGCCTGCAAACTCTGCGAAGCGGTCTGCCCGGCGCTCGCCATCACCATCGAGTCCGATGTCGCCGACGACGGCACGCGCCGCACCACGCGCTACGACATCGATCTCTTCAAGTGCATCTACTGCGGCTTCTGCGAGGAGGCCTGCCCGGTCGATGCCATCGTCGAGACGCGCATCCACGAGTACCACATGGAGAGCCGCGGCGAGAACATCATGTCCAAGGACAAACTGCTCGCGGTGGGCGAGCGATATGCCGCGCTGATCGACGCCGACAAGGCCGCCGACGCGCCTTACCGCTGACAGGGCCCCTGACCCATGTTCGTCCAGATCCTCTTCTACGCCTTCTCCGCGGTGCTCATCGCCGCGGCCCTGGGCGTGATCCTCAGCCGCAACCCCGTGCACTCGGCGCTCGCCCTCGTGCTCGCGTTCTTCACGAGCGCGGCGCTGTGGCTGCTCATCGAGGTCGAGTTCCTCGCGATCGTGCTGGTGCTGGTCTATGTCGGCGCGGTCATGGTGCTGTTCCTGTTCGTGGTGATGATGCTCGACATCAACGTCGAGGGTCTGCGCAGCGGGTTCACGCGCTATGCCTGGCTCGGCGCGCTGACCGCGCTGGTCGTCATCGTGCAGATGGTGTCGGTGTACTGGGTCAAGGGCCTCGGCATCGACGCGACCCAGGGCGCGCCGCCGCTGCCTGCGGACTACAGCAACACCCGGGCGCTCGGTGAAGTGCTCTACACGCAGTATGTCTACCCCTTCGAACTCGCGGCCATGCTGCTGCTGGTCGCCATCGTCGCGGCCATCGCGCTGACCATGCGCCGCCGGCCCGGCCTCAAGGCGCAGGATGTCGCCAAGCAGGTGGCCGTCCGCCGCGAGGACCGGGTGCGCATCGTCAAGGATGTCGACGCGGGCGGCACCGGACCCGGTGCGGGCGGTGGAACGGGCGAGGGGGGGGCGCGATGATCACCCTGCAGCACATGCTCACGCTGTCGGCGGTGCTCTTCTCGCTGTCCGTGGCGGGCATCTTCCTCAACCGCAAGAACGTCATCCTGCTGCTGATGTGCATCGAGCTCATGCTGCTCGCCGTCAACTTCAGCTTCGTGTCGTTCTCGCGCTTCCTCGGCGACCTCGACGGTCAGGTGTTCGTGTTCTTCGTGCTCACCGTGGCGGCCGCCGAGTCGGCGATCGGCCTCGCGATCCTGGTGGTGCTGTTCCGCGAGCGGAAGAGCATCAATGTCGAAGACCTCGACACCTTGAAGGGCTGAGCGCGGGACCGAGGCAGAAGACATGGACAAGACCGTACTGCTCGCCATCCCCCTGTTGCCGCTCGCCGCGGCCATCGTCGCCGGGCTCTTCGGCCGGCTGATCGGCCGCACGGCCGCGCATGTCGTCACCATCGCGGCGGTGGGCGCGTCGTTCGTGCTGTCTGCGCAGGTCGCCTGGCAGCTGATCACCGGGCAGGTTCCGGTGTTCGACGGCACCGTCTACACCTGGGCGGTGAGCGATGGCATCCGCATGGATGTCGGTTTCCTGGTCGACTCCCTGTCCGTGCTGATGATGTGCGTGGTGACCTTCGTGTCGCTCTGCGTGCATGTCTACACCATCGGCTACATGCACGACGACCCGGGCTATCAGCGGTTCTTCTCGTACATCTCGCTGTTCACCTTCGCCATGCTGATGCTGGTGATGTCGAACAACTTCCTGCAGCTCTTCTTCGGTTGGGAAGCGGTCGGCGTCGTCTCCTACCTGCTGATCGGTTTCTGGTACCAGCGGCCGAGCGCCATCTTCGCCAACCTCAAGGCCTTCCTCGTCAACCGCGTCGGCGACTTCGGCTTCGTGCTCGGCATCGCGGGCGTGGTCTATTTCACCGGTGCGCTCGACTACAAGTCGGCGTTCGCGGCGGCACCGATGATCGCCCAGCAGACCCTCGCGCTCTCGCCCGAGTGGACGGTGTCGGCGATCACCCTGATCTGCATCTGCCTCTTCATCGGCGCGATGGGCAAGTCGGCCCAGGTGCCGCTGCATGTCTGGCTGCCCGACTCCATGGAAGGTCCGACGCCCATCTCGGCGCTGATCCACGCCGCGACCATGGTGACGGCCGGCATCTTCATGGTGGCGCGGCTCTCACCGCTCTTCGAGCAGTCCGAGGCGGCCATGTCCTTCGTGCTGGTGGTCGGTGCCACGACGGCGCTCTTCATGGGCCTGCTCGGCGTCGTCAACAACGACATCAAGCGCGTGGTCGCATACTCGACGCTCTCGCAGCTCGGCTACATGACGGTGGCGCTCGGCGTGTCGGCCTACAGCGTCGCCATCTTCCACCTCATGACCCACGCCTTCTTCAAGGCGCTGCTGTTCCTCGCGGCGGGCTCCGTGATCATCGGCATGCACCACGAGCAGGACATGCGGAAGATGGGTGGCCTCGCCAAGGTCATGCCGATCACCGCGATCACCTGCTGGCTCGGCTCGCTGGCGGCCATCGGCACGCCGTTCTTCTCGGGCTTCTACTCCAAGGACTTCATCATCGAGGCGGCGCACGAGTCGCAGCGTTGGGGTGCCACCTACGCCTACTGGTGCGTGCTGATCGGTGTCTTCGTCACGGCGGTGTACTCGTTCCGACTGATCTTCATGACCTTCCACGGCGAGCCGCGGTGGGGGCAGGGCGGGGCGCATGATGACCACGCGCATGATGATCACGGAGACGGCCACGGCGGCACGCCGCACGAGAGCCCCTGGGTGGTGACGCTACCGCTCATCCTGCTCGCCGTGCCGGCGGTCGCCATCGGCTACCTCACGGTCCAGCCGCTGCTCTTCGGCGGGTTCTTCGGCGACGCCATCCAGGTGCTGGAGAAGAACGATGTGGTGCGCGAGCTCGCCTCGCACTTCCACGGGCCGGCGTCCTTCGCCCTGGAAGCGCCGCTGCATCCGCCCTTCTGGCTGGCGCTCGCGGGCGTGCTGGTGGCCTGGTTCACCGTGCTGAAGCGTCCGCATGCGCTCGACGGGCTGGCCGCGGCGCTCGCGCCGCTGCGTCGCGTGCTCGACAACAAGTACTACTTCGACTGGTTCAACGAGAACGTGCTCGCCGCCGGCAGCCGAGGTCTCGGGCGCCTCTTCTGGAAGGCGGGCGACCAGACGCTGATCGACGGCGCCTTGGTCAACGGTTCGGCGGGCCTCGTCGGCGCGCTCGCCGGCGTCGTCCGCCGCGTGCAGACGGGATATCTCTACACCTACGCGTTCTGGATGGTGATCGGCCTGGCGCTGCTGCTCGGCTGGTTCCTGCTGCGCGCCTGACGGACACCAGGGACACCGACACAGATGCAGGGAATCGGATTGTTGTCGACGCTGATCTGGCTGCCGATCGTGGGCGGCCTCGTCGTGCTCGCGCTCGGCGATGCGCGCATCGGCATCGCGCGCTGGGTGGCGCTCGGCACCGCGGTGGCGGCGTTCCTGCTCTCCGTGCCGCTCTACACGGGGTTCGACCCCTCGACCTCGGCCTTCCAGTTCGTCGAGCAGCTGCCGTGGATCCCGGCGTTCAGCGCCACCTACCACCTCGGCGTCGACGGCATCTCGCTGCCGCTCATCCTGCTCACCACCTTCACCACCGTGCCGGTGGTCGTGGCCGCATGGACGGTCATCGAGAAGCGGCCGGCGCAGTACTTCGCGGCCTTCCTCGTCATGGAAGGCCTGATGGTGGGCGTGTTCGCCGCGCTCGACGCGCTGCTCTTCTACTTCTTCTGGGAAGCGATGCTGATCCCGATGTTCCTCATCATCGGCATCTGGGGCGGTCCGCGGCGCGTCTACGCGACGATCAAGTTCTTCCTGTACACCTTCCTCGGCTCGGTGTTCATGCTGATCGCGATGATCTACATGTACCTGAAGGCCGGCAGCTACGACATCGCGGCCTTCCACGCGCTGCCGCTGACCTACACCGAGCAGTTCTGGATCTTCCTCGCGTTCTTCGCCGCCTTCGCGGTCAAGATCCCGATGTTCCCGGTGCACACCTGGTTGCCGGACGCGCACGTCGAAGCCCCGACCGGCGGCTCCGTGGTGCTGGCGGCCATCATGCTGAAGATGGGTGGCTACGGCTTCCTGCGGTTCTCGCTGCCCATCACGCCGGACGCCGCCCGCGAGCTCGACATGCTGATGATCGTGCTGTCGCTCGTCGCGGTGGTCTACATCGGTTTCGTCGCGCTCGTGCAGACCGACATGAAGAAGCTGATCGCGTACTCCTCCATCGCGCACATGGGCTTCGTGACGCTCGGCTGCTTCCTCGCGTTCGACATCGCGCAGGCGACCGGCGGCCTCAAGGGCGCGGGCATGGGCATCGACGGCGCGATGGTGCAGATGGTGTCGCACGGTCTCGTCTCGGGCGCGATGTTCCTCTGCGTGGGCGTGCTCTACGACCGGCTGCACAGCCGCGAGATCTCGAGCTACGGCGGTGTCGTCAACCGGATGCCGGCCTTCGCCGCGTTCTTCGTGCTGTTCGCGATGGCCAACTCGGGCCTGCCCGGCACCTCGGGCTTCGTCGGTGAGTTCCTCGTGATCATCGCCGCGTTCAAGGCCAACTTCTGGTACGCCTTCCTCGCTGCGACGACGTTGATCCTCGGCGCGGCTTACACGCTCTGGCTCGTCAAGCGGGTGGTGTTCGGGCCGGTGGCCAACGACGGCGTGGCCTCGCTCGAGGACCTCAACGGCCGCGAGTGGTTCGTGCTGGGTCTGCTCGCCGTCGGCGTGCTGGCGCTCGGCGTGTATCCGGCGCCGTTGCTCGAAGTCATGCAGGAATCCGTGCGGCACCTGGTCGACCAGGCCACCGCCAGCAAGTTGCCCTGAGGCCGCCGATCCATGGACCATCACGTCACGCTCGCCTCGCTCGCACCGGCCCTGCCGGAGATCTGGCTCGCCACCGCAGCCTGCGTCGTCCTGCTGGTCGAGGCCTTCGCCGGCGCCGCCGCGCGCCGCATCATCCCGACGCTGACGCTCGCGTTGCTCGGCCTCGGTGCCGCCGCGACGCTCGCCTGGGCGCAGGTCGAAGCGCCGACGGTGCTGTTCTCGGGGATGTACCTCGCCGACCCGCTCGGCACGGTGCTCAAGCTGCTCTCGTTCCTGTTCGTCGCGGTGGCGCTGCTCTACTCGCGGCCGTCGCTGGAGGCGAGGGGACTGCTGAAGGGCGAGTACTATGTGCTCGTGCTGACGGCGCTGCTCGGCATCTGCGTGCTGGTGTCGGCCGGCAGCCTGCTCAGCATCTATATCGGCGTCGAGCTGCTCGCGCTCTCGCTCTATGCCTTGGTCGCGTTCGACCGCGAGTCGGGCGTCGCGGCCGAGTCGGCGATGAAGTACTTCGTGCTGGGCGCCATCGCCTCGGGCTGTCTGCTCTATGGCATGTCGCTGGTGTATGGACTGACGGGTACGCTGCTGCTCAGCGAGATCGCGACCGCCCTGCAGGGCGAACCGTCGCTCGGTGTCATCATGGGCATCGTGTTCCTGGTGGTCGGCATCGCCTTCAAGTTCGGCGCCGTGCCGTTCCACATGTGGGTGCCGGATGTCTATCACGGCGCGCCGTCGCCGGTGACCCTGTTCGTCGCCACCGCACCGAAGATCGCCTCGTTCGCGCTGGCGTATCGCCTGTTGGCGGACGGCCTCGGTGGTGTCACGCCCGCCTGGTCGCAGATGATCGCGATCGTCGCGGTGCTGTCGGCGTTGGTCGGCAACCTGGTCGCCATCGCGCAGACCAACCTCAAGCGCATGCTGGCGTACTCCGCCATCGGCAATGTCGGTTTCATCCTGCTCGGATTCGTCGCCGGCACCGAGCGCGGCTATGAGGCGGCGCTCTACTACACGATCGTCTATGTGCTGATGGCGCTGGGTTCCTTCGGCGTGCTGGTGCTGGCCAGCCGCCGCGGCTTCGAGGCCGACGAGCTCGATCACTACAAGGGCCTGCACGCCCGCGACCCGCTGCTCGCCGTGCTGATGATGGTGATGATGTTCTCGACCGCCGGCATCCCGCCGTTCGTCGGCTTCTGGGCGAAGCTGCAGGTGTTCGAGGCGCTGTGGGCGAGCGGTCATCTGCCGCTCGTGGTGTTCGGCGCCGCGGTGTCGGTCATCGGCGTGTTCTATTACCTGCGGGTCGTGAAGCTCATGTACTTCGATGCGCCGGGCGACCTGCCGGTCCCCGAGCGGCACACGGGCGTGCGCCTCACGCTCGCGCTCAACGCGGTGGCGGTGGTCGCGCTCGGGCTCTTCCCGCAGGCGCTGCTGGAACTCTGCCAGCGGGTCATCGGCTAGAGCATCGGCCAGAGCACCGGTCAGAAAGGTTGTAGTCGCGGGCGACGCCCCGTATACTCCGCGTCCCTCCTGGTGCGGGGTGGAGCAGTCTGGCAGCTCGTCGGGCTCATAACCCGAAGGTCGTAGGTTCAAATCCTACCCCCGCTACCAACTTCCCGGTCCTCTACGGCCGGGGCAGAACCTCGTGACAGAAACACCAGACATCACCTTCGCCGACCTCGGCCTGTCCGCCGAGATCGTCGCGGCGCTCGCGGCCGTCGGCTACGAAGCGCCGTCGCCCATCCAGC
>CANHFH010000049.1 GCA_947459825.1 Pseudomonadota bacterium | reverse complement strand
GCGCGGCGCCAGCGCCTCGCGGCCGACGAGGCTCGCCGGAGCGCCCTGACCGGCGACGATGCTGCCGCCG
This sequence comes from Pseudomonadota bacterium, assembly GCA_947459825.1. GTDB lineage: Bacteria > Pseudomonadota > Gammaproteobacteria > Steroidobacterales > Steroidobacteraceae > UBA964. The sequence goes on along the minus strand of CANHFH010000049.1, from coordinate 14,260 downwards.
GCCGCCGACCCGGGCGTGAGCACCGTGAAGGTGACGCCGTTCATGCGGTGCACCACCAGCGACTGCGCGTCGGGGTTCCAGGCCTGCGTCACGTCGAACTCGGGGCGCATCTGGCCGAGGCGCTGAGAGTGGTCGCCGTTGGCGCTGTCGAGGCCGATCTCCTCGAGACCGATGCGCGTGAGACCGCCGAAGACGCCCGGCGTGACCGGCCGTCCCTTCGCGTCGACCACGCGGGCGCCCGTGGGCGCGGCGAGGCCCTTGCCGATCGCGGCGATCCTGCTGCCCTGCACCAGCACATCGGTGCCGGGAGAGGGCGCGGCGCCTGCGACGCCGGTGTGCACGGTGGCGTTGCGGATCAGCAGCGCTGTGCGTTCGCCGCCCGCGGCGGCGTCGTCGGCCCGTGCGGTCGGTGCGGCGAAGGTCGCGAGCGTCGCGACGGCGGCGACGAGGGTCGAGGCGAGGTTCGGGCGGATCACGGCGACACCCCCGGAGCGGCCGGCTGGCCGAGCATGAAGTCGGATTCGGGCAGCATGCGTCGCGCCGAGCGGTCGAAGCGCGTCGCGCCGTCGATGAACACCTTCTCGGCTAGCGCGTACACGCTGAACGGGTCGCCGTTCCACACCACGACATCGGCGGCCTTGCCCACCTCGAGCGTACCGGTCTTGTCGGCGATGCCGAGCGCGCGCGCCGGGTTCTGCGTGATCCAGCGCACGGCGTGCTCGGGCTTGATGCTGATGCCGGCGCGCGCCGCCGCTGCCATGCCCTTGCCGGCCTCCTGGTTCAGGCGCTGGATGCCTTCGTCGGAGTCCGAGTGCACGATGGCGCAGCCGCCCTTTGCGGCGTCGACGATGACCATGTTCTCGGGGATGGCGTCGTAGGACTCCATCTTGAAGCCCCACCAGTCGGCCCACACCGCCGCGCACACGCCCTGCTCGGCGAGCAGGTCGGCGATCTTGTAGGCCTCGGTCGCGTGGTGGAAGGACGAGACCTTGTAGCCGAATTCTTTGGCCATGTCGAGCACGATGGCCATCTCGTCGGCGCGGTAGCAGTGGTTCTGCACCAGGACCTCGCCGCGCAGCACCGCCGCCATCGTCTCCATGCGCAGATCGCGCTTCGGCGCGCGCACATCCTTCGCGCCCGAGGCGCGGCGCGCCTCGAACTGCGTCCAGTCGCGCTGGTACTCGACCGCCTCCGACCAGCTCTGGCGCCAGGACGCGACATTGCCCATGCGGGTCGAGGGCAGCGTGCGGCGGTTGCCGTAGACCCGCTTCGGGTTCTCGCCGCAGGCCATCTTGAGGCCCTGCGGCGCGTCCGGGAACTTCATGCCCTGGTAGGTGACCGCGTGGACGTTCTTGAGTGTCACCGAGCGGCCGCCGAACAGGTTCGCCGAGCCCGGCAGCACATGCAGCGTGGTGACACCGCCTTCGAGCGCGGCCTCGAAGCCCGGGTCCTGCGGCCACACCGAGTGCTCCGCCCAGACATTGGCGGTGTTGGGCGCGGTGGCCTCGTTGCCGTCCGAGTGCGCGTCGACGCCCGGTGAGGGATAGACGCCGAGGTGCGAGTGGATGTCGATGACGCCGGGTGTCACCCACTTGCCGCGGCCGTCGACCACCACAGTACCGGGGGCCGCAGTGAGTCCGCGGCCGACCGCGGCGATCTTGCCTTCACGCAGCAGCACGTCGGCCCCGTCGAGGCGTTCGCCCGTGCCGGTGAGCACGGTCGCGCCGCTGATCAGCACCGGTGCGCTCTCGGGCACGCGGTAGGTGGAGGGGAACGGCGCCGCCTTGGCGGTGGCCGTGCCGTCGCCGGCTCCGGTCGCCGGCCTGGCATCGGGCTTCGCCGGGCGTTGCGCGGTGGTGGTCGGCGTGCAGGCCGTGAGCAGCAGCGCGAGGCAGATGCCCCATGCGGTGGCTGCCCGGTTCGCAGCGGGGTGTCGGCGGTTCATCGTGTCTCCCTCCAGGTCGAGCGGCAAGGGTAATCCCTTTCGTGGGCCACCGGCGAGGCCACCGGGTGGCCGATGCCGGCCCGCGCGGTTGCCCCCCGTGCCCCGGCGCGGCAAGATGCGCGCCCATCCCCGCGCATACCTGAAGGGGGCGCCGCCATGGCCTTCGCCAACTTCGACGAGTTCTATCCGTTCTACCTCGGCGAGCACTCGAACCGCACCTCGCGCCGCCTGCATGTGATCGGCACGGTGGTCGCGCTGACCCAGTTCGCGGGCGCCGTCCTGACGCAGCAGCCGCGGCTCGTGCTGACCGGTCTGCTGATCGGCTACGGTTTCGCCTGGATCGGGCATTTCTTCTTCGAGAAGAACCGGCCCGCCACCTTCAAGCATCCGCTCTGGAGCTTCCGTGGCGACCTGCGCATGGCGCGGGAAGTGCTGACCGGCCGGATCCCCTGGTAAAGGGCATCGTGCCGAAGAGCCGCATCGACCGCGCCTTCGAGCGTCGTCTCGCCGCCCTGATCAACGGCGGCGAGCCGCGCGTGCTGCAGGGCGGCCGCCGCGGCGTCGAGAAGGAGTCGCTGCGTGTCACTCCGGACGGCCGCATCGCGCAGACGCCGCATCCGGTCGCGCTCGGCGCGGCGCTGACCCACGAGCACATCACCACCGACTACTCCGAGGCGCTGATCGAGCTCGTCACGCCGACCTTCCGCAGCAACTGGGAGCTGCTCCAATATCTTTGTGACCTGCACCAGTTCACCTACCGCCATCTCGGCGACGAGCTGCTGTGGGCGACCAGCATGCCCTGCGTGGTCGACGGCGACGCCAGCATCCCCATCGCGCAGTACGGTCCATCGGACATCGGCCGTCTCAAGACCATCTACCGCGAGGGTCTCGGCCTGCGCTACGGGCGCGTGATGCAGGCGATCTCGGGCGTGCACTTCAACTATTCCTTCCCCGAAGGTCTCTGGGAACCTTGGGCGGCGGTGCGCGGGTCGCGTGATACGGGCGCTGATTTCGTCTCGGAGAGCTATTTCGAGCTGCTGCGCAACTACCGTCGCCACGGCTGGATCGTGCTCTATCTCTTCGGCGTGTCGCCGACGGTCTGCAAGTCCTTCCTGCGCGCGCGCGGCGAGACGCTGCCCGAGTTCGGACCCGGCACGGGCTGGGAGCCGTATTCGACCTCGCTGCGGATGAGCGACCTCGGCTACCGCAACCGGGCGCAGTCGGATGTCGAGGTCTCGGTCAACAGCCTGCAGGACTATGTGCGGGACCTCACCCGCGCCATCAGCACGCCGCATCCCGAGTACGAACGGATGGGCGTGAAGGTCGACGGCGTGTACCGCCAGCTGAACGCCAACCTGCTGCAGATCGAGAACGAGTACTACGCCTTCATCCGGCCGAAGCGCGTCGCCCGATCGGGCGAGCGGCCGACCAAGGCGCTGCTGCGCGGCGGCGTCGAGTATGTCGAGGTGCGCGCTCTCGATGTCAGCGCCTTCGATCCGGTGGGCGTCAACCAGGACAAGATGCGCTTCCTCGAGGCTTTCCTCGCGTTCTGCCTGATGCGGGAGAGCCCGCCGATCGACGCCGGTGAGCAGGCGGCGCTCGACGGCAACCATGTCACCGTGGCGCGGCGCGGCCGCGAACCGGGTCTCTTGCTGCAGCGCGATGGTCGCGCCTCCCCGATGCTCGATTGGGCGCGCGAGATCCTCGACCAGATGCAGGGCATCTGCGAGCTGCTCGATGCGGGCGACCCCAAGCGGACCTATTCGACGGCGCTCGCGGTGCAGGCGGCCAAGCTCGACGATGTGGCGCGCACGCCGTCGGCGCGTCTGATCGCCGAGCTGCGCTCGACGGGCGAAAGCTTCTTCGACCTCGCGCTGCGCACCTCTGCCGCGCACAAGGCCTACTTCCTGGACCTGCATCCGCCCGACGATGCGCGCTCGGCGGTCTTCGCCGAGGAGGCGCACGGGTCCTTGGAGCGGGCCGACGCGCTCGCGCGCGCGCCGCGCGGCGACTTCGACGCCTACCTCGCCTCGTACCTAACCTGAACCTGCCCGGGCGGCCCGCTACCGCTCGTAGATCGCGGTCATGCGACGCCCGCTGGAATCGCGCATGCCGCGGAACATGCCGGGGCTGTTGAACTCCAGCACCACCTCGCCCTTGGCGTCGACCGCGATGATGCCGCCTTCTCCGCCGCGCTGGACCAGCTTGCCCTTCACGACTTCGGCGGCGGCGCGCTGCAGCGACCATCCCTTGTATTCGACCAACGCGCAGATGTCGTGCGCGACGACCGAGCGGATGAAGTACTCGCCATGCCCGGTGGCCGACACCGCGCAGCTCGCGTCGTTCGCGTAGGTGCCGGCGCCGATGATCGGCGCGTCGCCGATGCGGCCCCAGCGCTTGTTGGTCATGCCGCCCGTCGAGGTGGCCGCCGCCAGATGTCCCTGCGCGTCGATGGCGACCGCGCCCACCGTGCCGAGTCCCTGCAGCTCGTTGCGCGGCGCCGTCGCGCCGCGCAGCACGCGCTCGAGCTGCTGCTTGCGCGTCGGGGTGATGAACCACTCGTTCGGTACCCGCTCGAGGCCGCGCTCGCCCGCGAACTCCTCGGCGCCCTCGCCGGAGAGCATCACATGCGGCGAGTCCTCCATCACGCGCCGCGCGAGGTCGATGGGGTGGCGTACCGTGGTCACACCGGTGACGGCGCCCGCCGCCAGGTCCTTGCCGCTCATGATGGAGGCGTCGAGATAGGCGCGGCCGTCATGAGCCAGCACCGCGCCGCGTCCGGCGTTGAACAGCGGGTTGTCCTCGAGGATGCGTACCGCCGTGGTGACCGCATCGAGGCTGCTGCCGCCCTTCTCGAGCACCGCATAGCCGGCATCCAAGGCTTCCTGCAGGCCTGCGTGGTAGACCGCGCCGCCATCGGGTCCGAGCTGCTCGCGCGAGATGACGCCGGCACCGCCGTGGATGGCGATGGCGAGGCGCCGCGGTTTCGCCGCCGCCGTCGCCGCGGCGTCGGCGGCCTGCGCCGCGGGCGTGGTCAGCGTCATCGCAGCTGCGGCCGCAGCCGCGACCGCAGCCAGCCATCGAGATGTCCGTCCGCTTGCCATGTCCGTCCTCCGTGTCCCGTGTCCGTCATGCACAATCTTTGAGCGCGATCGACGCGTCCGCGAGCTTCGCCGGATCGGGTCGCATGCGCGTCGGGATGAGCTTGCGCGCCGCGAGATGGTCCTTGGCGAGGTTGATGGTGTCGATGGCGATGAGTTCGCCGGCGCGCAGGTGGCAGCAGGAGAACGCGCCGCCCGCCGGATCGCCGCGCAGCACCGTGCGGTCGTGGCCCTGCGAGAGCCCGACGATCACCAGTTTGTGCTGGTATTGGTCCGACCAGAACCACGGCACCCGCTCATGCCGCGCCTCGATACCGAGCAGGTTCGATGCGGCGGTGCTGCCCTGTTCGACCGCGTTGTCCACGGACTCGAGCCGTAGCCGACCACCGTAGTGCACTGAGGGATGGTTGGTGCAGTCGCCGATGGCGAAGACGGCGGGATCGGCGGTGCGGCAGCGCTCGTCGACCACGATGCCGTTGTCGCAGTCGAGCCCTGCCGCGCGCGCCAGCGCGTCCTCGGGCAGCACGCCGATGCCGACGACCACCAGGTCGGCCGCGATCTCGCCGGCCGAGGTACCGACCGCCACGACCCGTCCGGCGGCATCGCCGCGCAGACCGTGCAGCCGCGCGCCGAGCACGATGCGCACGCCGTGCGCGGCATGCTGCGCTTCGTACCAACGGGAAACGGGTTCGGCGACCACGCGGCCCATGACCCGGTCCGCCATCTCGAGCACCGTCACCTCGACGCCGAGATGTCGCAGCGTCGCCGCGACCTCGAGCCCGATGTAGCCGCCGCCCACGATCACCGCACGGGTGCCCGGACGGGCGTCGGTGCGCAGGGCGTCGGCGTCCGACACCCCGCGCAGATAGTGGACGCCGGCGAGATCGGCGCCCGGCAGGGCGAGGCGGCGCGGCCGGGCGCCGGTCGCGATCACCAACGCGTCGTAGGGCAGGGCGCTGCCGTCATCGAGCGTGACCCGACGCGCGGCGCGGTCGAGGACGACCGCCCGCCGTCCGAGCCGCATGGCGACCCCGTGACCGTCGTAGAACTCCCGCTGGCGCAGCAGCAGGCGCTCGAGGGGCATCTCGCCCGACAGGTACTTCTTGGAGAGGGGTGGGCGCTGATAGGGCGCAAGGGATTCCTCACCGACCATCTCGATGGGGCCGGTATGGCCGCGCTTGCGCAGCGCCTCCACGCAGGCCGCGGCGGCCTGCCCCGCGCCCACGAGGACCACGCGTTGGGCCGTCTGACCGCCGACTGCATGCATGTCGCCATCATAGGATGGCTGGCCACGGCCGCACCACCGACGGGCGCGCACGCGACCGAACTGCGCCATAATGGTGCGCGAGGTGGGGTCCGACGGTGCGAAATCCGCGCTTTCGGACGCAGTGCGCATGGCACAGAAGGTGCAACCCCTCTGTCGCCGCGTACCGGAACAGGCATCGGGAGAAACACGACATGAAGCTGATCACCGCCATCATCAAGCCCTTCAAGCTCGACGACGTGCGCGCCGCGCTCTCCGAGATCGGCGTCTCCGGCATGACGGTCACCGAGGTCAAGGGATTCGGCCGCCAGCGCGGCCATACCGAGCTCTACCGCGGCGCCGAGTACGTGGTCGATTTCGTGCCGAAGACCCGCATCGAGGTCGCGGTGCGCGCCGACCTCGCCGATCAGGTCGTCGAGGCGATCGTGAAGGCCGCGAAGACCGGCAAGGTCGGCGACGGCAAGATCTTCATCACCGACATCGACCGCGTCATCCGCATCCGCACCGGCGAGACGGATCAGGCGGCGCTCTGATCGCGCCGATCCGCGCCTCGCCGCGCCGCTGATGCCCAAAGCCATCCGTCTCCACGAGACCGGAGGTCCCGAGGTCCTGCAGCTCGAGGACCTCGATCCAGGCGCGCCCGGGCCGGGCGAGGTGCAGCTGCGCCACACGGCCATCGGCCTCAACTACATCGACGTCTACGACCGCACGGGCCTCTACCCGATGCCGTTGCCCGCCGGTCTCGGCCGAGAGGCCGCCGGCGTCATCACCGCCGTCGGTCGGCGCGTGCGCGGTCTGCGCGTCGGCGACCGCGTGGCATATGTGCACTCGCAGCCCGGCAGCTACTGCGAGCTGCGCAACCTGCCGGCCGAGCGGATCGTCAAGCTGCCGCGCGCCATCAGCGACGAACAGGCCGCGGTGCTGATGCTCAAAGGGCTCACCGCGCACTATCTGCTGCGCCGCACCGTGCGCGTGCAGCGCGGCGACTGGTTGCTGGTGCACGCCGCCGCGGGCGGCGTCGGGCTCATCCTCTGCCAGTGGGCGCGTGCGCTCGGTGCGCGCGTCATCGGCGTCGTGGGCAGCGAAGCCAAGGTCGCCATCGCACGCCGCAACGGTTGCCGCCATGTGCTCGTCATGGGCCGCGACCCGATCGCGGCGGGGGTGAAGCGGATCACCCGCGGCGCCGGCGTGCGCGTGGTCTACGACTCGGTCGGCAAGGACACCTTCATGGAGTCGCTGGACTGTCTCGCGCCGCTCGGCACCATGGTGACCTATGGCAACGCCTCCGGTCCGCCGCCCGCCATCTCGCCGCTCGAGCTCGCGCGCCGCGGTTCGCTGTTCCTGACGCGGCCGTCGCTGTTCGCCTACATCGCCCGCCGCGACGACCTCGATGCGGCGGCGCGCGAGACCTTCCGCATCGTGTCCTCCGGCAAGGTCAGGATCACCATCGGTCAAAGATATGCGTTGGCGGACGCCGCTGCGGCGCACCGCGACCTCGAGGCGCGCCGCACCGTCGGCGCGACGGTGCTGCTGCCCTGATGCCCGTCGTCCGGGCCCGTCCGGCCCGGCGCGGACTCAGCCGATGCCGGCCTGGCCCGGCTTCAGCACGCCGAGCAGCGCCGAGATCGCCACCCCTGCCCAGATGAGCAGCACATAGGGCCGACAGGCCGCCATGCCCTCGGTCATCTTGCGGTCGCTTTCGGGGGTGGCGCCGCTCGCGGCGAGCGTCCGGAACCCCTCGATGAACGGCGGGATGTTCCGTCGGATCATGAAGCCGCAGAAGATCAGCGCCGCGAAGATCAGCAGCTTGGCGGCGAGCCAGGGGTAGGGGCGCAGCGGGCCGGTGACCCAGTGGTACGCCACCGAGGCGACGATCGCGACGATCATGAACACGCGGAAGCGACGGTCCCAGGTAGCCAGCGTACGGCCGAAATCCGTGCCTTCCTTGGCGTGGATGGTGTGCACCACCCAGACCCAGAGCGGGCCGAGCGCGATGATCGCGGCGAGCTGCCACTGCGGATGCTCGTAGCCGATGTGGTGCGCGAGCGCGCCGCCCACGGTCAGCATCAGCGCCAGGCAGTAGCGCGGCAGCATGTCGAGGTTGATGAATATCTTGAACGCGGTGAGCCGTGCCTCGCGCGACAGCGAGGTGTCGGTGACGAAGGTGCTCGAGTAGAAGACGCCGACATCGCCGCCGAGCCAGTACACGAACAGCAGGATGTGCAGGAAAAGCAGCAGCCCGTGCGCGAGACCGATCTGTTCGACCATGGAACCCCCTGTGTGTCCCGGTCCGGCCGTCTCAGACGGCGTTGCGGACCTTCGGGTCGCCCGTGCGGATGTGCCGGCTGCGCAGCGAGGCGGTGGCGATGAACACCTCGCGCAGGAAGTAGATGAGACCGGCCATGACGGTGCCCATGGCGATGGCGAACACCACCGCGATGATGCGCGCCAACGAGTACTCCACGAGCGCGTCGATGAACATCACGCCGATCAGGCCGCAGATGATGATCGCGGCCGAGGTGCAGCACAGGATCGCGCGTTGGATGAGTTTGGCGCGCAGGGCGAGCAGGTCGCGCAGCGCCGTCAGGTCGGCGGTCTCGTCGGGGCTGTCGGTCTCGAAGGACACCTCGCGCGCACGGTCGATGATGCGCGCAAGGCGCTGGGTCATCGTCGTCAGGAAGGTGCCGATACCGGCCAGCAGGAAGGCCGGCGCCAGCACCTGCTGGACGACCTTCGAGATGTCCGTGATGTGCAGTTCGATCATCGCGGCTGATTCTAGCCCTTTCCGGGCTCCCGTCGGATGGTCTAGGATTTCATCAACAGGGCGCCGTGCCCGTCTCCGACCATACCGAGGTTGTCATGCGGATCATCCCCGTCCTTGCCGTGCTGACCATCACCCTGGCCGCCTGTTCGTCTCCGGGTGGTCCCGCTGAGGGGACCGGCGCCGGTCCGGTCGTGTTGTCGGCGGCCGAAGCGGGCAAGCGCCTCACCGCCAATCGATGGGAGCTCATCTACTGGGAGGGCCCCCCCGTGCCGCATGGCGACAACGGCGAGCCCGTGATCCTCACCTTCGCTGAAGGCCGGGTCAGCGGCCACGCCGGCTGCAACCGCATGATGGCGGGCTACGAGCTCGGTCCGGAGGCGGGCAGCATCGCCATCAAGGGCCCTGCGACCACGCGCATGACCTGCGCAGAAGGCCGCATGAAGTTCGAGGCGGCCTTCACCAAGGCCTTCGGCGCCGCCAACGCGGTGCGCTTCGAGGGCGATCACCTGTACCTCGACTCGCCGGGCGTGCCGAGCCTCAAGTTCCACCTGCGCGAGCTGCAGGGCGGCTGAGCGCCGTCGCGGGCGACCGTCCGCGACGCGCGTCCGCGTCCCGCGCCCGCGCGGCGACCGCTCAGGGCTTGGGGCGCTTGCCGGGCCGGAACGGGCTGTCGAGCGCCGCGAGCTCGCGTGCGTCGCGCGAGTAGGGGTCGGGCTTGAACACCACCCCGCCGTCCTCGTCGCGGTCGGCGGTCCAGTAGATGATCAGCACCGGCACCTTCTTCGCGAGCCGCACCGTGCGCGTCTCGCCGTTGGCGACCGCCGCATCGAGCGCCGCGCGGTTCCAGCGCGTGGCATCGCCCAGCAGCAGCTCGGCGAGCTCCAACGGTCGCTCCGTACGGATGCAGCCCGAGCTGAAGGTGCGCATGTTCTCGTCGAACAGCGCCTTGCTCGGCGTGTCGTGCAGATAGACGAGGTGCGGGTTGGGGAAGTTGATCTTGACCACGCCGAGCGCGTTGCCGGGCCCGGCGTCCTGCCGCAGCATGAAGGGGAAGTTGGTCGCCGAGTAGCGGCTGAAGTCGATGGCGGCGGGGTTGACCTTGTTGCCGTTGCGATCGATCACCGACAGCTTCTTGCGCGCGAGCACGCTGCGGTCGTTGCGCTTCAGCGAGGGCATGATGTCCTTGGCGAGGATGCCGGGCGGCACGGTCCAGGTCGGGTTGATGACGACGTTGTCGATCATCGCCTTGAACACCGGCGTCTCGCGGAACGGCTGGCCGACCACGGCGCGCGTGCGCCACACGCGCTTGCGGTCGACGAGGTAGCGCACCTCGAAGCCTGCGATGTCGACCACCACCAGCGGCCCGTCCTTGACCTCGTGCAGCACCTGGCGGCCGCGTTCGAGGTTGACGCGCAGCTGTCCGATGCGCTGCTCCACCGGCACGTTGAGCGCACGCAGCGTGGTGGGGCCGAGCACGCCGTCCGGCTCGAGCCGGTAGCGGCGTTGGGCGCGCTTCAGGGCGGCCTCGAGCGTCGCGTCGTAGAGGTCTTCGGCGGCGCCGGCTGCGGGCTTGGACGCCCCGCCCGTAGCGGTGAGGTCGCCGGTGATCGCGAGCCGCTTGCGCAGCAGCGGCACGCGCGGGTCGGTGGCGCCGACCTTGATGGCGGCGCCCTCCGGGATGCGCGGCCAGCCGCCGAGCGCGGCGATGTGGCGGTAGGCGGCCAAAGATTCACGGCCGGCCTGGTACATCCAGTGCGAGGGCCGCGCCGCCTCGACGCTGCTGCGGATGCGGTTGCGGGCGATGGCGTCGCGCACGAAGGCCGGCGCGTCGAGGTCCTTGATCTCGCGCGTGTCGAAGTTCCAGTTCGGGTCGAGCGACACCGGGTCCACCTTGCCGAAGTAGAGGTGGTAGAGGATGAGCGAGTAGGCGTCGGTGGCGAGCAGGTCGAGGTTGGCGGCCTCGAGCGGCCGCAGCGTCGGCCGCTGCATGAGCTTCTGCAGCGGTGCGAAGTGGTAGTCCTGCGGACGCAGGCCGTCGTCCTCGATGTCCTTGAGCACCTCGATCAGCGACTGCAGGCGCGCGCGGTCCCAGAGCGGCTGGTAGCCGTTGCCCGCGTAGATCGGCGACATCGAGCGCGTGGCGTAGAGCGCCTCGCCCTCGATGGTGACCGCGCCGCCGGCGTTGAGCGCCTCGATGCGCTCGCGCAGCGCCTCGGTCACCGGGTTGGCGGCAGGCGCGCGCGCGACGGCGGTCGGCGTGGCCTGCGGCGCTGCGGTCTGCGCTTGCGCCGCGGCCGGTGCGGCGCCCGCAAGCGCGGCCGTGGCCGACAGGGCGGCGATGCAGAGATGGTGGAAGCCGCGGTTCGTGCGGCGGCCGGCGATCGTGTTCTTCATGGGGGTCCCTCGCTGCGCGCCATCATACAATCGCCGCCATGAATCCCGCAGAGGCGCACCGTCTCGGGCCGGCGCTCGTCGACTGGCATTCACGCAGCGGTCGCCACGACCTGCCGTGGCAGCGCGACCGTACGCCGTACCGCGTGTGGGTGTCGGAGATCATGCTGCAGCAGACGCAGGTCGCGACGGTGATCCCGTACTTCGAGCGTTTCGTTTCGCGCTTTCCGGACATCGTGGCGTTGGCCGATGCGCCCGTCGACGAGGTGCTGCACCTCTGGACCGGCCTCGGCTACTACGCCCGCGCCCGCAACCTGCACCGCGCCGCGCAGCGTGTGCGCGATCTGCATGCCGGTGCGTTCCCGACGAGCTTCGAGGAGGTCGCAGCGTTGCCGGGCATCGGCCGATCCACCGCGGGCGCGATCCTCGCGCTCGCCTGCGACCAGCGGCATCCCATCCTCGACGGCAATGTGAAGCGCGTGCTCGCGCGCTGCTTCGGCATCGACGGCAGCCCCGCCGAGCGCGCCGTCGAGCAGCGCATGTGGGCGCTCGCCGAGGCCGCGACGCCGCAGCAGGGCGTCGCCGTCTACACGCAGGCCGTGATGGACCTCGGCGCGACCGTGTGCACGCGCCGCAGACCGGCCTGCGCGCTGTGTCCGTTGACGGAGTCCTGCAGTGCCCGCCGCAGCGGTCGGCAGCACGAACTCCCCGCGCCGAAACCGCGCGCGCGCGGGGCTGCGCGGCCGTCACGGCGCTGTTGGTTGCTGTTCGTGCGCGACGCCGAGGGCGGTATCTTCCTGGAACGCCGACCCGAGCGCGGCATCTGGGGCGGCCTGTGGTGCCCGCCCGAGTTCGCCTCCGCCACCGCCGCCACCGCTTGGGCGCAGGGCGCGTTCCCGAAGTGGCGCGGTGCGCCGCAGGCGCTGACGCCCGTCGCCCACGCCTTCACGCACTTCGACCTCGAGATCGTGCCGCTGCTGCTCGAGGGCGCGCCGCCGTCCCCGTCCGCCGCGGCGTTGGCCGCCGCGCAGGTCGCGCGCGCCGCCGGGATCCCCGGGGTCGCCGACAGCGCCGCCGCCCCGCCCGGGCTCTGGTATAACCCGCGGGCCGCGGGCGGCGCCGCCGCCGTGGGGCTGCCGGCGCCCGTGCGCCTGCTGCTCGATGGGCTCACCTCCGGTATCCTCTGACACCGGCCGCGATTTTCTTTGAGGACCACGCCATGACCGATGCCCCGAAGACCGATCCGAAGCCGCGCATGGTGCAGTGCGCGGTGCTCAAGCGCGAGGCGCCGGGCCTCGACCGGCTGGTCTACCCCGGCGATCTCGGCGTTCGCATCTGGCGGCAGGTCTCGAAGGAGGGCTGGCAGCGCTGGGTCGCGCATCAGACCATGCTCATCAACGAATACCGCCTCGTGCCCATCGAGCCGAAGGCCCGCAAGTTCCTCGAGGGCGAGATGGAGAAGTTCCTGTTCGGCGCGGGCGCCGAGCGCCCCGAGGGCTTCGTCGCCCCGCCGGGGGGTTGAGGACGGGAACTTCCCCGGACCGCCATCGTCCAAAAACCCGCACGCGCCCCTGCTGCCCGAACCGAAGGACCCCACCCGAGATGAACGCCCCCGAACAGCGAGCCATCCTCAACATCCTCATCCAGGCCGCCCTCGCCGATGGCGGTAAGTCCGACGCCGAGCGCGCCGCCGTGCGCGACGCCGCCGAGTCGCTCGCGGGCGGTTCCGGCGCGGCGCTCGCCGGCGTCTATCAGGATGTGCTGCTCAAGCGGGTGACGCTGGCCGATGCCGCCGCCTCGCTCTCGCAGCCCGAGCACCGCCAGCTCGCCTACGAGATGGCGGTCTGCGTCTGCGACGCCGATGGTGTCCAGGGCGACGCCGAGCGCGCCTTCCTGCAGACCCTGCGCGGCCATCTGGGCCTCGAGGGCGGCCAGGCCGAAGCCGGTGCCGCCGACGCCGACGCCATCGCCGCCGCGGCTTGGGAGCCGGTCGACCGCAGGACGACGGGTGCCGGCGCCGCCGCTGCGATGGGCGCCGCCGCTGCCACCGCCGCCGTGGCGACCGCCGCCCCGAAGGCCGCATCGCCGCCGCTGCTGCAGAGCCGCGTCTCCGACGCCGAGCTCGACAAGACCATCCTCAACGCCTCCATCCTCAACGGCGCCCTCGAGCTCTTGCCGCAGTCCTGGGCTTCGATGGCGATCATCCCGCTGCAGGTGCGGCTGGTGTACCGCATCGGCAAGGCGCACGGCGTCGAGCTCGACCAGGGCCACATCAAAGAATTCCTCGCCACCGTCGGCGTCGGCCTCACCGGCCAGTACATCGAGCAGATGGGCCGCAAGCTGGTGAGCGGCCTCTTGGGCAAGGCGGCCGGCCGCATGATCGGCGGGCTGGGCGGCGCGGCCACCTCGGTGGCCTTCTCCTTCGCCACCACCTACGCGCTCGGCCACCTCGCCAAGCGCTATTACGCCGGTGGCCGGGTGATGTCCACGGATCTGCTGAAGCGCACCTACCAGGAGCTCTTCACGGCCGCCAAGGGCACCCAGCAGCAGTACCTGCCGGCCATCCAGTCCCGCGCCAGCACCCTCACGGCCTCGGAGGTCGTGGACCTCGTCCGTCGTTAGGGCGATGCCAGGGCGCCGCCGCCCCGGCTTGACGGGCAGGGGCAGCGGGGGGTCTAATTCCCGCCCCTCGGCCGGGTAGCTCAGTTGGTAGAGCAGCGGATTGAAAATCCGCGTGTCGTTGGTTCGATTCCGACCCCGGCCACCATCTCCTTCAGTCCCGCAGCGCCTCGAAG
>CANHFH010000048.1 GCA_947459825.1 Pseudomonadota bacterium | reverse complement strand
GAGACCGAAGCCGCCGACACGTTGCAGGCGCTCACCGATCCCGCTTTCCCGCCCGCGCTCGCCGGCGCGTTGCTCGCGGCGCTGCGCAGCAAGGGTGTCGTCGCCGACGAACTGCGCGGGTTCGCTCGCGCGATGCGTGAACTCGCGCGGCGTCCGATGGTGGATCCGGCGCTGCAGGCCCGCGCCATCGACATCGTCGGAACGGGCGGCGACGCTTCGGGCAGCGTCAACATCTCCACCGGAACGTCGCTGATGGTCGCGGCCTGTGGGCTGCCGGTCATCAAGCACGGCAACCGTTCCATCTCCAGCCGCTCGGGCAGCGCCGACGTGCTGGAGCAGCTCGGCTTGCCGTTGCCGCTCGATGAGACCCGCGCCGGCGCTTGCCTCGCGGCGACCGGATTCACGTTCCTGTTCGCGCCGCACTACCACCCGGCGATGAAGGCGATCGGCCCGGTGCGGCAGGCGCTCGGCGTGCGCACGCTGTTCAACGTGTTGGGCCCGCTCACCAACCCTGCCGCGCCGCCCTTCATGCTGGTCGGTGCCTACAGTGAGCCCATTGCGAAGCTCATGGCCGAGGCGCTCGCAGGCCTGCCCGGTGTGCGCCGCGCCTTCGTCGTGCACGGCGCAGCCGGCTGGGATGAGCCGACGCCCATCGGGCCGTTCACGCTGTTCGAGGTGCAGGGCGGTACGGGCACGGTCCACCGCAGCGTCCGCACGCCCGCCGACTACGGGCTTGCGATCTGCGCGCCGCAGGATCTTGCCGGCGGTGATGCGGCGGCGAACGCTGCGTCGCTGCGCGCCGTGCTGGAGGGCCGCGACCGCGGGCCGCATCGCGATGCGCTCTGCATGGGGGCGGCGCTCGCGCTCGAAGTGGCCGGTGCCGTTAAGACCCCCGCGGATGGTGTCGCGCAGGCGGCCGCAGCGATCGACGACGGGCGTGCGGCGGCTGTGCTGCGCGGTCTTGCGGCCTTCGGTTCGACGGTAGGCGTCGCATGAGCGCGGGCGACTTCCTCGCCGGGATGGCGGCCTCGAGCCGCGTCCGCGCCGACGCGGCGAGGGCGGCGCTGCCGGAGGCCGAGCTGCGTGCCCGCATCGGCGATCTGCCGGCCGCACCGCGTCTGCAGCTCTCCGCAGCCGGTTTCGACCTCATCGCCGAGATGAAGCTGCGTTCGCCGGCCGTCGGCGCCTTGCGGTCGGCGAGCGAGGAGGATCCCGCCGCGCGCGCGTGCCTGTACGCCGATGCCGGTGCTGCTGCGGTCTCGGTGCTCACGGAGCCCTCCCGCTTCGATGGCGCGCTCGCACACCTCGAGCGGGCCGCGAGCGCGCTCGCGACCTCCGGTGTGCCAGCGATGCGCAAAGATTTCCTCGTCGACCCCTATCAGGTGCTCGAGGCCCGCGCGGCGGGCGCGGGCGGCGTGCTGTTGATCCTGCGCATGCTGCCGCGTACGGCGCTGGAGCGCCTGCTCGACACGGCGCTCGAGCAGGGACTCTTCGTGCTGCTCGAGGCCTTCGACGACGCCGATGTCGAAGCGGCGGTGTCGATGCTGGAGCCGCGGCGGGCCGCGGTCGGCCCTGCGGGTGCCCGGCTGCTGCTCGGCATCAACTGCCGCGACCTCGTCAGCTTGCAGGTGGTGCCGGGACGTCTCGAAGCGATGGCGGACCGTCTGCCGACCTGGATCCCGCGTGTCGCCGAGAGCGGGCTCGCGACGCCGGCCGATGCGGCGCGGCTCGCCGCCTGCGGCTACGACCTCGCGTTGGTGGGCAGCGCGCTCATGACCGGTGGCGCGCCGCGCGACCTCGCGGGTGCGATGCTCGCTGCGGCGCGCGACGCGCTCGGTCATCGGCCCCGTCGGGCGAGGACCTCCGCGGATCCCGATGCCCGACCTGCGGGGCGCGGCTGATGTTCGTCAAGATCTGCGGCCTGACCACGCCGGAGGGCGTCGCGGCGGCGCTCGACGCCGGCGCGGACGCCATCGGTTTCGTGTTCGCGCCGTCGGTGCGGCGCGTCACGCCTGCGGCGGCTGCGGCGCTGGCGGCGCCTGCCCGCGGCCGGGCGCTCTGCGTCGCCGTCACCTTGCACCCGACGGCCGACGAGGTCGAGGGGATCCTCGATGTCTTCGCCCCCGACCTGCTGCAGACCGATCTCGCCGATGCCGAGACGCTCTCGCCCCGCGCCCGCGCGCGCCTGCTGCCCGTGCTGCGTGAGAGCGGGATGCTGCCCGTTCCGCCGCCGGCGCGGGTACTTTATGAAGGTGCGGTGAGCGGTGCCGGGCGCACCGCCGACTGGACGCGCGCCCATGCGGTGGCGCGGCGGACCGAAGTGCTGCTCGCCGGCGGTCTTAACCCCGACAACGTCGGCGAGGCGATCCGCACGGTGCGCCCGTGGGGCGTCGATGTGTCGAGCGGCGTCGAGTCGGCGCCCGGCGTCAAGTCGCCGACGAAGATCGCTGCTTTCTTGACGGCCGCGCGCGCCGCCGCCCTTGAGCACGACTGAAGACCATCCTGAAAACCACCTGGACATGAGCCTCTCTCCATGAACGCCAACGTGAAGTTCACCCCGGCCGAGCAGCACCGGTTGCTCGACGCCGAGGTCTCCGGCCAGTTCCCTGACGCGCGCGGCCGCTTCGGTCCATATGGCGGCCGCTATGTGCCCGAGACGCTGATCCCGGCGCTGGAGCGGCTCGAGGCCGGGATGCGCGAACACCTGCCGCGCGAGGACTTCCAGCGCGAACTCTCCGAGCAGCTCGACTCCTGGGTCGGCCGGCCGACGGCGCTGTCGCACGCACCGCGCCTCTCCGCCGCTTGGGGCGCCGACATCTGGTTCAAGCGCGAGGACCTCGCGCACACCGGCGCGCACAAGATCAACAACGCGCTCGGGCAGGCGCTGCTCGCCCAGCGTCTCGGCGCGAAGCGCATCGTCGCCGAGACGGGTGCCGGCCAGCACGGCGTGGCGAGCGCCGCGGCCTGTGCGCGTCTCGGACTGCCCTGCACGGTCTACATGGGGGCGATCGACATGGAGCGTCAGGCGCCGAATGTCGGCCGCATGCGCCTGATGGGCGCGGAGGTGGTGCCGGTGACCGGCGGTGACCAGACGTTGCGCGCCGCCATCGACGAGGCGTTGCGCGATTGGGTCTCCGATCCGGATGGCACCTTCTATCTGCTCGGTTCGGCGGTGGGCCCGCATCCCTATCCGTACCTGGTGCGCGAGCTGCAGGCCATCATCGGTCGCGAGGCCCGCGCGCAGTACTTGAAGCGCCAGGGACGCCTGCCCGATGCCGTCTTCGCCTGCGTCGGCGGTGGCTCGAACGCCATCGGCATGTTCCACGCCTTCGTGCCGGACCGCGAGGTCGCGATCATCGGCATCGAAGCGGGCGGCCGCGGCAGCGGACTAGGACAGAACGCCGCGAGCCTGTCGTACGGCTGGCCGGGTGTGCTGCAGGGCTGCTATTCCTTGTTGCTGCAGGACGAGAACGGCCAGATCTACGAGACCGACTCGATCTCCGCGGGCCTCGATTATCCGGGCGTCGGCCCCGAGCATGCGCTGCTGCTCGCCGCAGGCCGCGTGCAGTACGAGTCCGCCACCGACGACGAGGCGCTCGCCGCGCTGCAGGAATGCGCGCGTCTCGAGGGCATCCTGCCGGCGCTCGAGACCGCGCACGCGCTGCACGGCGCCAAGCGCTGGGCGGCGCGGAATCCGGGCAAGCAGGCCTTGCTCTGCATGTCAGGCCGCGGCGACAAGGACATGCCGACGCTGCAGCGCACCCTGCTCGCGCCCCTTCCCGCGCCCCCGCCCGCGCCGACGCCGGGAGCCGCCTCGTGAAGCCGCACGACCGTCTGTCCGCCGCCATCCGCACCGCTGCCGCGCGCGGCGAACCGGCCCTCGTCGCGTTCATGACGGCGGGGTTCCCGAGCGCGCCCAAGTTCCGCGAGCACCTGCTCGCCGTGGCGGCCGGTGCCGATGTGGTGGAGATCGGCGTGCCGTTCACCGACCCGATGGCCGACGGCATGACCATCCAGCGCTCGATCCAAGGCGCGCTGAAGCAGGGCGTGAGCCTGCGCTGGATCCTCGCGGAGCTCGGCGCGATGCAGCGCCCGGCGGCGCCGCTCGTCTTGATGAGCTACCTCAACCCGCTGCTGCAATACGGCTACGAGAAGCTCGCGGCCGATGCGGCCGCCGCAGGCGTCTGCGGCTTCATCGTCCCGGACCTGCCGTTCGACGAGGGCGATGACCTGCGCACCGCGCTGCAGAAGGCGGGCGTCGCTCTGGTGCAGATGGTGACACCCGTGACGACGCCGGCGCGGCTCGCACAGGTCTGCGCGGCGAGCGAGGGTTTCGTCTACGCGGTCACCATGACGGGCACGACCGGCAAGTCCGTGGAGGTGCCCGACAGCGTGCTCGAGTATCTGGCGCGCGTGCGTGCGGCGTCGCCGGTGCCGGTCTGCGCGGGCTTCGGCATCCGCTCGGCGGCGCAGGTCGCGCGCCTGCGCGGCACGGTCGAGGGCGTGGTGGTCGGTTCGGCGTTGGTCGAGGTGCTCGAGCGCGGCGAGGATCCGACCGCGTGGCTCAAGGGCCTGCGTCAGGGCTGAGGGCGCGGACTCACGCCGACCCCGGATCATCCGCCAGCAGTTCGCTGCTGTGATCCATGAGGTATTCGGCGAACTCGAGCGGTGCAGGCAGCGGCGGGCGGCCCACGTTGGTGTTCATCAGGACGATCGCGGCGACGCCGTCCTCGAAACGCAGCCGCAGGTTGGCGTTGATGCCGGGGTCGCTGCCGCCGTGACCCCACAGCAGATCGCGCCCGCTGCGGCGCTGCGCATTCCAGCAGAGTCCCATCACGCGGCTGTCGTCACCCGACTCGATACGGAACATCTGGCGTATGGTCTGCGCCTGCAGCAGCGGTCGATCAGCGCCAGCCGCGGCGTCGAGGTAGGCGCGCGCGTAGCGGGCGAGTTGGTGCACGCTGCTGCGCAGGAATCCATCCGGGAAGTTCGGGTGGTTGTACAGGCAGTTGGCGGCGTAGCCGCCATCGATCCGCGTCGCTGCCCCGGGATCGCCGACGACCGAGGGCGGTACCCCGCCCCAAACGGGGCCACGCACCGCGCCACCGCTGACCCAGCTGTACGGGATCGCGTGACGGGCGGTGTCGATGTCCCTCAGGTACCACGAGGTGTCACGCATGCCGAGCGGTGTGAAGATCCGTCGGCGGCAGTACTCGGCGAAAGGCAGGCCCGTGATCCGCTCGACGAGATGGCCGAGCACTCCGTAGGGCACGTTCGCGTAGTAGAAGCCTTTGCCGGGCGCCCAGCCGTGGAAGTTCCGCGCATCGTGGAACCGTCCGCCCGGCACAAGGTAGGCACGCAACCACTCCTCGAGCGAGATCTGCGGATCGCCGCAGGCATAGGCATCGGCGTAAGCGGGGCCATCCGCGATCGCGGACTGATGGGTGAGCAGATGCCGGACGGTGATGGGCTGCGAGCGGAAGCCCGGGTGGACGACCGTGAAGCCGAGGTGGTCGTTGATGTCGTCGTCGAGTCCCAGCCGACCGGCGTCGATCACCTGCATCACGGCGGTTGCGGTGAACGTCTTGGATACCGACCCGATGTTCTGGATCGTGTCGGGCGTCATCGGCAGGCGGCGCGTGATATCCGCCCAGCCATAGCCCCTCGACCACATCAGCTTCGGACCCCGCAACACGGCGACGGCGAGGCCGGGGATGTGTTCGCTGGCCATGCGGGCGGCGAAGTGGTCGTCGGCGGCGGATCGGGCGGCGGCGGCCTTGCCGGAGGGCGCCGCGGACACCCTTTGCGCGCCTGCCAGTGCCAGACCTGCGCCGGCGAGACCCAGCAGAGTCTCGCGACGGGCGATGTCGACCGGTACGACGTTCCGTGTCCGTGGCTTCATGTGTGACCCCGCTTGGTCAGGTCCTGCCGCGCCCAAGATAGAGCAGACCGCCGCAGGCGACCCAACCGAGGAAGATGCTCCATTCCACCGGACTGAGCGCCGACGGCGACCCTGGAAGATACAGGGCTCCGAGCCCGATGCAGCAGGCGATCCCCAGCCAACCGATCGCCATGCCATGTCGCAACCGGAAGGGGCGCGGCAACCCGGGCTCGATGCGCCGCAGGCGGACATAGGATGCGGCCACCAGCAGATAGGCCACCACGGCGCCGAAACTGCCGGCGTTGACCAGCCAGATCAGCGCCTTGTGCCCGAGCAACGGAGCGGCGCAACCCAGCAGCCCGATGAGGGCGATCGCCGCATGAGGCGTACGGTACTTCGGATGCAGCCGACCGAGGAAGCCCGGCAGCATGCCGCTCTGCGCCATGGCGAACATGGCGCGGCTGCCGCCGATGATGAAGGCGTTCCAGCTGGTCACGATGCCGGCGATGCCGCCGATGACCATGATGAGGGCCCCGCTGCGGCCGAGCACAGCGGCCGCCGCGTCCGCTGTGGGGAGGCGGGAGTCCTGCAGCACGGCGTCATCGGCGAGCAGCGCTACGCCGGCGATGACCAGGCAATACCAGAGGATGGCGGCGCAGACCGACACGATGGTCAGGGTGCCGAGCTCGCGTGCAGGCAGATCCACTTCCTCGGCGATCTGCGGGATGACGTCGAAGCCGACGAAGAAGAAGGGCACCATGGTGATCACGCCGATGATGCCGATCAGCCCCGCCGCGAACAGCGGCTCGGCGCGCTCGATGGAGCCGTGCAGGCCGGCGCCGGTCAGCAGCACGATGCCGCTCGCCACGATCATCAGCGTGACGACCACCTGCACCACCGCAGACATCTTCACGCCGATGATGTTGATCACCGTCAACACCACGCTGGTGACGATGCCCACCATGGCCCATCCGAGGTGGACGTCGTAGCCGGCCACGGTCCAGAGGAAGACGTGGTGCAGGTCGATCTTCAGGTATTCGAGCGCCACCGCCAGCGCCACGGCCTCGAAGCAGCAGATCGAGACATAGACGAAGACGATCGCCCAGGTGCAGGCGAAGGATCCGGTGCGACCCAAGGCGCGCAGGCTCCAGACGTGTTCGCCGCCTACTTGAGGCATCGCTGCAGCCAGTTCGGCATAGAGCAGGGCGACGATCAGCATCACACCGCCGGCCACCATGAACGCGATCATGGCGCCGAGGCTGCCTGCGCGCTGGATCCAGTCCCCGGTGAGGATGACCCAGCCCCAGCCGATCATCGCGCCGAAGGCGAGGGCGAGCACGTCCCGGCGCGTCAGCACGCGCGACAGGCCGGTGCTGGAGCCGTTGTCCACCGTCAACCTTCCGGGCACCGCCGCGTGGTGGCCCACGCGGCGGTGCCCATGGCGATCAGCAGGTCACCGGCCATCGGCAGCGCCGAAGTTCCAGGTGAACTGCAGCGCCAACGAGCGCGGCGGCTCGAGGAAGAAGAAGTCGGAGCCGCTGCCGGCATCGTTCGCGAAGTTCGAGGTCATCTTGTCCGTCAGGTTGCGACCGACGAGGGCGAGGCGCCATCCGTCGGTGCGGCTCGAGATCGCGACCGTCGCATCGACCTTGGTGTAGGCGCTCTGGTAGTGCAGCGGATCGTTGTCGAGCTGCATGGAGTACTCGTCCGAATAGTAGACGCGGCCCAGCAGCTGCAGCCGCAGCCCGTCGCTGATCGGCACCTCGTAGCGGGCATCCACCGCGGCCTTCCACTGCGGCGAATACTGCAGCGGCTGACCCTTCAGGTTCTGGCGGGCCGGCTGGCCCGTAGTCGTGGTGCAGCCCTGGGCGGCGGTCTGCCCTTCCCAGCAGGGCGCGTTCGGGAAGGAGTTGTAGGTCGCGTCGAGATAGGCCGCGGCGACCGACAGCGAGAACCCGCGGGTGACGCGCCAGAACGCGTCCAGCTCCATACCTGTCGAATCCGCACGCGCGGCGTTGGATGTGCGGAAGGCC
The DNA here is from genome assembly GCA_947459825.1 of Pseudomonadota bacterium. Classification (GTDB taxonomy): domain Bacteria; phylum Pseudomonadota; class Gammaproteobacteria; order Steroidobacterales; family Steroidobacteraceae; genus UBA964. The sequence goes on along the minus strand of CANHFH010000048.1, from coordinate 6,560 downwards.
AACAGTCCCGTGGCCGCATCGGTCGTCAGCGACGTGACCTGCAGATCCTTGAACCGGTTGCGGAACACGGCCCCGTTCAGGCGCAGCCGTTGCTCGGGGAAGGACAGCTTGGCGCCGAGTTCGAGGGCCTCGACCTGCTCGTCCTTGAAGCGGATGTTGTTGAGGATCGTGGCTTGTGGCTCGGCGATGAAGTAGTCGAAGCCGCCGCCCTTGAAGCCCGACGAGTACGTCGCATAGGTCATGACGTCATCGCTCGGACGCCACCGCAGCGCGAGATTCGCGTTGGTCTGGTCCTCCTCGACGCGGTCGGTGACGTTGTGCACGTTGGTGGCGGGCGGCGGGCCTGCCGGGGCCGGTGCGATCACCGGCGATTCGCGGTACAGCGGCGTCTGGAACTGCCGCTTGAGGATCTCCTTGTCCTCCATCGTATGGCGCACGCCCGCGGTCAGGTCCCAACGGTCGGTGAAGCGCCAGGTCAGCTCGCCGAACGCGGCGATGGTCTTCATCTCCTGGTCGGCCAGACGGTTGCTGCGCACACGGGCCGCCGGCGGGGTGACCGAGAGCGGTGCCGGACCCTGTGCGTTCAGGTCGAGGTCCCAGTCGAGGTCCTGGTCCGGTACGTTGAGGTAGAAGAGACCCACGATGTAGCTGATATCCGAGGTCGTCGTGGATGCGAAGCGGAACTCCTGCGAGTACTGCCGGTAGGTCTCCCGGAAGTTCGAGATGTTGCCCTGCGTGCCGCCGGTGGTGGCGCCGGTGAAGTCGTTGCTGTTGAAGCGCGCGAAGCCGGTCATCGACGTGAAGGTTCCGCGGGCCGTCTGCCAGTCGATCGTCACGCCGCCGAAGTGTGACGTCGTGTCGCTGGTCCAGGGCAGTTCCTCGGTGCCGCGGACGATCTTGCCGGTGGTCCGGTAGTCGAGCTTGCAGTCCTCGTTGAACTGCGCGTAGAGCGTCAGCAGCGCCTGCGGACAGTTCGCCACCTCATAGGATCGGCCGAGCCGCTCCTGCTCGCTGTACTGGTAGACGGCCGATGCCGTGACGGCGTCGCTGATCCGCCACTCGAGGCTGCCGCGGATCGCCGGCGACTTGAGCTGCATGACGCTGTCTTTCAGGTCGGTGTTGTACATGAAGCCGTCCTTGTCCTCGTAGCGGACCGCGAGGCGGCCGCGGATGGAGTCGGACAGCGGACCGGCGATGGCACCCTGGACGGTCCAGCCCTCGTCACCCTCGAACTCCCAGACCGGTGCGATATAGCCGGACAGCTCGGCCGTCGGCCGCGCCCAGGTGGTGTTGATCGCGCCGGCGGTGGTGTTCTTGCCGATGATCGCGCCCTGCGGACCCTTCAGGATCTCGACCTGGTCCACGTCCATGAAGGCGGCACGACCGAACCGGGCACGGCCCAGATAGAAGCCGTTGAACACCTGGCCCACGGTGTTCTCGAAGCCGAAGTTCACGCCGGAGCCGAGGCCGCGGATGAACACCTGGTCGTTGCCGGAGATCGACTCGGCGTACTGGAACGTCGGGACGATGGCCGAGAGGCTTTCGAGGTTGCGGATGTTGTCGGCGAGCAGATCTTCGCCCGAGACGACCGAAACGGAGACCGGTACGTCCTGCAGCCGTTCCTCGCGCTTGCGCGCGGTGACCACCACTTCCTCGAGGTCGGCGGCGGGCGCTGCCGCGATGTCCGTGGGCGCGAGCGCGCCGAAAGCGACGGTCGAGATGACCGCGATTGCGATGTGTTTCGTCACAGTTACAGCCTCCGTTCGGGGGAGATGGAAGTACAGGGCGGGTTCATGGATCGATCGGCGTCTCGATACCGGCTCGCCAGACCTTGAGCAGGTTCCGCGAATCGGAGATCAGTCGGGTCGGGTCGCCGCGCACGAGCTGCATGTCGGCCCGCAGACCTGGTGCGATCCGACCGCGGTCGGCGAGGCCGAAGGCGGTCGCGGCGTCCGCCGTGGCGCTCCTCAGCGCCTCGACCTCGCTCAACCCGCAGCGCACCAGCAGGGTCAGTGTCCGGTGCATGCTGGCGCCGTGCACGATCCCTGGGCTGCCCGCATCGGAACCGGCGGCGATCAGCACGCCTGCATCGCGCAGGCTGGTCACTGCGCCGCACGACACGTCCATCGAGACGGTGGTGAAGACCGGATTGCGCTCCGCGAGGCGTGCCTTCGCGGCCGTCGAGAGACGCGAGTTGATCCTGTCGTCGCGCAGCAGCTCCAACTGCCCGTCGTTCAGGCGGTCGGGTGCCGTGAGGGTGGGGACCACGAAGATCCCGCTCCGGGCGAGGCGCTCCGCGAGGGCTGGCCTTTCACCGGCGTCGCGCCAGTGGTGCGCGAAGCCGTCGACCCCGGCCGCCATGCCGAGCAGGAAGTCGTCCTCGTTCTCCGCGTGCAGATATACCGGCATCCGTTTCGCGTGGCTCGCTGTGACCAGCGCACCGACGATCGCAGCGTCGAGTCGCGGCGTCTGGAAGCGGATGTGGCGGACGCCGTTCAGGACGACCTTGATGTAGGTCGCGCCTTCGGCGGCACGCTCGGCGACGAACTTCCCGGCATCGGCCGCCGAGGTGATCGGCGCGTCGAGGTCGTACTGCGCACCATGCCCCTGCGGTGCTGTCGCGATCAGCGAGGGCGAGCGGAAATCGGCGAGGTCGACCCGCGTCGCCGCTGCCGCCGCCAGTTCGCGCAGGTATTCGGGGCGGGTCCCCATGTCGAGCACGGTGGTCGTGCCGAAGGCGAGCGCCTCCTGCAATTCCGAGGCTGACCGGGTATGGGTATGGCCGTCGATGAAGCCCGGCAGCAGCGTCGCCCCGGTGCCGTCGATGACCGGCAGATCGCCGGGGTCGAGCCGGTCGCCGATGGCGGCGATCCGACCGTCCCGCACCAGCACCGTCCGTTGCGGCAGCAGTTGCCTGCCGTCGAACACCGTGGCGTCCGTTATCGCGAAGCTGTCACCATCAACGCCGTCCGCCGCGGCATGCGGCGTGGCCGTCAGGGCGAAGGCGAGGGCGGTGGCCGCGCAAGCCGCTCTCCAGCTGGCGGAACGCATGGGTAGGCGGCGTCGCACGGCGAACCCGTGTCCGGCATGCGCCACCGGCTCCGTTCCGTCCCGCCCCATCCTCCGACCTCCCGTGGGGATCATGGATGACCCGATCCACCCTTTTACTTGCAGCAGCATATGTTGCGCTATCTGGCGGGTCAATCGTCGCGCATCCGCGGCGGTCGGCGGCCCGCGTCGGCCTGCAGCCGGTCCCGGACGGGGATGCATGCGTTTGCAAGTGTCGGTTCGTGCCGCTACCTTGGTGCGGGATCTTCGTGCGGGCTCTCCGCCCCCTACCCACCCACCATCTCCCGGAGTGCCGATGCGTTATCGACCGCTCGCCTTGATGCTGCTCGCCGGCCTGCTCGCCGACGATGTCCACGCGGCGGGCGCCTGCCGGTTCGCAGCCGAGCCGGCGGGCGCGGAGACGGGCGAGGCAGGCCGGTGGGTCACCGTCGAGGTGAGCGCCCCTGGGCTGAGCCGGCGGATCATCGACAGTGCGGCGGTCGGCGCGCCGGCCAGCTACCACGTGCTGCTGCCACCGGGCTATGCCGATGAGCCGTCGAGGCGATTCCCCGTCCTTTACTGGCTGCATGGCACCGGCGGTGGGCTGGCTGGACTGCCGAGGGTCGCCGGGCGCTTCGAAGCCGCGATGCGCGCCGGCGACCTGCCGCCGATGATCGTGGTCTTCCCCTACGGCTTGCCCTCGGGCATGTGGATCGACTCGAAGGATGGCAGCAGCCGGGTCGAGTCCCTGCTGATCGGCGACCTCATCCCGCACGTCGATGCCTGCTACCGCAGCTTGGCGGCGCGCGAGGGGCGGATCCTCGAGGGCTACAGCATGGGCGGCTACGGCGTCGCGCGTCTCGGATTACGCCATCCGCGGCTGTTCGCGGGTGTGCTGATGCTGGCTGCGGGGCCGCTGCAGCGTGAGCTGTACGAGACGCCGCGCGCCTCCGCGGCGGAGCGTGCTCGCCTGATGCAGCAGGTGTACGGCGACGACATGGATTTCTTCCGCCAGCAGAGCCCGTGGCAGCTCGCGGAGCGGGCGGTGTCGGTCGGCGTGCCGCTGCCGCGGCTGCGGCTGATCGTGGGCACCGGCGACGAGACCTACCCCGCGAACCAGGCGTTCCACCAGCACCTGACCCGGCTGGGCATCGAGCACGAGTACGTCGAGCTGCCCGGCGTCGGTCACAGCCTGCCGGCGGTGTGGGCGGCGCTCGGCGTCGCGTCGTGGGGATTCTATGCGGAGGTGCTGGCGCCTTGAGCGGGGATCAGCCTTGAGCGGGGATCAGTAGGAGAGGCCTGCGGCCCGTTTCGGCGGCGGCAGTTCGGCGAGCAGCTTGCGCGCGATGCGCACGAAACTGTCCCGCTCGACCCGGGTGAGCACGCCCAACTCCCGGTCGCAGGCCTCACGCACCGCCAGCGAAGCGCGTTCGCACAACGCGCGTCCCGCCGGCGTGATTTCGATGTTCATCAGCCGCGCGTCGTGGGTGCGACGCGAGCGGCTCACCAGCCCTTTCTTCTGCATGCGCACGATGGCGCGGCTCAACGACGACTGGTTGAGGCTCGTGAACTCCACCACCTCGGTGAGCGTGTAGCTGCGACCGTCGAAGACGCAGAGGATCACGCGCCATTCGGCGATCGAGATGCCGAGCGGCGCCAGCGCCTCGGTCATGACACCGTGCAGGTAACGGGTCATCGAGGTCGCCAGCCAGGGGATGAACCGTCCCAGGTCGAGCCCCGGCACGGGGCTGCCTGCATGCGCTGCCGGCGGCGATGTGCGCGCCGGAGCGGATCGCGGCGCCGAGACGGTGGATCGCGTCCGGGCGCGTGGACGACGGCGGATTTCGCGGCTTTTGGCCATGCAGGCCCCTGCGTTTCACGGGAGTCGGGCGGGCATGCTAGCCGCGAGCGTCGTGCCGGCGCAAATGCGGGTCGAAGACCGCTTGCGGGCGATGAGCGGGCCGCGCCGGCGATCGCGAGGCCCTGTGCTAACCTGCGGAAGCGGCGCGGACGAGATCCGCGCGACATCTTCCCGATCCTCCGGATCCGCCAGACCAGCAGCGAGTAGCCGTGCGCGCTTGGGCCTCACTGTTCGACGAATTCCGCGGCTATCCGCGCCGTCTGTGGCTGGTGTGCCTCGCCGCGTACGTGACCGTGCAGATCGAGTTCGCGCTCTGGTCGCTCGCGCTGCCCGCGCTGCGCGCCGAGTTCGGGCTCTCGAGCAGCGAGGTGGGATTCCTCACCGGTCTGACTTTCGCGCTCGGCGGCCTGCTCGTGGTGGGCCTCAGCATCCTCGCGGACCGTTTCGGCAGGCGCCTGATGCTGATCGTCGGCACGTTGGCGGCCGCCGTCTTCTCCGCGATGCATGTGGTCGCCACCGGTCTCGTCGCGCTGGCCGTGGTGCGCACCTGCGCCATCGGCTTCAGCGGTCTCGTTTTCCCGTCGACCGGCGCGCTCGTGGCCGAGGAAGCACCGGCACGCATCCGTGGCCTGATGGTCGGTCTGTTGCAGATCGCCGTACCGCTCGGCTGGCTGCTGGCGGCCATCATCGGTGCCATCGTCCTCGACGACTGGGGCTGGCGCGCGCTGTTCCTCGCCGCCATCCTCGGCCTGCCGGCGGCGCTGTTCGTCCATCTCTACATCCGCGAGTCGCCGCTGGTGCAGCCGTCCGCCGGTGGACAGTGGCGCCTCGCCCGTCTTTTCGCGGCTGGCATGTGGCGGCGCACGGTGCCGCTGTTCCTCGCGCAGGGCTGCTTCGCGCTCGCCTTCGGCGGCGGCTTCATCCTCATGCCGCTCTATCTCCACGACGAGCTCGGTTTCGGACCGGCCGAGGCGGGCGTGCTGGTGGCCGTCGCCAATGCGATGGGGCTGCTCGGTTACCTTGCGACCGCCTGGGTCGGCGAGTTCCATTGGACACGGCGCAACACCATCGCCGTGGCCACGTTCGCCGCCGCGGTGGCGTTCGCGGTGTTCGTGCTGTTCGCACGCGGGCACCTCGCGGTGCTGGCGGCGTATGCCTTGCTGACCTTCTTCCTGCTCGGCACCTCAGCGGTCAAGTTCCCCTACATCGCCGAACTCTACCCGAGCGAACTGCGCGCCACCGGCATCGCCTTCGCCTCGTCGCTCGCGATCCACTCCGGTCTCGCTTTCGGCCCGGCGATCGTCGGTTCCCTCGTCGATCGTGTCGGTTGGTCGCAGGCTCTGCTGCTCGGTGGTGCGGTGCCGCTGCTGCTCGCTTCCGGTCTGTTCCTGCTGCTGCAGCCGCTGCCTTCGGGACTCGAGATGCGCGAGATCGAGTCGCGCCTGCGGCAGGAACGGTGAGGACGGCTCAGCGCCGCATCTTCGGCAGCGAGTTGCCCCACAGCGTGTAGAGATCCGGCGGATTGGTGCCGGCGATGCCCATCAGCTCGTCGATGGTGATCGTCTCGTCGCCCTGGCGGCCGTAGAGCACGACCTCGTCACCCGCCCGCACCGGTCCGGGCAGATCGGTCACGTCCGCCACCAGCACGTTC
>CANHFH010000047.1 GCA_947459825.1 Pseudomonadota bacterium | reverse complement strand
TACGCCGCCGAGGACGCCGACATCACGCTGCGCCTGCACCGTACGCTGTGGCCCGCCATCGAGCAGGAGCCTCTGCTCAAGCGCCTCTACGAAGATTTCGAGCAGCCGCTGGTGCCGGTGCTGCTGCGCATGGAGCGGCATGGCGTGCTGGTCGACCGCGAGATGCTGCGCCGCCAGGGCGTCGAGCTCGCCAAGCGCGCCGAGGAACTGAAGGCCGAAGCGCAGCGGGAGGCGGGCGTCGAGTTCAACGTCGACTCGCCCAAACAATTGCAGCAGATCCTCTACGAGAAGATGCAGATCCCGGTGCTGCGCAAGACGCCGACCGGCCAGCCTTCGACCGCCGAGGATGTGCTCGAGGAGCTCGCGGATGCCTACAAGCTGCCAAAGCTGATCCTCGAGTACCGCGGCATCGCCAAGCTGCGCAGCACCTACGCCGACAAGCTGCCGACGCAGATCAACCCCGCCACCGGCCGCGTCCACACCTCGTACCACCAGGCCGTGGCGCAGACCGGGCGGCTGTCCTCCACCGACCCCAACCTGCAGAACATCCCGATCCGCACGCCGGAAGGCCGCCGCATCCGCCAGGCCTTCATCGCACCGCCGGGTCATCTGCTCGTCGCGGCCGACTACTCGCAGGTGGAGCTGCGGATCATGGCGCACCTCTCCGGCGACGCGAGCCTGATCGCCGCCTTCGAGGCCGACCGCGACATCCATCAGGCCACCGCCGCCGAGGTGTTCGGCCTGCCGCTCGCGGAGGTCACCGCAGAGCAGCGCCGCTCCGCGAAGGCCATCAACTTCGGGCTCATCTACGGCATGTCGGCCTTCGGCCTCGCGCGCCAGCTCGGCATCGGCCGCGGCGAGGCGCAGCAGTACGTCGACCTTTATTTCGAACGCTATCCGGGCGTGAAGGCCTACATGGACCGCACCCGCGAGCGGGCGCGCGAGGACGGCTTCGTCGAGACCGTGTTCGGCCGTCGGCTCTATCTCGCCGACATCCGCTCGCGCAACCGCGCGCTGCAGCAGTACGCCGAACGCAGCGCGATCAATGCGCCGATGCAGGGCACGGCCGCCGACCTCATCAAGCTCGCCATGATCGAGGTCGACCGCTGGTGCGCGGGCGAAGGCCGGGGCGACGCGCGGCTCATCATGCAGGTGCACGACGAGCTGGTGCTCGAGGTGCGTGAAGGCGCGGCCGACCGCGTCGCCGATGCCGTGCGCGAGCGGATGGTGGCCGCCGGCCGCGGTGCGCTGCAGGTGCCGCTCAAGGTCGACATCGGCCGCGGCGCCAACTGGGACGAGGCGCACTGATCCCGTCCGCGGCGCCCGTAGCGCCGCGCTACGAACGCGGCGGTTGTGGAGAAGATTAGTTTCTCTGATGACAGCCGTGACCCCATTGAAGGGCGCCACCGACTTGTGCCTTCATCGGCGGGATATCTTCACGGGGGGTGAACACGATGGACCGACGGGATTTCCTCGGTGTCTCTGCGACCGCTGCGGCGGGCATGCTCGTGCCGACGACCGCCTCGTCGGCGGCAGGCGCACCATCGGCCCGACCGACCGCACCGCACCTCCCCACCATACGGTCCGGCCCGAGCAGCGTGACCCGCGCACCGGTCGCGGGCATGATCGGTGCGATCGGCGCGGGCAACCCGGTCACCGCCGCCACCGGCGCGCGCATCCTCGCCAAAGGCGGCAACGCGGTGGATGCCGCCATCGCCGCCGCGTTCATGGCCTATGTCGTCGAGCCCGGCTCTGCGGGCATCGGCGGGCACGGGCGGCTCACCGTCCACATGGCCAAGACCGGCCGGACGGTCGGCATAGACCATTACATCCGCGCCCCGCGCGGCGCCACTTCACAGGCGATCCAAGCGGCGTTGGCACGATCGGGACAGGACACCTCCCGCATCGCCCATACCGGACACCTCGCCGTGGGCGTGATCGGTACCGTCGCCGGGGTCTGCGCGGCGCATGAGCGCTTCGCGACCTTGCCGCTGCCGGTGCTCATGGAGGAAGCCATCGCGATGGCCGAGATCGGACCGCCGATCGACCGCGACACCGCAAGGGCGATCGCAGGTCGGGTCGATGATCTGGCAGCGTTCCCCAGGGCGCGCGATCACCTGCTGCCGGGCGGCCGGGTGCCGCAGGTGGCCAGCGAGTCGGTGCGCGGCAAGGACGGCTGGGAGCGCAGCGGACCGCGGCTCGACACATCCGATCTCGCCCGCACGCTCAAGCGCATCTCCAAAGAGGGTGCAGCCGCGATCTATCAGGGCTCGATCGCCCGCGCCATCGACGCCGAGATGCGTGCGAACGATGGGGTGCTCTCCGAAGCGGACCTCGCCGCCTACAAGCCGTCGATCTTCGATGAGACCTTGTGGACGTACCGTGACCACAGCTACAGCACCTGCTCGGACATCTACGGGCCGCAGTTCCTGAACGTCCTCGAGCGCTTCGATGTAGGCGCCCTCGACCCGAACGGCGTCGAGTACCGGCATCTCGTCACCGAAGCGCTCGCGCTGGCGTTCGTGGACGTGATGGCGCATCCCGCGGACCCTGCGGACCCGGGCGCGCCGCGCGAGGGCCTCGCCTCCAAGCGGTATGCCGAGGTGCGCGCGCGCCTGATCGACATGAAGCGCGCCATCGGCTCGGGCCGATACCCGTCGGGGGACCCCTGGCCGTTCGAGACCCGCGCCCGACGCAGCGACATCGGCATGTCATCCGCTCCCACCGGGTTGCCCGGCACCACATCCATCAATGTCGGCGACAAGGACGGCAATCTCGTCAGCTTCATCACCAGTCTCGGATCGAGCTTCGGCTCCCTCGTGCTGGTACCGGGTACGGGGATGTACCTCGGCAACGCCATGCAGTGGTTCGATCCACGGCCGGGGCGCGCGAACTCCGTGGCGCCCGGACGCATGCCGCCCTACTTCGCGCCGCTGATGACCACCTACCGCGAAGGTCGACCGGTGGGCGGCGTGGCCGCCTCCGGCGGGTATCGCATCGCCACCGCACTGTTCCACACGTTCTTGAACTGCGTGGACCATCGCATGGGCGTACAGGCCGCGCTCGAGCATCCGCGCATCCACACCCAGGGCGAGACGCTCTATGTCGACGAGCGCATCGACGACGGCGTCAAGGACCGGCTGATCGCTCTCGGCCACACGGTGCGGGCCGTGGAGCCGCACATCGCGCTGCCAACCGCGGTCTGGCGGAACCGGGACGGCTCCTGGTCCGCCGCGTCCGACCCGATCAGGGGTGGGACCGCAGCCGTCTGAACCGACTGACGCGTATCGACAACATCATGTCGTGCGAGAGCAACGTCGAGGCGATGGTCGCATGAGAATCGGGTCCAACGCCTCCTCCGGGCGGCTATCGGACACCCCCCGATGTCGGACGCTGGTCCCTGCGACAACTGAGATGCGATTCCGGAAGAGCAACATCGAGTTCCGGATGCTGACCGTGTTCTCGGTCGTGGCCGAGTCCCAAAGCCTCACCAAGGCGGCGGAGGTCCTGGGCGTCACCCAATCGGCGGTATCGCAGACCATCAAGCATCTCGAGGACCAGACGGGCGCGACGCTGCTGCTGCGGCGCAGCCGTCCCGTCCGGCTCACGGCGGCGGGCCAGATACTCTACGACTACGCCTCGCGTCTGCTGGCGGACGGCCAAAGGATGATGGCGGAATTGCAGATGGCGGCCGACCAACGCCTCAGCGAGCTGTCGATCGGCATCATCGATTCTTTGGGTGGCGTCATCAGCCAGCCGCTCGTCAAGCGCATCAAGCCGCTCACCGCGAAGGTGATGCTGCGGACGGGCGTCGCGGCTCCGCTGTCGGACGCCTTCCTCCACCGGGACCTCGACATCCTGATCACCAGCGACCCGATGCGTGAGCAGACCGAACTCGAGCGTTTCCCGATCCTCCGCGATCCTTTCGTGGTGATCGCCCCCGCGGGCAGGATCCCTGCCGACGCAGACCCCCCGAAGTGGCTGGCGCAGAACGTCCCGTTCGTACGCTTCTCCCGCGAGACCCTGATCGGCAGGACGGCCGACCTCGTGGCGCGGCGGCTCGAGATCAGGCTTGCGACGCACTACGAATTCGACAACACCGAGACCATCCTCCGTTTCGTCCAAGGCGGCCACGGTTGGGCGATCGTCACGGCGCTCTGCCTCGCCCACCATCCGCATCTGCTCCGTGGCACCAGCGTGCTGCCGTTGGCTGCGGGGGGCAACACCCGTGTCATCACCTTGCTGAGCCATCGCAACGAGTTCGGCGACCTGCCGGGGCGGCTCGCGCAGATCTGCCGGAGCATCTGCGAGGAGGAGCTCTCGCCGGTGCTGCAGGACATCGCGCCATGGCTCGCCAAGCAGCTCAGCATCCTGCCGGAGCAGCGGACAGGCGGGCCTCCGGCACCGCAGGCCTCCCTCTGACCCGCGGGATCGGCGCCGTCTAGCCGATCGCCACCGGGCGTCGCAGCAGACCGAGCAGGCGGGCAGCAGGCTCGCCGGCGTCGGCCAGCGCGTCGACGGCATCCTCGAGAGCGACCACATCCTGCAGCGGCAACAGATCGGCGCACAGCCGTCCGAATTTCTGCCGCACCTCCCGGTCGGACAAAGGGTTTTCAGGATCGCCGGTCGCCGTGGTCGGCCGGGACCGCAGGACACTGCCGTCGGTCAGCGTCAGCGTCACCTCGGCCCATCGCTCGGCGGGGAACGCGCGGTTGTAGCGCTCGGACTCGCGCAGCACGACGCGACGGCTGAGCGCGAGGATGCCGGAATCCTGCAGCGCGGCCGGGGCGATCTCCTCCGCGCCCAGCCTGCCGCGGGCCAGCATCGCCGCCACCGGGAATGCGATCGCGTACTGGGCCTCCTCGGTGTTGCGGGGTGCGTGACCAGCGAGACGCGTCGCCTCATGGAAGGTCAGCACCTCGATGTCCGCCACCCGCTCGCCCGCGATGCCGTGGGCCGCCATGAGGTCGCTCACCGCCTGCACCGCGGGCTGTGCCCAGCGGCATACGGGGTAAGGCTTGAAATACTGCTGCAGCAGCTGCCATCCGGAACCCAAACCCTGCCAGCAGGTCGATGTCCGCTCCGATTCCACCGTGACCGCGGGCGCGCCGGTGAAGCCCGACTCGGCGAGGAGCGCACTGCTCACACCGACCATCGCGCCCCACCCGGATCCGTCCTTGACCATGGTGGGATGGTCGATGCAGCGCATCATCTGGCTGCGCGGCCCGTGGTACTCGGCGATGCCGAGCGCGTGCCGTGTGGTCTCGACGTCGAACCGCAGCAATCGTGCGACCGCCGCCGCGACCCCCAACGCGTTCCAGGCACCCGAGGTGTGGTAATCGGACACGGAGGAATGCAGGGCGATGCCGGCCCGCAACGCGACCTCGTATCCGACCGCGAGCGCAGCGAGCAGATCGCGACCCGAGCACCGCCGACCGGCCCGCTCCAGACCGGACATCACGGCCAACACCCCCGGCACGACCGCCGCACCCGCGTGCCCCTTGGTCAGTCGGTGGCCGTCATGGGCGTCGAAGGCGTCCACCGTCATGCCACCGGCCAGCGCAGCGCCCACCGCGCTGGCGGTGGTCCCGGTGAACATGATGTCCGCCGGGTCCTCCGTGGCGCCGAAATGCCGCCGCGCATGCGCCGTGATGATGCGCGACAGGTCGGTCGTGCGTCCCGCCACCGCGACCCCGAGCACATCGAGGCAGCAGCGCTGCATGGTGGACACCACATCGGGAGGCAGATCCTCGAAAGATGTGGCATGGATGAACCCGGCGATGTCCGTCGTCGATCCCACGTGTCGATGGCCTCTGGTGTGTCAGGACGCGGCGCCCAGCGCCGTCGTCGGAAGTGCATCGTCCGCCGTGGCGAGATCGCCGAGCGCCTCGCGCAGCGGCCCGAGGTGCGCCGCGTAGCGCCGCCACTGCTCCACGCCGCGCTTGTTCAGCGGTTGGCGTACCTGCTCGGAACTGGCGGTGCGCACCGGCCGATCGGTCTCGTGGAACCGCAGGCAGCGCTCGTCGAACGGCAGCCCGCAGAAATCGAGCAGCCTGCGGACCTCGCGGTCGAGGTCGGCCACCACATCCTCATGGTTCACGCGCAGGACCCGGCCGGGCAGCACCCGGTCCCAGTGGTCCATCAGCTCGACATAGCCCCGGTAATACTGGCCCAGGTCCGTGAGGTCATAGCTGAACTCCTGCCCCTCCGCGAACAGCTGCTGGAAGGCGCTGAAGCAGCAGGCCATCGGGTCGCGGCGCGCGTCGATGATCCTGGCCTGCGGCAACATCAGGCTGATCAAGCCGATGTGCCGGAAATTGTTCGGCATCTTGTCGGTGAAGCGGGGCGCGCCGCGGCGATGCAGGCGGGTCCCTTCGATGTACTCCCGGCCAAGCTTCGCGAACGCCTCGTCGGGCATGTCGCGCAGGACCGCCGGATAGCGCGGCGCGGCCTGCACCGTGCCGCGACCGTTCAGGCGGGCGGCGATCGCCAGCACGTTCGGCAGCTCCAGCGTCCCGTCCACCTGCGGATGCGAGGCGAGGATCTGCTCGAGGAGCGTGGAACCCGCGCGCGGCAACCCGACGATGAAGATCGGATCCGGCGCCGGGCAGCCGATCCCTCGATGCCGCTCGAGGAACTCGCGGGTGAACACCTCTTGCTGCAAGCGCATCTCCTGCAGCAAGCGGTCGTTGCGGTAACGCAGTTCGGACTTCTTGAGACGGTTGCCGCGCTCGTAGAAAGTGAAGGAACGGTCGTGGTCGCCGCTCTGCTCGAAGGCCTTGCCGAGCGCGAAGCAGAGGTGGTAACGGTCTTCGGCGGAGGTGGTGGCAGCGGCTTCGGCCTCCAGCATGCGGTCCAGCTCGGACGCCTCGAAGCGATAGGTCTTGAGGTTCGCGAGGCTCCAGTAGGCGTCGCCGAGGTCGGGCCGGATCGCCGCCGCACCGCGGTAGCTCGTGACCGCTTCCTGCGCCCTGCCCACCGTCTTCAGCGCGTGGCCGCGATGCAGGAGCTTCATCGGATCGTGCGGATCCTCCACGATCAGCGCGTCATAGATGTCCAGCGCGGCCTGATAGTCGCCGACCGCGAGCAGCTCGGCGGCATGGACCGAACGGTACAGCAGGTTTCCGGGGTCGCTGCCGAGCAGTCTCTTGGACTGCTCGAGCGCCTCCGCGAAACGCTGCCGCTTGTGGAGCACCCGGATGTATTCGTATCTCGCCGCCCGATGTCCCGGCTCGAAGACAAGACAGCTCTCCAGCAGGAACTCCGCATCGTCCAGCACGCCCAACTTCAGGCCGATCTCCGCCAACAGGCGCATGCCCTCGACATCGCGCGGATGCCGGCGCAGGTGCTCGCGGCAGGCCTGTTCGGCACGGGCCAGCTTCCCGTCGTGGAGGTCGATCCCCGCTTGGAGCAGCGGGGGCGGCAACCGCGACAGACCCTGCACAGCACGGTCTGCCTGGGCCGCCGGGGCAGCGGCTCCCCGCTTGCGGTGCAGTTCGGCGAGCGCCCGCCAGCTGCCGAGGCGGGCGGGGTTGAGGGCCGTGGCGCGACGGTACGCGTCCACGGCCCGCTGATCCTCGCCCCGCGAGCGACAGGCTTCGCCGAGCGCCTCCCACCCGGCCGAATCGACCGGCGACTGATCCGGGGCGGCGTCCTGCAGGCTACTTCACCTTGTATGTGACGGTGAGACCGATCGCCCTCGGCCGCCCGATGGTCTTGTTGATGAAGCCCACGTTGGGCACCTCGGATCGGGAGATCTCGTAGCGCTCGTTGGTGAGGTTCTTGATGGACAATTGCGCGGTCCAGTTGTCGCCGAAGTCGGTGCCGAGGTTCAGGTCGAAGGTCGTGTAGGCCGGCGACTCGGTGCGTCCGGGATTGACCCCGTTGAAGCGGCTGCCTTGATGGACCGCACCGAACATCGCGTAGGCGTCGGCCGAGCCGAACAGATTGAAATCGTATCGCACCCGGAGGTTGCCGCCAAACTTCGGTTGACGGGCGAGGCGTGAGCCCACCGGGACGATGTTGCGGGCGCCCGGAGCGAGCGAGGTGAGCTCCGAGTCGGTGAAGGCGACCGCGCCGGATACGGTCCACGCCCCCCCGAGACGGTAGGCGAGATCGGCCTCGAAGCCCTTGACCTTCGCCGTGCCGGCGTTGATGAAGAACAGCGCGTTGGTGATGGTCGGATCGAGCACGCCCACCACGATGTCTTTCCAATCGATCTGGTAGAACGCGCCGTTGATGCGTCCGCGACGGTCGGCGAAGGTGGACTTGAAGCCGAACTCGATGTTCTCGGTGGTCTCGGTGTCGTACGACAGCGGGACCGTCGTCTTGCCGTCGAAGCCGAGCGTGCCGCCGTTGCGGTTGTAGCCGCCGGTGGAGAAGCCCTCGGAGAAGGTGGCGTAGAGCTTGGTGTCGTCCGTCAGGTCGAAGTTGATGTTCAGGCGCTTGATCGTGTCCGACTCCTGCACCGGCTTCAGGTTGTTGCTGAAGTTGACGCCCGAATTCGGGTTGGTGCGGGAGCCGAAGTTGACCGACCCCGTGGCCGACTGGTCGATCTTGTACTTGCGCGCCCCGACCGAAGCGCTCCAGCGGTCGGAGAACCGGTAGGTGACATCACCGAAGAAGGACAACTCTTCGACGACCGGTGACATGTCCGTGAAGAACATCACACCCGGCCGACGCGGGTCGGGGTTGTAGGAGATGGCGCCCGCCATCGGCGCATTCGGCGCGAAGCCGTTGGCAATCGCGCCGTAGTAGGCGAACTCGATCGAGGTGCCGCACGTCGGCCGACAGCCGTTCTTGTGGTAGTAGGCGCCGGCGATGAAGTTCAGGTCGCGATCCGGGTCGGAGGAGAAGCGCAGCTCGTGGTGCTGGATGCGGTAGTCGCCGTCCACCGACCAATCGGTCTTCGGCGGTTGGCACAGGGTGTAGGACGGGAAGTTGCAGGCGTAATACGGGAAGAACGGGCCTGACTGCGTGTACTGCGAGTAATCGGTGACCTGGGCGATCTCGCGCTCGAGGAACGAACCGGCGTAGACGACATCGAGCGCCGCGAGCCGACCCTCGAGGGACCAGGCGGCCATCTTGGTGTCGTCCTTGAGGAACTCCTCCTCGTATCGGGCGACCTTCAGATCGCCGACATCGGCGCGGTAGAAGAACGGCCCGTGGGTCTCAAGGCTCTGCTGCGTGTATTGCAGGTTCGCCTTCCAGTCGTCGGAGATCTGCCACCCGAGCATCAGCCTGCCACCGCGGTACTGGACATCGTTCATGTCCTTGGGCTGGAAGCCGGCGTTGCTCTTGACCTGGAAGGTCGTGTTGGCGAAGCGGGTCGGGTTGGAGATGACCCGGGTGTTGGTGCGCAGCGTCTCGGACGCCGGGGTGTTGTCGAGGTAGCCGGCCTGATAGGCGTTGTAGGCCGCAAGCCGCACCGCGAGCCGGTCGTCGATCAACGGCACATTGAGCATGACCTCGACGGTATGGTCGAGGTCGGCCGACCCCTGGGTCTGCCCGCCCGTCACCGAGACCTTGGCGTCGAAGGCGTCCGCCCGCGGCTTGTTGGTGATCATGCGGATGGCGCCCGACATCGAGGCCGACCCGAACAGCGTCCCCTGCGGACCGGCGAGGACCTCGATCCGGTTGATGTCCGTGACATAGAGATCGGTGTTACGGGTGCCCGAACCACCGGCTGACAGCGGGATGTCGTCGAGATAGGTCGCGACCGAAGCCTTGGCGCCGATGGTGCCGGCCTGCGCGAGGTTGCCGCCGTACGCGCCGATGCCGCGCATCTCGGTGAACTGCGTGCCGGGTTGCGCGCCGCCCGCCTGCATGTTGGGGGAATACCGCAGGTAATCGGCGAAGCTGTCGATGTTCATCGTCTCGAGCATCTGCGAGTCGATGACCTGCAGCGTGATCGGGGCGTCCTGGAGGCTGGTCTCACGACGCGTCGCGGTGACCACCACCTCCTGCAACTGGTCGGTCGAGGACTGCGCCCATACGACGTTCGGCGCGTTGGTCGCCAATGCCACCGCCACGGCCCGGCCCACGAGATTCTTGCGGTTCATGTCGTCACCCCCTGCATCGGCGTTACGCCTGCTTGAATTATTTTGGCGCCGGCCCGGCATGACCCGGCACGGCCTTCGGTCGGAGTTATCTGTATCCCGCGGTCCCGGTCGAGTCAACGGAACGGGAAGCGCATTAACGAGATTAATCCTGCGGATAAGCCTGCGTGATGCCGCGAGCCGTCAGCACGCTGCGGCGCCCGTGCTCCAGGCGGGGCCGGAGCCGGAGCGCATGACGCCGTCCTTGTCGATGACGATCGCGTTCACACGACCGTACGGGTTGGCCCGCGGCGACTCGCCCTCCACCACAACGGTATGGCCCAGGCGGGCCAGACCCTCGCGCACCTCGCGCGGGATGCGCGGATCGACGGCGGTCTGCTGACCCTGGCAGTGGACCCGCGGCGCATCGACTGCCGCTTGGGCGCCGAGTCCGAAATCCACCGCGTGCAGGAAGGCATGCATGACGCCGGTCGTGATGCGATAGCCGCCGGAGCCGCAGCCGGCGAACAGCGGCCGACCGTCCCGGCTGGCGACCATGGCGGGGACGCCGAAGATCGGCATCTTGCCGGGCTTGATGCGGTTCAGCTGGTCCGGTCGCGGATCGAAGTTCTGCATCGAGTTGTTGAGCATCACGCCCGCACCGGGCACGTACATGAGCGAGCCGAAGCCGCTGGTGAGGCTGGTGCACAGCGCGCAGACATTGCCCTCGCGGTCGGCGGCCGCCATCTGGCTCGTCCCCTCGAGGCGGGCGATCGCGCGTTCGTCGGAGATGCGCTTCGGACGCTCGGCCGCCGAGTCGTACGGCCAAGGGTCGGCTGCGCGCACCGGCCGCGGCAGCGTCCGCTCGAGCGACAAGCCGGCGGCCCGGGCGCGGCCGAACGCCGCGCTCGCCAGACCCTCCACCGGACTCTTCTCGAAATCGGGGTCGCCGTAGTGGGTCATGCTGTCGGCGAAGCCGCAGGCCAAGGCCTCGGCGACCAGATGCCGGAAGGCGAGGCTGTCGCGCCCGAAGCGCTTCAGGTCGAAGTTGTCGAGGATGTTCAAGGCTTCGTAGGTCACCTGATCGTAGGCCGTGATGTAGCTCACATCGCGGTAACGGCCCGGACGCTCCTCGAGGATGCGGGTGCGGTAGCCGGCGAGATCTTTGGCGGTGAGGATGCCGCCGGCGCCGACGACGGTCCGCTCGATCGCCTCGGCGACCGGACCTTCGTAGAAGCCGCGCTTGCCCTCGGCCGCGATGCGACGCAGCGTGCG
The DNA here is from genome assembly GCA_947459825.1 of Pseudomonadota bacterium. Taxonomy (GTDB): domain Bacteria; phylum Pseudomonadota; class Gammaproteobacteria; order Steroidobacterales; family Steroidobacteraceae; genus UBA964. Next base: position 3,653 of record CANHFH010000047.1, on the reverse strand, counting down.
TGCGAGGTCGGTGCCGTCGAGGCGATCGCTTGAGGACGGCGGCAGCCCGTCACGCAACAACCACTGTGCCGTGGCAGGCAAGCGGCGGATGGTCGCGATCCGGTCGAGGATGGTCAGCCGCAGGCCCCAATCGACCGGGATGCCCGCCTCGGCAGCGGCGATCGCCGGCTCGAGCACCTGCGCCAGCTTGAGCCGCCCGAACATCGCGTGTGCATCGCAAAGCCCGGCCACCGCACCCGGCACCGCAGGGGCGAGCGGACCCTCCTCGGCGCGCAGACCCACTGTGTAGGGGAAGCCGTAGTACTTCATCGGCCGCTCGCGGTCGAGCTCGAACATGTCGGGCCGCGCCGCACCGGGCGCACGGACATAGTGATCGAAGGTGACGAAGCGCCCGTCACGACCGAGTCGTACCGCGAGCCGCCCATAGCCGCCGATGCCGCAGCTGGCCGGCTCGACCACGAAACCGACGAAGGCCGCGGCGACCAAGGCATCGATCGCATTGCCGCCGGCCTCGATCATCGCGATGCCCGCCGTCGCCTCGTCGATGTGCCCGCCCACGACGACGCCTCGCGTACCGGCGACCTCGCTGCGGGTGGAGGAGCTCTCGCTGACGGTCACCGATCCAAGGGCGGGCTGCCCCAATGCGAGTGCGGCGGTGCCGGATGCCGAGGCGCGAAGAAAATCTCGTCGGTCCATCGTGTGTCCCCCTGCCAGTAGTCGCTCCTTTCTGCGCCTCCACACCCGTCCGACGCAAGCGATCAACGAGCACCATTAGAAAGACTGATGGGAAGATCGATCCTCCCGCGACTCCGATGGCCGCGGATCTCGATACCGCCGTCCGGGCCATGCGAGAGGACCAGCCGGTCTGGTCGCGGATCGCGTACGGACGCGATCCTTGGCGCGGCCAGATGGCGTGAGCGTTCGCCACTCCGACCCAAGGGCACGCAAGTCCGTCGGGTCTGCTGTGGCAAAGCCACAACATCAAGACAATTAAGTCGTTGATTAATAGGGATTTATATATTCAGGATTCCGGGAACTGACCACCCGTCCTGTGGTCTCAATAGGTGAACGCAACGCGTTCCCCGCTTCTCCCTCCCTGAGCGGGATCCCTGGCCCCGGCGCCTGCCCAAAGCGGTCGCCGGGGTTTTTTTTTGCACAGCAGTCCTGTCCGCGGCAGACTTTCCGTATTGAAAGTCATGATCCCGAGCAACCGACCCCGCCTTGCCAAACCGTCGCTGACTGCGTTGCATGCGGCCGTCACCGCCGCGCTGGTCCTCTTATCCGCACCGGCTCCGGCGGACCTCAACACCGCGGCGAGCGCGTACGAAGCAGGAGACCTCCAGACGGCGCAACGCGAGTTCCGCTCGTTGGCGGAGCTCGGCGATCCGGTCGCGCAGTACAACCTCGGGATCCTGTATCTGCGCGGCGAGGGGGTGCGCAAGAGCGCCGCGACGGGCTATGCCTGGCTGAAACTCGCGGCGGACGCCAAGCACCCCGCTGCGATGCGGTCCGAAGCGGAGCTGCGGCCGATCTATGCCGAGGACGCTGCCGCGATCGTCGCGGATCTGGAGGCCCGATTCGGCCTCGCTCATGTGAGGGAGTCGCGGCTCCCTGAGATCCTGCCCAACTGCGAGTACTCGGAGCGCACACCGGCCCGCCTCGTGAAGCAGACGCGGGTCGCTTATCCGCTGGATGCCGAGTATCGAGGTGCCGAAGGCTGGATGACGGTGGAGTTCTCCATCGCGCCCGACGGTACGGCACGGCACTACACGGTGCTGAGCAGCAACGCACCGGACCTGTGGAGAGGCGCGATCGAGCAGGTGATGCGGGAGTGGCGCTGGGAGCCTGCGATGCGTGCCGGCGTTCCCGTTTGGTCGCGCCAAGGCACCCACTTCAGGTTCGACTTCGAGGGGAAAAACCTCCAGCTCGCCACCTGGATCGCTGGCGTCAAGACCAAAGCCGAAGCGGGCGATCCGATGCAGCAGTACCTCTACGCGGTGGTCCTGAACGGACATCCGCAATTGAAGAGACCCTGGAGCGATGCGCTGCCGTGGATCGAGAAGGCCGCCCTCAGCGGTTTTGCGCTCGCCGAATACCACCTCGGCATGAGCCTGCTCGACGGCAGAGGCTGCACCGCCGACCGCGACAAAGCGCTCTACTGGCTGCAACGCGCCGCCGCGAAGGGCGTGGCGGAAGCGCAGTACATCCTCGCGCTGGAGATGACCGAGGATCCGGCGCCCATCCGGATGTCCACCACCCCCATCGACCTGCTGCGCAAAGCGTCGGGGACGCATCGCCCCGCGAGTCTCGCATTGGCGCGTGCACTCGCGACCGGACCACAGGCGACGGCTGCGAGCACCGCTGAGGCGGTCAGCCTGAGCGCCGCAGCACTGAAGAGCGACCCGCGCAATCCCTCGGCGATGGAGGCGCATGCTGCGGCGCTCGCCGCGGCAGGTCGTTTCGACGCGGCGGTCGAACACCAGAGTCGTGCGGTGAAGTTCGCCGAAGCGCGGGGCTGGGATCTGCAACCCCTGCAACGACGTCTGGCCACCTACCAACGCGGGGAACCGTGGCGCGGCCCGATGGACTGAGCCTCAGCCCCGCGGCGCGGTCCTGACCGATCCGGTTTCCCAGAGGCCATCCAGCGCGCCTTGGGCTTCCTTCACCCCGAGACCGCTGTGCGCCGAGAACACCTGCGCGGTGGCCGTATCGCCGAGCATCGCCCGGCTTTCGCGCAGAAGCTTGGCGCGCTCGGCCTGGTTGAGCTTGTCCGCCTTGGCGAGCAGCACATGCACGCCGCGCCGCGCCGGGTCCGCCCACTCGATGAGCGCGAGGTCCTCGTCCCGCAGGCCGCGCCGGGCGTCGACGATCAGCATCAGGCCCCGCAGGCTCTCCCGCTCCCGCAGCGCGTTGATGAGGGGCACCCACTTGCGCTTCTCGGCGGGCGGCGCCTCGGCATAGCCGTAGCCCGGCAGGTCGACGATGCGGTGGCCGGGCTCGAGCTCGAAGTAGTTCAGCAACCGGGTCTGGCCGGGGGTCTTGCTGGTCCGGGCAAGGGCTTTGCGCTCGGCCAGGGCGTTGATGGCGCTCGACTTACCGGCGTTGGAGCGGCCCGCGAAGGCCACCTCGGCGCCGGAATCGGCCGGGAACTGGGCCGGAGCGGCGACGCTCAGCAGGAACTCGACCTTGGGGAAGCGGGACACGGCCATAGTGTAAACTTACGCGTCTGCATCCGTCCGTTTGGAGTCCGCTCGATGACCGCCCCGACCCGCGCCGTCCTGCTTGCCGTCCTCGCGACCAGCGCTCTCGCGCTCGCGCCGGCGGCCGTCCGCGCCGACAACTCCGCCGCCGCCACCGCCGGTGAGGCCAAGGCCGCCGTCTGCACCGCCTGCCACGGCGTCAACGGCAACAGCGTCAACCCCGAGTGGCCGAACCTCGCGGGCCAGGGCAGCGCCTACATCAAAGAACAGCTGAAGCTGTTCCGCGCGGGCCATCGCAACAACCTCGTGATGTACCCGCTCGCGGTCGCGCTCACGGACGACGACATCCGCGACCTCGCCGCGTACTACTCGCGCCAGACGCCGACCGGCCTCGAGGCCGATCCTGCCACCGTCAAGGCCGGCGAAGCGCTCTACCGCGGCGGCGACCGCGCC
>CANHFH010000046.1 GCA_947459825.1 Pseudomonadota bacterium | reverse complement strand
CCGCCCGGCTCGAGGCCGAGCTCGCGGTTGGCGAGCCACACCTGGCCGACGATCTCGTCGGCGGTGAGGTTGCGGTTGAAGCCCTGCTGCGCGGTCGAGCAGAACGCGCAGTCGAGCGCGCAGCCGACCTGCGAGGAGATGCAGAGCGTGCCGCGGTCGGTCTCCGGGATGAACACCATCTCGAAGGCCTGCACGCCGTCGGCGCGCAGCAGCCACTTGCGGGTGCCGTCCGCGGAGTCGTGGCGCGAGATGACCTCGGGCGCGCGGATCACGGCATGCTCGGCCAACTGCGCGCGGAAGTCGCGCGCGAGGTCGGTCATCGCCGAGAAGTCGCCCTCCACGCGCTTGTACATCCAGTTCATGAGCTGGCGCGCGCGGAAGGGCTTGCTGCCGAGCGACGCGACGAACTCCTCGAGCGCGGGCCTCTCGAGGCCGAGCAGAGGGGTGCGCGCGTCGACGGCAGCGGCGTCCATGGTCGGTTTGCCCGATGCGCGGCGATCAGCCGCGCGGGCAGACCTCGATGGAGCGGAAGAAGTACGCGATCTCCTGCGCGGCGGTCTCGGGACCGTCCGAGCCGTGCACGGTGTTCGCCTCGATGCTCTGCGCGAGGTCGGCGCGGATGGTGCCGGGCGCGGCCTTCTTGGGGTCGGTGGCGCCCATGATCTCGCGGTTCTTGGCGATGGCGTTCTCGCCCTCGAGCACCTGCAGCATCACGGGGCCGGAGGTCATGTACTTCACGAGGTCGTTGAAGAACGGACGCTCGCGGTGCACGGCGTAGAAGCCCTCGGCCTCGCGCTGCGAGAGATGCTGCATGCGGGCGGCGACGACGCGCAGGCCGGCCTGCTCGAAGCGGCGGTAGACCTCGCCGATCAGGTTGCGGGCGACGCCATCAGGCTTGACGATCGAAAAGGTGCGCTCCAGCGCCATGGGGAAGTTCCTTCAGGTTGTGGGAAAGACCACCCGACCGGCTAGGGACGGGCAAACGCGTAGTGTACCCGGCCCGGCCCTCGACCGCCAACGCGGGCTGCCGTGCAAGTCACTGGCGAAAAAGGGGTTTTTAGACGTTGAAGCTTTCGCCGCAACCACATTCGCCCTTGGACTTGGGGTTGCGGAACTTGAAGGCCTCGTTGAGGCCCTGCTTCACGAAATCGACCTCGGTGCCGTCGATGAGCGGCAGGCTGTCGCGGTCGACGAAGACCTTCACGCCGCGGTCCTCGAAGACGATGTCGGCGGGCGTGGTGTCGTCGGCGAAATTGACCACATAGGCGAAACCCGAACAGCCGGTCTTGCGTACGCCGAGCCGCAGCCCGAGCCCCTGCCCCCGCGAGAGCAGGAAGTTGCGGACACGGTCGGCAGCGGAATCGGTGAGCGAGATGGCCATCGGGCCTCCTATGGCGAGGATTCTAGCAATTACGGGCCGCCGCGAGGGCAGCCTCGCGCGCGCGCTGCCATGCGTCTTCGACCACCAACAAGCGCCCGAGTTTCTCGGGCGGCACGCCGTGGCGGGCGGACCAGTCCCCTGGCGCACCCAGCGAGGGATCCCCCGCCGACGCTGCGGGCATGGACGGATCGAGGGGCCGTCCCGACAGCGCGGCGGCCAGGGCCTTGGTGACCGCGCGGGTATGCGGACAGCCGAACACCCGGAACTCAGCGGCGGTGATCACCGGCCCCGCGACGCGAAGATAGCAGCGGACGCGGGTGCCCTCGCGGGTCCGCCCCGCCTCGCCCACCACCCACGCCGGCTCACCCGGTGCCGTGGGCGGGGGACCGGGCGCATCTTCGGCGCGCAGCATCGTCACGGCCCGGCGGATCGCGGCGGCGGCGAGGTCGGCCTCGGCCACGGTGTTGAAGCGGCCGAACGCGATGCGCAGCGTGGACTGCGCGAGTTCGGGCGGCAGACCGAGGGCGCGCAGCACATAGGACGGCTCGCCCGAGGCCGAGTCGCAGGCCGCGCCGCTCGACACCGCGATCTCGGGCAGCGCGTCGATGAGGCTCTCGCCCTCGACACCCTCGACGCTCACCGATACGAGCCCCGGCAGCCGCGCGCTCGGATGGTCGTTGAAGCGCAGCCCCGGCAGGTCCGCGAGCGCGGCGCGCAGCCGCGCCGCGAGCGACCCGGTGTGGGCGGCGTCGGCGGCGAGCCGCTCGGCGGCGAGCGCGGCGGCGACACCGAAGCCCGCGATCTGGTGCGTGGCGGGCGTGCCGGCGCGCAGCCCCCGCTCCTGCGGCCCGCCCCACAGCAGCGGCTCGACCCAGGGCCGCGCTCGCGGCGTCACCACCAACGCGCCCACGCCCTTCGGGCCGTACATCTTGTGCGCCGACAAAGAAAGCAGATCGACGCCCAGCGCGACGAGGTCGATGGGCAGCTTGCCCGCCGACTGCGCCGCATCGGTGTGCACGAGCACATCACGCGCGTGGCAGACCGCGGCGATGGCGGCGATGTCGTTCACCACGCCGGTCTCGTTGTTGGCGTGCATCACGGAGACGAGCTGGGTATCGGGACGCAGCGCCGCGGCCACGGCCTCGGGCGTGATGCGGCCGTCCGCCGCAGGCTCCAGCCAGGAGACGGTCCATCCCGCCTTCTCGAGATGCCGCGCCGGGTCGAGCACGGCTTTGTGTTCGGTGCGCGGGACGACGAGATGCCGTCCGAACGACGCCCGACCGCGCGCGATGCCGATGAGTGCGAGGTTGTCGGACTCTGTGGCGCCGGAGGTGAACACGATGTCGACCGGCGACGCCCCGACCAAGGCCGCGACCTCCGCTCGCGCACGCTCGATGCGCGCCGCGGCGGCACGCCCGTAAGCGTGCGTCGCGCTGGAGGGATTGCCGAGGCCTTCCGGACCCACCAAGCACTCGGCCATCGCCGCGGCCGCGCGCGGGTCGATGGGCGTCGTGGAGGCGTGGTCGAGGAAGACCGGCAGCGCGACGCTCACGCGCGCTCCGAGGGATCCCGCGGTCCGTGCGGCGTGCCGGCGGTGCGGCGCCTCTGCTGCACAGCGGTGAGGATGCCGCGCACGATGTTGGCCTCGTTCTGGTCGAGGTCGGCACGGTTGAAGAGGCGACGGAGGCGCTCCATGAGGTTCGTGCCGCTCGCCGTACGGTCCCTGAAACCGACCTCATCGAGCACCGTCGCGAGATGGGCGTAGAGCCGCTCCATGTCGTCCGCGGTGGCGCGCGGCACGACACGCTCGGGCGCCTGCACGGAGAAGCCGCGCGCCCGGTAGAGCTCATAGGCGACGACCTGCACGGCCATCGCGAGGTTGAGCGAGGAATACCCGGGGTTCGCCGGGATGCGCAGCAGCAGGTTGGCGAGCGCGAGCTCGTCGTTGGTGAGGCCGGTGCGCTCGTTGCCGAAGAGCAGCGCCACGGGGCCGCGCACGGCCTCGGCGACCATCTGCACCGCGCCGTCGCGCACATCGAGCACACGGATGTTGGGGTCGCGCTCGCGCGCCGTGGTCGCGACCACGAGTCCGCAGCCCACGAGGGCTTCGGGCAGCGACCCGACGACCTGCGCGCGCTCGAGCAGGTCGGTCGCGCCCGAGGCACGGGCGCTCGCCTCGGAGTGGGGGAAGGCCTTGGGCCGCACCAGCACCAGGCGCTCGAGACCCATGTTCTTCATGGCGCGGGCGACCGCGCCGATGTTCCCGGGATGGGAGGTCTCGACCAGCACCACGCGGAGGTCGGCGGGGCCGATGGCGACGGGAGAGGCGTCCATGCGTGTTATTCTACGCGCCTCCGAACCGCGCTCTTTGCCAGCATGTCGCCATTACTCAACATCGCCGTGCGTGCCGCGCGCCGCGCCGCGGACCTCATCGTCCGCAGCCTCAACCGCCTCGACTCGCTCGAGGTGTCGAGCAAGGGCCGCAACGACTTCGTCAGCGAGGTCGACAAGATGGCCGAGGCGGACATCATCGCCACGATCCGTCGCGCCTACCCCGACCACGCCTTCCTCGGCGAGGAGAGCGGTGCGATCCCCGGCACGGCCGGCGGCACGGACGACGGCGGCGCCGGCGACACGGTCGAGTGGATCATCGATCCGCTCGACGGCACCACCAATTTCCTGCACGGCTTCCCGCACTTCAGCGTCTCCATCGGCTGCCGCGTACGCGGCCGCATGGAGCTCGGCGTGATCTACGACCCGATGCGCCAGGAGCTCTTCACGGCCTCGCGCGGCGGCGGCGCCCACCTCGAGAACCGCCGCCTGCGCGTCGGCAACCTGCGCGGGCTCGAAGGCTCGCTGCTCGGCACGGGCTTCCCCTACCGCGCCAATGTCCGGTACCTCGACTGCTACATGGCGATGCTCAAGGACTTCATGAAGGTCGCTGCGGGCGTTCGCCGCCCCGGCTCGGCGGCCCTCGACCTCGCCTATGTCGCCGCCGGTCGCACCGACGGCTTCTTCGAGATCGGGCTCGGCCCCTGGGACACCGCCGCCGGGTCGCTGATGGTCGAGGAAGCGGGCGGCCGTGTCGGAACGCTCTCAGGCGGCGCCTACACGCAGGGCGGCAACATCATCGCCGCCTCGCCCAAGGTCTATGAAGCGATGGTGGCGGTGATCAAGCCGCACCTCGTGCCCTCGCTGATCGAGGGCTGATCGCCCCGTCCTGCGCCGGGCGGTCCACCGCGCGTCGTGCTACGGCACGATGGTGGTGAACAGGAACACCCCGAAGATGACGAGGTGCACCGCGCCGTGCAGCAGGGTGGTGCGCCCGGTGCCGAGCGACAGCGTGCTCACGAGCAGTGCGAGCGCGAGCAGCACCACCTCGCGCGAGTCGAGCCCGAGCTCGAGCGTCCAGCCCATGACGAGCGACAGCACCGCCACCACCGGGATGGTGAGGCCGATCGACGCCAGCGCCGAGCCGATGGCGAGGTTGAGGCTGGTCTGCAGGCGGTTGGCACGCGCCGCGCGGAACGCCGCGAGGCTCTCGGGCAGCAGCACGAGCGCCGCGATGAAGACGCCGGTCGCCGCCTCGGGCGCACCGATCGCGTCGAGCGACGCCGTGATGCCGGGCGCGAGCGCCTTGGCGAGCAGCACCACCGCGACCAGCGACGCGACCAGCGCGAGCAGCGTCCAGCCGAGCGCCGACTGGCGCGCCGCCTTGCCGTGGCCCGGCGCGTCCGGCGCGGGGTCGAGCTCGTCGAGGAAGTAGTCGCGGTTGCGCACGGTCTGCACCAGCACGAACGCCGCGTAGAGCAACAACGAGACCAGCGCCACGAAGCCCAGCTGTCCGGTGCTGTAGGTCGCGCCGGGCGAGCTCGTGGTGAAGGACGGCAGCACCATGGTGAGCACGGCGAGCGCGGCGAGGGTCGCGAGCGCGGCGCTGACGCCGTGCAGCGAGAAGGTCTGTTCGTTGTGCTGCAGCGAACCCGCGAAGAGGCAGAGACCGACCATGCCGGTGACGATGATCATCACCGCGGCGTACACCGTGTCGCGGGGCAAGCCCATGTTGGGGGTGTCGTCGGCGATCATCAGCGAGACGATGAGCGCCACCTCGATGACCGTGACCGCCACCGCGAGCACCAGCGTGCCGTAGGGCTCGCCGACGCGCTCGGCGATGACCTCCGCGTGGTGCACGGCGGCGAGCACAGCGCCGATGAGCCCCACCACCACCGGGATCCAGATCCAGGACAGATCCGCCACGGACGCGAAGCCCACCACCGCCCAAGCGGCGACAGGCCATATCCAAGGCCAGCGCAGCGCGCCGGCTGCGCTCATGCCGATGCGCTGCCGGGCGCTTCCTTGTGTTCGAGGGAATCCACCACGGCCGTGGTGACCATGTCGGCGCCCACGTTGACCATGGTGCGCGTCATGTCGAGCAGGCGGTCGGCGCCGAGCACGATGCCGATGCCCTCGGGCGGGATGCCGAAGGTGATGAGCAGGCCCGCGATGATGGGCAGCGAACCGCCCGGGATACCGGCCGCGGCGACCGCGCCCAGCACGGCGAGCAGAAGCAGCGTGACCTGTTCACCGAAGCCGAGGTGGATGCCGAAGACTTGCGCGACGAACAGCACCACGCAGCCTTCGTAGAGCGCCGTGCCCGCCATGTTCATGGTGGTACCGAGCGGCAGCACGAAACCGGCGGTGGTCGGGCGGATCTGCAGGTCGTCGCGCGCCGAGGCTAGCGCCGCGGGGAGCGTGGCGCTGCTCGAACTCGTGGAGAACGCCGTCACCAGCACCGGGCGGATGCGCCGCCAGAAGTCCATCGGACGGTAGCGCGAGAAGAGCTTGAGCCACAGCGACATGGTGCCGAAGAGGTGCAGCACCATCACCGCGAGGCAGCCGACCACGAACAGGCCGAGGGCGATCAATATGTCCCAGCCGACCTTCACCACCACGCTGTAGATCATCGCCGGCACGGCATAGGGCGCGAGCTTGAGCGCGAAGCGCACGATGCCGGTCATGAGCTCGGTGACGAGCTCGAGACCCGATTGCAGCTGCTCCCGGCGGCGCCCGCCCATCTGGATCGCCGCCGCGCCGACCAGGATCGCGAACAGGATCAGCGGCAACACCTCGCCCAGCGCCGCGCGGTCGTGGCCCGCGATGGCGCCGACGAGGTTGCGCGGCATGAACATGTCGACCACCGTGGCGAAGCTCATATCGGGCTGCGCCGCCTGCTTCTCGATGAGCTTGTCGGAGGCGGTGCCGTATTCGGCGACGAGCCGCGTCTTGGTGTCCGCGTCGATGACCGCGCCGGGCTGCAGCACGTTCATCATCATGAGGCCCAGCACGCAGGCGATGGACATGTTGAGGAAGAACAGCGTGAAGGTCCGCGCCGAGAGCGGCCCGAGCCGCCCGAGGTCGCCCAACTGCGCGACGCCCGCCGCCAGCGAGGCGAACACCAGCGGCATCACGACGAAGAACAGCAGCCGCAGGAAGATCTGGCCGATGGGGTCGAAGACGTTCGTCGCGACCCAACGCGCGCCCTCGAGCACCGCGGGCGAGCCGGCGCCGATGAGCAGCGTCAGCGCACCCGCGATGGCGCCCCCCGCAAGCCCGAGCAGGATGCGGTTGGCGAGCTTGGCATCGACCCCGGCGGCCATATCAGCGATGCGTCCGGACGATCACTTCCTGCCTGCGAGCGGGCTCTTGCGGTAGCCGTACAGGAAGTAGATCACCAGGCCGGCCGCGGTCCACTTCAGGAAGGTCATCTGGGTGTGCAGCGGCAGCGAGAGCAGCAGGAACAGGCAGCCGAAGAACGCCAGCGGACCCACCAACCAGATGAACGGGGTGCGGAACGGCCGCGGGCGGTCGGGCTCGCGGCGACGCAGCACCATCACGCCCACCGACACCGTGAGGAACGCGAACAGCGTACCGCTGTTCGAGATGTCGGCGAGCACGCCCACCGGGAAGAAGGCCGCGAAGATGGTGACGGCGATGCCGGTGATGATCGTCACCACATACGGCGTACCGAACTTCGGGTGGACCTTGGAGAGGGTCTCGCCGAAGGGCAGCAGACCATCGCGGGCCATCACGAAGAAGATGCGGGTCTGTCCGAAGAGCATCATCAGGATGACCGAGGGCAGCGCGAGGAAGGCCGCGAGGCCGATGAGCTGCGCGACCTTGCTCCAGCCGATCATGTCGAGCACATGGGCGAGCGGCTCGTCGCTGCAGGCCAGCAGGTTGCGGTTGACCTCGAGGGCGCAGGCCGCGTTGAAGGCCTCGCTGCCCGGCGACAGCGGCACGCCCGACGCGTCGCCGACGGGCTGGGCGCCCATGGCGCCGACCGCACCGGCCGCCACCAAGAGGTAGAACACGGTGCAGATGGCAAGGCTGCCGATGAGACCGATGGGGATGTTGCGCTGCGGGTCCTTGGTCTCCTCCGCGGCGGTCGCGACGGCGTCGAAACCGACATAAGCGAAGAAGATCGAGGCCGCGGCGCCCGCGATGCCGACCCCGAGGCCGGTGGTGTCGAGGAAGCCGTTGGGCGCGAAGGGCTGGAAGTTGGCACCGTTGATGACCGGGATCGCGAGGATGACGAACACCGTCAGCGCCACGACCTTGATGGCCACCAGCACGGAGTTCACCGTGGCGCTCTCGCGGGTGCCGATGACGAGCAGCGCGGTCACCAGCATCGCGATGGCGGCGGCCGGCAGATTGATGAGGCCACCGGCATACATGCCCTTGGTGAAGGCCTCGGGCAAGTCCATGCCGAAGGAGCGTTCCATGAGTCCGACGAAGTAGTTCGACCACCCCACCGATACCGCGCTCGCGGCGACCGCGAATTCGAGCACCAGGGCCCAGCCGACCATCCAGGCGATGGCCTCGCCGAGGACTGCATAGGAGTAGGTGTAGGCGGAGCCGGAGACCGGCACCATCGAGGAGAGCTCGGCATAGCAGAGCGCGGCGACCGCGCAGACGAAGCCCGCGATGATGAAGGAGACCATCATGCCGGGGCCGGCCTTCTGGGCGGCCTCGGCGGTGAGCACGAAGATGCCGGTGCCGATGATGGCGCCGATGCCCATCATGGTGAGCTGGAAGGCGCCGAGCGAGCGCTTGAGGCTCTTCTTCTCGGCGGTGGCGATGATCTCGTCGAGCGGCTTGATGCGCCAGTTCATGGTCGGTCCCCCCAGGGAAGTTGTGCCCGATTGTAGGGGGGCGACGCGTCCCACCGCTAGGGTGTCGGACGACAGGCGGACGGCCGCCTACGCGGGACGGCCCGACGGAGCCGGATCAGGGCAGGTCGTCTAGCGCCAGCTTCTTGCGGGTCGGGAACAGGCTTTCGGCATCGAGACCGAGGTCGAGGGCGACCGAGCTCGCGATGTAGATCGACGAGTAGGTGCCGATCAGGATGCCGACCACGAGGGCGATCGAGAAGCCGTGCAGGACCGGCCCACCGAGCAGCAGCAGCACCACCACCACGATGAGGGTGGTGACGCTGGTCATGATGGTGCGCGAGAGGGTCTGGTTGACCGACTGGTCGAGCACTTCCGCGGGCGCGAGACGCTTGTTGGTCTCGAAGCGCTCGCGGATGCGGTCGAAGACCACCACCGTGTCGTTGAGCGAATAGCCGATGACCGCGAGCAGCGCCGCGACGACCGACAGGTCGAAGACGATGCCGGTCACGGCGAAGAACCCGAGCACGATGATCGGGTCGTGGATCGCCGCGACGATGGCGCCCACCGACAGCTGCCAGGCGTTGAAGCGGAAGAAGACGTAGATGAAGATCAGGATCAGCGTGGTGACGAGCGCGACGATCGCCGAGTTGCGCAGCTCCGCGCCCACCTGCGGCCCGACCACCTCGAGGCGGCTGACCTGCACCTGCGGGTCAGCGGCCTTCAGCACGCCCTCGATGCGGCCGCGGATCGCGTCCGGCGTCTCGCCGGCGGCCGGCGGCGGCAGCCGGACCGCCACATCACGCGAGGAGCCGAAGTTCTGCACCTGGATGTCCTTGAAGCCGGCGCGCTCGAGGCTGGAGCGCAGGGTCTCGGGGTTGGCCTCGCCGGCGAACTTGGCCTCGACGGTGATGCCACCGGTGAAATCCACGCCGAGGTTCAAGCCCTTGGTGAAGAGTGCGACCAGCGACACCACGAACAGCACGGCGGAGACCGCGTACCAAGCCTTGCGCGTCCGCATGAACGCGAACTTGCTGTTGGGATTGAACACTTCCATGGTCGTGGACTCCGGCGGATCAGATCGACAGCCGCTGCGGCCGGCGGGTGCCGCCGTACATCAGCGTCAGCAGCGCGCGGCTACCGAGCAGCGAGGTGAACATCGAGGTGAGGATGCCGAGCGAGAGCACGACGGCGAAGCCGCGGATCGGCCCGGTGCCGAAGGCCCACAGCACGATGCCGGCGATGAGCGTGGTGATGTTCGAGTCGGCGATCGCCGAGAAGGCCTTCTCGAAGCCCTTCGTGATGGCGGTCTGCGGCGTGACCCCGTTGCGCAGCTCCTCGCGGATGCGCTCGTAGATGAGCACATTGGCATCGACCGCCATGCCGACGGTGAGCACGATGCCCGCGATGCCGGGCAGCGACAATGCCGCCTTGAACATCGTCAGCAGCGCCGCGAGCAGCACCACATTGGCGAGCAGCACGAGGTTCGCGACCATGCCGAAGGTCTTGTAGTAGACCGCCATGAACACGAAGAGCAGCGCCATGCCGATGACGAGCGCGGTGACGCCCTTGCGGATGTTCTCCTTGCCGAGCGCCGGGCCGACCACGCGCTCCTCGACGACGAACAGCGGCGCGGCGAGCGCGCCGGCGCGCATCAGCAGCGCGAGCTCGCGCGCCTCGTTGGTGCTGAGGCCGGTGATCTGGAACTTGTTGGAGAACACGCCCTGGATGGTGGCGACGCTGATGACCTTCTCTTCCTTGATGTCGCGTTGCACCTTGCGGCCGTCGACATCGATCTCCTCGCGGCGCTGCTCGATGAACACCACGCCCATCGGCTTGCCGAGGTTGGCGCGGGTGGTGCGCAGCATCTCCTCGCCGCCAGCGGTGTCGAGGGTGATGGACACGCCCGGCCCCTGCTCCGTCGCCGCGGTCACCGCGTCGATCAGCTGGTCGCCGGTGACGATGATGTCGCGCTTGAGGAGCACCGGCAGGCCGCCCGGCGCGTTCTCGTAGAGCTTGGAGCCGATCGGCGCGCGGCCGCGCTGCACCGCGTCGGAGACGCTGTTCGTCAGGTCCTGCAGACGCCACTCGAGGGTCGCCACCTTGCCGAGGATGTCCTTCACCTCGGCCGAGTTCTGGACGCCCGGCAGCTGCACGACGATGCGGTCGACGCCCTGGCGCTGCACAACGGGTTCGGAGACGCCCAATTCGTTTACGCGGTTACGCAGTGTGGTGAGGTTCTGCTGGATGGCGTAGTCCTGACGCTCCTGGATCTGCGCGGCGGTGAGCAGCATCTGGACCGCGGGACCGTCGGCGCCGCGCGTCTCGGAGAACAGCAGGTCCGGCATCATCTTGCGGAGCGCCGCACGTGCGGGCTCGGCGTCGGCGCCAGCGGGCAGCAGCACGCGCAGGCCGTTGGGCTTCGCGGCATCGACCGCGACCGGCGTGACATCGACGAACGGGATGCTTGCCCCGGCGAGCGCGCGGCGCGAGTCCTGCTCGTAGACCTCGAGCAGCTGCGACACCGCGCCGTCGACATCGACCTGGTAGAGCAGATGCAGGCCGCCGCGCAGGTCGAGGCCCAGCGGCATGGGGCGCAGGCCGATGCCGCGCAGCCAGTCCGGCGCGCGCGAGGCGAAGGACAGCGCGGTGGCGTAGTCCTTGCCGAAGGCGTCGTTGACCACATCGCGCGCCTTCAACTGCTCCGGGACGGCGGCGAAATGCAGCATCAGGCGGCCCTGGTCGACATAGCTGCGCGTGACGGCGACGCCCTGCGCCGCGAGCGAGTCCCGCATGGACTTGACGGTGTCGTCGGAGACGGCCGCGCGGTCCTTGCGCACGACCTGCAGCGCCGCGTCCTCACCGAAGACGTTGGGCAGGGCGAAGAGCGCGGCGACCGTCAGCACGATCGCGACCAGCCAATATTTCCAGCGCGGGAACTCGAGCATCGATCAGCCCTTCAGCGTGCCCTTCGGCACGAGCGAGCTGACCTGGAACTTCTGGACCTTGATCTGAACGCCCTGGGCGACCTCGAGCGTGACCACGCCCTCGCCGATGGCGGTGACCTTGCCGAGGATGCCGCCGGCGGTGACGACCTCGTCACCGACCGAGAGCGCCGTCAGCATGGCCTGGTGTTCCTTGGCCTTCTTCTGCTGCGGGCGGATGAGCAGGAAATAGAAGATGACGATGAACAGCACCATCATCAACAGCGGGGCGAGCTGGCCGCCCGGCGGGGCGGCGCCGGCCTGGGCGTAAGCTTCGGGGATCAGTCCGTTCATGGCGGTGGTCCTCGCAGGAGGTCAGGTCGAAAAAGGCCGCGAATTATGCCACAGGCGGCGCGGACTGCCGCCGGGCGAGGAAATCGCGGGCAAAAGACTCGAGCCGCCCCCCCTCGATGGCCTCCCGCAGGCGCCGCATCAGGTCGAGGTAGAAGTGCAGGTTGTGGATGGTGTTGAGGCGCGCACCGAGGATCTCGTTGCAGCGCTCCAGATGCCGCAGGTAGGCCCGGGAATAGTTGCGGCAGGTGTAGCAGGCGCACTCGGGGTCGACGGGGCCGGGGTCGCGCTGATGGGCGGCGTTGCGGATGTTGATGTCCCCGGTGGCCGTGAACAGGCGCCCGTTGCGGGCGTGCCGGGTCGGCATCACGCAGTCGAACATGTCGATGCCGCGCTGCACGGCGGCGACGATGTCCTCCGGGCGGCCGACGCCCATGAGATACCGCGGCCGATCGACCGGCATCAGGGGCACGGTCTCCTCGAGCACCCGCAGCCGCTCGGGCTCGGGCTCCCCCACGGCGAGGCCGCCGACCGCAAGCCCCGGCAGATCGAGCTGCAACAGGGACTCGAGCGAGGCGCGGCGCAGGTCGGCATACATGCCGCCCTGCACGATGCCGAAGAGATCCCCGGGGGTGGGCCGCTCGCCCACGTCGCGGTAATAACGGTCGCGGCAGCGCACCGCCCAGCGCATCGAGCGCTCCATCGACGCCTGCGCCTCGGCATGGGTCGCGGGCCAGGCGGTGCAGTCATCGAAGGCCATCGCGATGTCGGAGCGCAGCGCGAGCTGCACCGCCATGGAATCCTCGGGCGTGAGCCGCACCTCGCTGCCGTCGACCGGTGAGCGGAAACGCACGCCCTCCTCGGTGATCTTGCGCATCTTGGCGAGGCTGAAGACCTGGAACCCGCCCGAGTCGGTGAGGATGGGCCGCGACCAGTGCATGAAGCGGTGGAGACCGCCGAGTTCGTCGATGAGGTCGGCGCCCGGCCGCAGCATGAGATGGAAGGTGTTGCCGAGGACGATCTCGGCGCCGAGGCCCTCGAGCTCCTCGGGCGTCATCGCCTTGACCGTACCGTAGGTGCCGACCGGCATGAACGCCGGCGTCTCGATGCTGCCGTGCGTCGCGTGCACGCGGCCGCGGCGCGCGGCGCCGTCGGTGGCGATGAGCTCGTAACGCAGCGTCACGGCGCGGTGCCTGCAGCGCCATCCGCCTGCGGCGCGCGCGTCAGGAACATCGCATCGCCGTAGCTGAAGAAGCGGTAGCGCTGCTGCACCGCGTGCGCATACGCCGCGAGGATGCTCTCGCGGCCTGCGAACGCGCTCACCAGCATCAGGAGCGTCGAGCGCGGCAGGTGGAAGTTGGTGACCATCGCGTCGACCACCTTCCAGCGGTGGCCGGGGCGGATGAAGAGCCGGGTGTCGCCATGCCAGGGCGCGAGCGGCTCGGGCGCCGACTCGAGCGTGCGCACGACGGTGGTGCCGATGGCGACGATGCGGCCGCCCGCGGCACGCGTCGCGGCGATCGCCTCGACCGTGGCCGCCGGCAGCTCGGCCCATTCGGCGTGCATGACATGCTCCTCGATGCGGTCGCTGCGCATCGGCTGGAAAGTGCCGGCGCCGACATGCAGCGTGACGGTGGCGCGGCGGACGCCCATCGCATCGAGCCGAGCGAGCATCGCCTCGTCGAAGTGCAGGCTCGCCGTTGGCGCGGCGACCGCGCCCGGTACGCGCGCGAGCAGGCTCTGGTAGCGGCCGGTGTCGTCGCCGTCCGGTGTCCGCTCGATGTACGGCGGCAGCGGCACGCTGCCGTGACGGCCGAAGAACTCGAGCGCGGGCGCAGGCAAGCGCACCTTGAAAAGGTCCTCCTCGCGCCCCTCCACCACGATGTCGCCGCCGGCGGTGCGGACCACCTGCCCGGGGCGCAGCGGCTTGCTCGCCCGCATGTGCAGCAGGGCCTCGAGCCCCTCAAGCGGCCGTTCGAGAAGCATCTCGACCACGCCCCCGGTCGGTTTCACGCCCTCGAGGCGCGCCGGCACCACCCGCGTGTCGTTGAAGACCAAGAGGTCGCCCGGGGCGAGCAGGCCCGGCAGGTCGGTGAAGCGCGCATCACGGCGCTGCCCGGCGGCCGCATCGACCACGAGCAAGCGGGAGGCACTGCGCTCGGGCAGCGGGCGCTGGGCGATCAGTTCGGGCGGCAGGGGGTAGTCGAAATCGGCGGCTTGCACGGGGTCGTCGGGAGGCCGGGGCGGGCTTCCAGTATACTTTCCACCTTGTCCTCCCGGCGCCGGGATGGCGGAACTGGTAGACGCGCCGGACTCAAAATCCGGTTCTGGCGACAGAGTGTGGGTTCGATTCCCTCTCCCGGCACCACGCAACACACATGAACTACTGCAGTCATTGCGGCTCCGGTGTCGAGCTGCGCATCCCCGAAGGCGACCAGTTGCCGCGGCACATCTGTGCGTCCTGCGGCACGGTGCACTACCAGAACCCGAAGCTGGTGGTCGGCTGCGTGCCCGTCGACGACGCCGGCCGCATCCTCATCTGCCGTCGCGCCATCGAGCCGCGCCACGGCTACTGGACCGTGCCGGCGGGGTTCATGGAGAACGGCGAGACGCTGCAGCAGGCCGCCGCACGCGAATCGCAGGAAGAGGCCCTCGCCGATGTCGAGATCGGCTCGCTGCTGTCGGTGGTGCATGTGCTGCATGCGCATCAGGTGCATGTGTTCTTCCGCGGCCGCATGCGCACGCCCGCCTTCGGGGCCGGCACCGAGAGCCTCGAGGTCAAACTGGTCGCCGAGCACGAGATCCCGTGGGACGAGATCGCGTTCACCAGCACGACCTACACGCTCAAGCGCTTCCTCGAGGACCGCGCCTCGGGCGCCGAGCGGCACCACTTCACCGATATCGATCGCCGCGCCTACGCCTGAACGCTGCGCGGACAGCCCCGCCCGGATGCTGGCGCGGCGCGCGGGGCCGTTATAGAGTTCGCGGCATCTGCCGAAAGGGCATCTGCATCAAGGGTCTGGACCATGGCGTTCGTCGTCACCGAGAACTGCATCAAGTGCAAGTACATGGACTGCGTGGAGGTCTGCCCGGTGGACTGCTTCCACGAGGGTCCGAACTTCCTGGTGATCGACCCCGATGAGTGCATCGACTGCACGCTCTGCGAGCCGGAGTGCCCGGTCGAGGCGATCTATTCGGAGGACGAGGTGCCGGCAGGTCAGGAGTCCTTCAAGGCCTTGAACGCCGAGCTCTCCCGCAAGTGGCCGGT
>CANHFH010000045.1 GCA_947459825.1 Pseudomonadota bacterium | reverse complement strand
GTCGTTTCGCCCGGCCTCATGAGGTCGGAACGGGCCGGGCCGTTCCGGTAACGCGTGCGCAGCACGCCGGTCCACCCGGAACCGAGCCGGACGGCCGTGCCGTCGGGCGCGACATCTTCGAGCAGCGCCATGAAATCGGTGTCGGTGACGTCGGTCGCGGCGTAGAGCGACAAGGTCGCGTTGCCGAGGATCGTTAGCACCTCGCGCAATGGCGCGGTGGAATAGGTCAGCACATCGGTCCGCTGCAACTGCTTCGCGATGTCCTGCGGACCGAAGCGCAGGACCTTGCGTCCGTCGACCGCCACGTCCGCCCGGACCGGATCCCGCGGGTCGTGGATGTACCGATCGATGGCGGGTTTGCCGGGCTGCGGCACGAGTGCGCCATCGCTCTGCGGGGCGTTGGCCTGTCCCTGGCCGTTAAGGAAGAGCGTATGTCGCACGATGCCCGGTGCGGGAAGCCGATCGGCCTGCAGCCAACGGTCCCGGCCGGGGACGAACATCTGCACCGGTGACCATGTCGGGCGGGGGGCGGTCCCTTTGAGGCACCAGTCGAAGAATTCGCGCGCCATGCGCTGCCCCGGCAGGAAGCCGCCAGGTTCGATAGGCAGCACGCCGATGCGGGTCATCGGCTGCCCCGTGTCGCGCGTGTAGCCCCCCTCGGAGGCGCCGGCGTGATCCCAAGGGCCGACGACGATCCATTGGTCCGCCGCGGACGCGGCGAGCGCGCGCATCGCCCGATAGTTGGCGATGCTCCCCGTCAGCGTCGTGTCGTACCAACCGGAGAAGGCGAGGGCGGGCACCCGGATCCGACGATAGTCCTCGACGCTCAGCTGGGCCTCGGCCCAGAACGCGTCGTAGGTCGGATGGGCCAGCAGTTGCTGGTACACGCGCAGCCCGCGGCCATGCATCGCCACATCCGCGGTCGCGAGCGGACGATGCTGCAGCAGTCGGTCGTGATCGACCTTTCTCGCGAGGCCTTGCCTTTCGATCGGCCGCTCCGCCATGCCGCGGTCGACCAGCGTCGTCCAACTGAGCGCCCAAGCGAGCATCAGTCCGCCGCCGAGGTAGGGCGGGCCGTCGAAAGCGCTCTGGAAGCTGGCGTTGGGGCTGATGCAGGCCAAGCCTTCGGGTGCGGCGGCAGCGGTCTGGATCGGATAAGTCCCGCTGTAGGAACTGCCGCGCATACCGACCTTGCCGGTGGACCACGGCTGGCGTGCGGCCCAGTCGACGATCTGGGGCCCGTCGCGGCGGGCGTCGGTCATGAAGCTGAAGTCTCCACCGCTGTCGCCGATGCCGCGGGCGTCCACGATGAGCAACGCATAGCCCTCGGCGGTCCAGTAGCCATGCTCGTCGGCCGCGCTGAAGATGCCGCGGCGGCCGTAGGGCGTGACCTCGATCAGGACCGGATGGCGTCCGGTCCCCTTCGGCAGGTAGAGGTCCCCCTTGAGAGCGACGCCGTCGGACAGCGGGATCGACACCACTGTTGCGCCATCGGCGACCGCGCTCGGTGGCGCGGGGGCATCGGGGTGACGCGGTGCGTCGGCCAGGGCCGGCGCGGCGACGAGGATCGTCAGCGCGAGCGATGCGATCGCACGGAACAAGTTAGTGCTCATCATCGATGCCGCTCCTCGGTCGTTCAACGCACGGCGAAGGCCTTCTCGACGACGTAGTCGCCCGCCTCGCCGATCCCGGGCGAGATGTGGAAACCCGCAGCATCGAGCAGCGCGGAGAGATCTTTGAGCATCGCCGGGCTGCCGCAGATCATCGCGCGGTCGAGCGCCGGGTCGAGCGGCGGCAGCCCGAGGTCCGTGAGCAGCCGCCCGCTGCCGAGCAGGTCGGTCAGACGGCCGACATGCTCGAAATCCTCGCGGGTGACCGTAGGGTAGTAGCGCAGCTTGCCCCTCACGGACTCCCCCAGGAACTCGTGCCGCGGCAGTTCGTGGAGGATGTGGTCGCGGTAGGCGAGCTCGCTCGCGACCCGCACGCCATGCGTCAGGACCACCTGATCGAAGCGCTCATAGGTGACGGGATCCCGGACGATGCTCATGAACGGGGCGAGCCCGGTGCCCGTCGCGAGCAGGACCAGGTTGCGGCCGGGCTTGAGGTCCTCCACCAGCAAGGTGCCTGTGGGTTTGGTCCCGACCAGCACCCGATCGCCCGGCTTGATGTGCTGCAGGCGCGAGGTGAGCGGACCGTCCGGGACCTTGATGCTCAGGAACTCGAGGAAGTCCTCGTGGTTCGGGCTGACCACGCTGTAGGCGCGCAGCAGCGGCCGGCCGCCCACCTCGAGCCCGAGCATCACGAACTGGCCGTTCTCGAAGCGCAGACCCGGTGCGCGGGTCGTGGTGAAGCTGAACACCCGCTCGTCCCAGTGATGGACACCGAGCACGGTCTCTTCACGCAGGTTGCTCATGAGGTCATCCGAGCAGCATGCCGCCGTCGGCCACGATCGCCTGACCTGTGATGTAGCCCGAGACCGCATCGTCGCAGAGCGTCAAGGCCAAGGCCGCCATCTCGTCATAGCGGCCCTCGCGGCCCAGCGGTACGAGCGCGGCGGCGGTGCGTGAGCGATCCTCGAGTTCCCGTTCGGAGAGCATCCCGCGACGATCGGCCATGACCGATTCGAGGAACCCTGGACATAGGGCGTTGGCGCGGATGCCTTCGCGCGCATGGTCGAGCGCGATGGCGCGCGCGAGCTGGATGACGCCCGCTTTGGACACGGAGTAGGCGGCCTCGCGCGGGGTCGGCCGCACCCCGGCGACAGAACCGGTGAACAACAGCGTACCCCGGCGTCGTCCGATCATCCCGGGCAGCACGGCGCGTGCGGCGAGGAATGCGGAGGTCAGGTTGACCGACAGGACGGTCTGCCAGTCGAGGAGGCTGGTGCCCGGCACATCCGTCGCGGAGAGCGGGTCGATGCCTGCCGTGTGCACGAGGACATCCACCGTTCCTGCGACGCGTACCGCTTCATCCACCGTCTCCGGATCCGCAGCGTCGCCGCAGAGGGTGGCGCATCGAGGATCCCGTTCGGCATGCCGTGCGAGACCCTGCGCGTCGCGGTCGACGAGGACGAGCCGCGCTCCGTCCCGATGGAAGGCCTCAGCGATCGCGGCACCGAGCCCGGATGCGGCACCGACGATCAGCACCGTCTTTCCCTCGAAGCGCATCATGACCCGGCTCCGAGGTCCTGCTCATGTTCGCGCACGACGAGCCGTTGGAACGCCGAGGTGTGCGCCAGGGTGTCGGCGCGGGTCGGACGATCGGTGCGGGCATAGACGGCGTTGTAGTCCGCCTCGGTCTCGAACCACTGCTCGGCGATGCCGTCCCATTCCGGGTCCGTGGACGGCTTGCCGGCGAGTCCGCTCTCGTCCTCGACCCTCACGTCGATCACATAGCGTTTGAGATAGGGCGCTTGGTCGGCGGCGATGTCCTTGGCATGACGGTTCAGCCACCAATCTGCGAACTCGGCCTGAGTGAGGTGCGGGGCACGTTTCAGGAACCACATGACCTTGATCATCGCGGAACTCCAATAAAAAGCTTAGCGGGCGAGCAAGCCGCCATCGACCGGCAGCACGGCGCCCGTGACATACGAGGCGAGCCTCGAGGCGAGGAACACGACCGGCCCGACGAGTTCCGTCGGATCGCCCATGCGCTTCATCGGGGTGCGGCTCTCGAAATAGGCCATGCGGGCCGGGTCGCCGCGTGTGCCTTCGGTCATCGCCGTGAGGAAGAAGCCGGGGGCGACCGCGTTGACGCGGATGTCGTACGGCGCGACATCGATGGCAAGGGAACGCGTCCACTGGGTCAGCGCCGCCTTGGCGGCCGCATACGCCGCCGCACCGGGTTGATAGGCGATGTGGGCCAACATCGAGGTGATGTTGACGATGCAGCCGCGGCTCGCCTTGAGGTCGGCCATCAGCGCATCCGTGACGCGCGCGGTGCCCGCCATGTTGACATCGAATACGCGCTGCAGCCCCTCGAGGAAGCCCGGCTCGCCGGCGTATCCGCCGCCCTCGATGCCCGCGTTGTTGATCAGGATCGACACGGTGCCGAGCTCTGCATGGATACGCTCGAGCGCAGCGCGCGCGGCATCCGCGTCCGTGATGTCCCAGCGGAGCCCGACCGCCCGGCCGCCGGTCTTCAGGATGTGCTCCGCGGTGGCGGTCGCGGAGTCGGGATCGATGTCGGCCACGGCGACCGCGGCCCCCGCGGCCGCGAGCCCGATCGCGATGGCGCGTCCGTTGCCGCGACCGGCGCCCGTCACCACCGCGACGCGGTCCGTCAGCAGCCCGGAGAGCGACAGGGCGGTGTGGAGCCCTTCGGGCAGGTCGCTCACGGTGTCGTCCTTCGGGCAGAGGAACCGGACCGGTCGTCGGGGAAGCGGGTCTTCAGTTCCTCCATCGTCCGCAGCAGTTCCGCGGCGATCGCGGGCTCGCTCGCCATATGGCCGGTCAACGGCAGCAACGCCAGTCGGGAACCGGGCCAAGCCTGGTGGAGACGCACCGCCGACCACGGCGGGCAGACCCAATCGCAACGGCCTTGGACGATGTAGGCGGGGAGGTGATGCACCTTGTGCACATCGCGCACCAGCTGGTCCGGCTCGAGGAAGAAGTCGCCCATGACGTAGTGGCACACCAGACGCGAATACGAGAGCGCGAACTCGGGCGTCAGCTCCTCGTCGATCGCTGCCGCGTCCGGCTCCATGCTGGCGCACAGCCACTCGAACTTGGCGAGACGGCGCGCGGCGTCCACCGCGATGTCGTCGTCCGCACCGAACACGCGACGGTGCATGGTCGAGTGGAGATGCTCCTGTTCGGCCAGCGACAAGCCCTCGACGCAGCGCTGCCACTCGAGCGGGAAGAGCATCCGCATCCCTTGGTTGACCCAATGCATCTCCTCACGGTTGCCGAGGAACACGCCGCGCAGCACCAGCGCGAGACAGCGGTCCGGATGGGCTTGCGCATAGGCGAGCGCGAGCGTCGTCCCCCACGATCCGCCGGACACGATCCAGCGTTCGATGCCGAGATGCTGCCGCAGCCGTTCGATGTCCTCGATCAGCAGCGGTGTGGTGTTGCGCCGGACATCACCGCTCGGCCGCGAGGCGCCGGCGCCGCGCTGGTCGTGTTGGATCAGCCGGTAGTGCGCCGGATCGTGGAAGCAGCGCGCGCCCGGATCGAGACCGGCGCCGGGACCGCCGTGCACGCTGAGCACCGGCACGCCGTCCGCTCGACCGGTCTCCTCGTAGTAGAGGTCGTAGCCGTCGCCGAGGTCGAGGCGACCGCTGCGGACCGGGAGATCTTTGGGGTACAGGTGCGGTAGGGTGCTCATGGATTCGCTCCGTCGTGTTCGCAGCGGAAGTCGCCGGCCTGTCCGGGGGGAGGGGGGCTGTCCGATCCCGGCCGTGCGTTCGTCATGGCGTTCGCCACGCGATCGACAGGACGGGAGCAGGCGCATGGCCGACACCTCGAGCAGTTCTAGTCGACAATCAGAATACAAGAATACACTATCGCCGGACCGTCGCCATGAAGCCGCAGCCCCCTCCATCCGCCCTGTACGCCTCGATCCGGCATTGGCCGTTGCGTGAACCGTTCGTGATCTCGCGCCGTGTCTTCACGGAGAACATCGCTCTGGAGATCGTGCTGCAGATGGGGGATGCCTGCGGACGGGGTGAGTCCGAGCCGCATGAGCATGACTTGCGCGTCACCGAAGCTGCGCGGGACGCGGCGTCGGCGTTGGACCCGCAGGTCTGGACCCACCTCGATCCGGAGCGCTTGAACGCCGTGCTGCCGCGTTCGGCGCTGCGGACCGCGTTGGATTGCGCGCTCTGGGACCTGTGCGCGAAGCGCGCGGGGCGCCGCGCCTGGGAACTGTTGGGGCTCGATCTCGACCCCTCGATGTCGGTGCCCGTGTACGAGACGCTGAGCCTCGACGCACCGGAACGCATGGCGGCTGCGGCGGCCGCGGCGCGTGATGCGCCCGGTCTCAAGCTCAAGCTCGGTCATGCGGACGGCCGCGATGCCGAGCGGCTCGAGGCGGTGCGTGCGGCGGCGCCGGGGATGATGCTGACCATCGATGCGAACGAGGGCTGGTCGCCGGCCGCGCTGCGGCGGATCCTGCCGCTCGCCGCGAGGCTCGATGTCGCATTCATCGAGCAGCCCCTGCCTGCGGGTGCGGATGAGGCGCTCGCGGAGATGCCGCGTCTCGTCCCGTTCTGCGCCGACGAGAGCTGTCTCGATCGCAGTTCGCTGCCAGCGTTGGTCGGACGCTATCAGTCGATCAACGTGAAGCTAGACAAGACCGGCGGGCTCACCGAGGCGCTGCACCTGATCGCAGCAGCGGGACGCGCAGGTCTCGGGCACATGGTCGGCTGCAACGGCGGATCATCGCTCGCCCAAGCCCCTGCGCTGCTGCTGACGCCCGGCGCGCTGATGGTGGACCTCGGCGTGCACGGGCTCGTCGAAGACCGTCCGCATCCGCTCGCCTGGGCCGACCATCGGCTGTCGCTGCCCGCACCAGATCTTTGGGGCTGAGGGCCGTCCTCAGAACCGTTCGAGATCGCGGGCCACCCGCACCGGACCCTTGAAGTGCCGGTCGATGCCCTTCGTGTAGACGCTCAGGTCGGTCTCGCCGTCGGAGCCGGGCACGAGGTGGTGGAGGATCACCTCCTTGACGCCCGCGCTCGCCGCCAGTTCGCCGACCTGCGTCGGTGTGAGGTGGTCCTCGCGAAGGTGCTTGATGAGCTCCTCGATCGGGAAATCGTCACGATCGACCGAGCGCAGCATGCGCTCCATCCGTTCCATGTCGATCACCTCGCTCACGAGTACATCCGAGCCGCGCGCGAGCTGGGCGACCCGTTCGGAGGGACCGGTGTCACCGGTGAAGGTGATCGAGCGGTTCGGCGTATCGAACCGGAACGCGTAGGAGCGCGCAGCCGCGGCGGCCGCGCTGCCCGGAAGGAAGTGATAATGGTTGTTGAGCACGGCCGAGACGCGCACGTTCGCATCCTGGTAGATGACGGCCGGAGTCTGGAGGTCGCCCGGGATGTCGGTGGCCTCCACCGTCGCGGCGATGCCCGGGATCTCCGTGGTGCCGATGGTGATCGGTGCCAGTTCGGTCGCGCGGAACGCTTTGGCGAGGTGCGTGACCATCTCCCGCGTCATCGGCGGCCCGATGACCTTGATCTTGGGCCGCGCGTAATGGAACAGCCAGCGTTGGACCAGGAGGGCGCCCAGATCGCCGTTGTGGTCGAAATGGTGATGGGTGATGAACACCGCCTTGATGCGCTCGACCGGCAGGTCCGCACCGGCCAACTGCCGCAGCACGCCGTCGGCGGAATCGATGAGGTAGATGTCCTCGCCGATGACGATGGCGCTCGAGGTCTGCGCCCGCTCGAGGCGCACAGACGGACCGCCGCCCGTGCCGAGCGTCACGAGTTCCATGCGCTTGGCGCCCGGGTCGCCGCCCGCCGATGCCGACGGCAGCAGGGTCGAGAGCGCGACCATCGCGGCGCCGACCAGCGTCCACGAAGCGCGTCGAGGCGTGTCGATCATCATCTTGTCGGTCATGGGCGCAGGTCCTCGCAGATGGCAGCGGTCACTTGACGATCGGCAGCATCAAAGCTGCAGGGTGCGCGCGGTCGTGCAGCACCTCGATGCGCGCGATACGCGCCTCCTCGGGCTTCTGCAGATGGACCGCCGTCGCGGAGTTGAGGTTCTTCTGCATGAACGAGCACGCGGTCGCGCGGACCACGAGCCGTATGCGGGAGTGACGCAGCAGCCGGCGCGTGGCGAAGCGGAAGTTGCGGAAGCGGACCTCCGTCGGCGTCGCCGGCGGCATGGGCGTGCCGTCGGTCGAACCGTCGCGGTGCCGCAGGCGCAGCAGGTCGGAGGACAGGAACACGGTCGATCCGTCCTCGAGCACCTCGTAGAGCAGCACGCAGAGGTCGGCATCGGGCGCATCGCAGGAGAGCCACAGGCGCAACTCCGGTTCGCCGACCAGATCGATCGGCGCTTCGAGCGGGGCGGAGTGGTAGATCACGCCCTGGCCGAAGGTGTTGTGGCAGAACACGGCGTTGGTCGGGTCTTCGCCGCCCTGGATGAAGAACAGGCTGTTGTAGGCGCGGGGGAAGACCGCGCCCGAATGCGAATCGAGTTCCGGCGAGCGGCTGAGGCGACTCTCGGTCTCGAGCGGCCGGAAATCGAACGGGTCGCTGACGAAGCTGTCGGCGGGTGTGTCCGCGGCAGCGTCCGCCAGCCAGCCGGAGCGGAAGATGTCCGTCGCATGGCCATCGGAGGCGAGGAACAGCGGCTTCGGTGCGCCGCAGAGCGCGTCCAGAGAGTCCGCGCCGCGCCACTCGTCCGCCTCGCAAAGGTAGTGTTTGACCCGGGCGTCGAGGAACGCAGGCTTGTCGCCCATCCCGAACACCCAGCGATACCACCGGCGCTTGAGCGCGTAGAGGTCGATCTTGGCGGCAGGTCCGAACTGCAGGGCATAGACCCGATCGGTGCCGCGCATCCCGCGGTGATCCCAGGGGCCGATGATGAGGTAGTTCTGGCCCCGGGCCTTCTCGCCGCCATGTTCGTCGTAGCGACGATGGTGGGTGAGGGTGCCGGGCAGGCAGGTGTCATACATGCCGGTCAGCGACAGCACCGGGATGTCGAGCCTGCGCAGCGACTCGGGCGAAGGGCGGCGTGCTTCCCAGAGGGGTCCCCAGCCCGTCGCGACGAGATCGTCCTCCCAACCCGGTGCCTCGAAGCCGATCACACCGGGCACTTCGAGCAGCGAGCCGTGGCGGCGGTAGAGATCCCCCTGGATCCGGTTGAAGATGAGCGTATCGGCGGCGAGGTTCCAGGAGATGTGATGTCCCTTGAGCGTCACGCGCCAACGGTACATGTAGGGTGAGCCGACGCCGCCGTGCGGGATGTCGACACCGCCCATGAAGGCCGCCGAGGGTACGATCGTCTTGAGCGCGGGGGGCAACTGGTCCGCGATGCTCCACTGGTTCCATCCGGTGTAGGAGCCGCCGAAGAGTCCGACCTGTCCGTCGCACCAAGCCTGCTCCGCGATCCACTGCACCGCATCGAAGCCGTCCGGCCCGTCGTTGCGCCACTGCATGAACTCGCCGCCCGAGCCGCCTCGACCGCGACAGTCGACGGCGACGAACGCCAAGCCTTCGCGCGCGAACTCGACGCCGATCGAGTGGGCGTTGTCGGCGAGGTAGGGCGTCATCTCCATGACGGCCGGGACACGACCAGCGCCCGCCGGCAGGTAGAGCACGGCGCCGAGTTCGATGCCGTCACGCATCGGGATCTGGATGAATCGGGCGGTGTAGTCGCGCATCGAATCCCCCGGGGCGCGTGGCGCGCTCGCCTTGTGACGCGCCGGATGGTACCGTCTTGTATAATCGTTGTCGACAATGGCGACGGGCCGGAACCTGCCGGCACCTGGTGGAGGAATTGCGATGCGAAGAGCCCATCCTTCGGTCGGACTGTCGGCCGTCACGCTGCTCGTGATCGGCGCTTCGTCGAGCATGTCATCCGCGGCGACGCCCGCAGCGGTCGCTGTCGCACCACCCGCCCAGGATTGCAGCTCTGCCGCCCATCGGCGTCTCGATTTCAAGATCGGTGAATTCGATGTGACAGGCATCGGCGGCGCCAAGGCCGGCGTGAGCCGGGTCGAATCGCTGCTCGGCGGTTGCTTGCTCCTCGAGCATTGGCAAGGCGCACTGAGCGGCTTCGGCAAGGCGTTCTTCTACTACGACCGTCGCGCCGAACGTTGGCACACCACCTTCGTGACCGATGACGGCGAAGCGCTCGTCTTCGAGGGCGTGTTCGAGGGCGATGCGCTCGTCTTCCGGGGTGAGGGCAAGCTCAGTCCGTTCGAGGGCATGCACCGGATGGCGTGGTCGCCGTTGCCGGGCGGCGGTGTGAGGCAGTTCTGGGAGTTATCCTCGGACGGCGGCAGCACCTGGAAGACCATCCACATCGGCGACTACGCCCGTCGGCCCTGAGCGACGGGCGCGCCGATGTCGCTACAGGTCGAGTCGGCGGAATTCGATCACATCGTCATCGGCGCGGGGTCTGCGGGTTGCGTCGTCGCGGCGCGGTTGTCGGAAGACCCCGCGGTGTCGGTACTGCTGATCGAGGCCGGCAGCGACTCGCGCGATTGGCGGTTCCGTATCCCCGGCGCACAGGTCTTCGTCAAAGATTGGGATCCGTTCGCTTGGGACTACGAGACGGAACCGGACCGCTCGCGGCGCGACCGGGTCGAGCGATGGCGCCGGGGACGCACCTTGGGCGGCAGCAGCACGATCAACGGTCTGATCTACGCCACCGGTCTGCCGCAGGACTACGACCTGTGGGAACAGGCGGGCGCGCACGGCTGGAGCTACGCGGATGTCGAGCCGTACTTCCGGCGCGCCGAGCGCTGCACCGGTCTGCCGGGGCGCGGCACCACCGGCCCGATGTCCGTCGAGCTCTTCCGCTCGCCCCACCCGGGCAATGAGGCGCTGCTCGCGGCCTGTGCCGAGCAGGGCATACCGGTAGTCCATGACATCAACCTCGTGCGCGATGCGGCGGTCGGCGTCGTGCAGACGAACCAGTCGCGCGGACTGCGGCAGGACAGCGCGACGGCCTACCTGTCGCCGATCCGCGACCGGCGGAATCTCACGATCTGGGCGCGGACGCAGGTCGAGCGCGTCCACCTCGAGGGGCGGGTCGCGCGCGGCGTGGTGTGCCTGCGCGGCGCAGAGCGCTCGCTGGTTCGGGCCCGTCGCGAAGTCGTGCTGTGCGCCGGTGCGTTCGCGAGCCCGCAGTTGTTGATGCTCTCCGGGGTCGGGCCCGCGATGCAGCTCCGCGAGCTCGGCATCGAGGTGGTCCACGATGCGCCCGGCGTGGGGGAGGGTCTGCAGGAGCATCCCGAGCTCTACCTCGAGTACGAATTCCGTCGCCCGACGTACAGCACCGCGATGCGTTGGCCGAGCCTGCTGCAGGCGGGTCTCGAGTTCCTCCTCGCGCGTCGCGGCCGGGCGACCTCGCCCGCGAGCCACATGCTCGGCTATCTGCGCAGCAGTCCCGTGGAAGCGCTGCCCGACCTGCTGGTGTTCTCCGGGCCGTGGGGATACCTGGATGACACGGTGGCTTTCGCGCGCGACCGCGATGTGTATTCGTTGTCGCCGTCGATCTGTCACCCGAAGTCGCGAGGCCAGGTCGGCCTGCGCTCGGCCGATCCGCGCGATCCGCCGCGCATCGTTTCCGATCTGCTCGGCGACCCGGATGACGTGGTGCGCTTGATGCGCGGCGTGCGTCTGCTCGACCGGATCGCGCAGACCGAGCCGTTCGCGCGCGATGTGGTGCGGCGCATCTCGCCGGTCTGCGACCTCGACGACGACGTCGCGCTCGAGGCCTTCGTCCGCGAGACGGCAGGCATCTGCTACCACGCCAGCGGCACCTGCCGCATGGGGTCCGACGCGCGCGCGGTGGTCGACCCGCAGCTGCGTGTCCGCGGCATCGAGCGCTTGCGCGTCGCCGATGCGTCGGTGATGCCGGTCATCCCGTCGGGCAACCTCCACGCGCCGACCGTGATGCTCGGCGAGCGCGCCGCAGACCTGATCCGCAACCGAGGAACGACCGATGTCTGATCCCGAACCGACCGCGACCGACTGGTCCGCCGCCGCCGCGGCCCTGCGACCGGATCCGCGCCCTTGGATCGACGGGCGACGGGTCGACGTCGATCCCGGTGACGGTTTCCGCTCGGAGAACCCCGCCACCGGCACCACCGTCGCCGAACTGCCCTCCTGCGGCGCGGCGGAGATCGACACCGCGGTGCGCAGCGCACGGACGGCGTTCGAGGGCGGCGCGTGGTCGCAGCTCTCGCCGCGTGAGCGTGGCCGCAAAGTGCGCGCTTTCGCCGAGCAGGTCCGCTCGCACGCCCGCGAGCTTGCGTTGCTCGACACCCTCGAGATGGGCATGCCCATCGCCAACGCCTTGGGCGACATGCAGGAGATCGGCGGCCATGTCGAAGCGACCGCCGAGATGGCGGACAAGCTGCTCGATGAGGTGATCCCGAACGATCCGTCTGCGTGGGTGCTCAACATCCGGGAGCCGCACGGGGTCGTGGGTGCCATCACGCCGTGGAATTTCCCCGCCTACATCGGCATCTCGAAGGTCATGCCGGCGCTCGCGGTGGGCAACTCCGTCGTGCTCAAGCCCTCGGAGATCGCCTCGCTCAGCTGCCTGCGGCTCGGCGAGCTGGCCGCCGCCGCCGGCATCCCGGACGGCGTGCTCAACATCGTGCCGGGGCTGGGCGGTGATGCGGGAGCGGCGCTGGCGCGGCACATGGATGTCGATGTGCTCACATTCACCGGCTCCACCGCCACGGGTCGGCGGCTGCTCGAGTATTCGGGTCAGTCGAACATGAAGCGACTGATCCTGGAATGCGGCGGCAAGTCGCCGCAGATCGTCTTCCCGGATGTGGCGGATCTCGACCGCGTGGCCGAGGCCATCGTCGGCGGGATCACCTTCAACACGGGGCAGGTCTGCGTCGCGGGGTCCAGGCTGTTGGTGCATCGCTCGATCGCGGACGCTCTTGTGTCGCGGGTGGTGGCGAAGGCACGCGCGGTCGAACCCGGTGATCCGCTGCAGGAGTCGACGGCATTCGGCCCGTTGGCGAGCCGCGGCCAGTTCGAGCGCGTCCGCAGCCACGTCGCTGCGGCGACGGAGCAGGGCGCTGCGATGCTGCTCGACGGGACTCCGGCTTCGGCGGGCGGGGCGTGCTTCTGGTCGCCCACGGTGTTCGCCGATGTGACGCCCGGCATGCGCGTCGCCCAGGAGGAGATCTTCGGGCCGGTGCTGTCCGTGATGACTTTCGACAGCGAGGACGAAGCGGTCTCGATCGCCAACGGCACCATCTACGGATTGACGGCGACGGTGTGGACTGCGGATCTGGGACGCGCGCTGCGTCTCGCACGGCGCATCAGCGCCGGCGCCGTCACCATCGGCGCCGATCCGGCACGCGGCCGCGTCGACGCGACGACCGGCGCGTTCGAGCCGCACCGCCAATCGGGCCTGGGTGTGGAGGGCGGTCTCGGCGGACTGCGCAGCTTCACCCGGCTCAAATCGGTGACCTTCAAGTCTTGAACGGCCGAAGCCCGGGCATGGCCCGGAGGGGTTCGACATGAGCGATGACCTGCACAAGGATCGACCGGCGCTCTCCCGCGCGGCGGTGATCGGCTACGGCGCGGCCTCCGGGCCGTTCGAGATGCTGCGGGGGCCGGGCGTCGCGATCCTGCCCGCGCTCTACGCCAAGGAGTTCGGTTTCGCCTTGACCGCGTTGTCGCTGGCCATGCTGCTGCTGCGGCTTTCGGACGGCCTCACCGATGTCGCGGTAGGCGTGCTATCGGACCGTACGCGCAGCCGCTGGGGTCCGCGAAAGCCCTGGCTTCTGGCCAGCATCCCGCTCGCGCTGCTGTCGGCGTGGGGGTTGTTCATCCCGGGCGAGGACCCGGGCATCTGGTACTTCGCCGTCTGCTATTTCTTCTTCTATCTCGCGTGGACCTTCTTCGACATCCCTTACACCGCCTGGTCGGCGGAGCTCGGACGCAGTTACGAGGAGCGCTCCAGGCTGTCCTTGTCGCGGCAGTTCTGGGGCAACATCGGCCTGATACTGCTCGCGCTCGCGCCCTTGCTGCCGTTCCTGCCGTCCACCGGCATGAACTTCGACACCTTGGAGGTCATGTTCTGGTTCATCGCCATCGCCTATCCCATCGGCGTCCTTTATGTGGTGTTCCGGGTGCCGAACGGCGATTTCGTGCCGGCGGTACCGCGCTTCAGCCTCAAGGAGACCTTGCGCGCCGTGCGCGCGAACCCGCCGCTGCAGATCTTCCTCGGAGTCGCCTTCCTGTCCGATCTCGCGCTCGGCATCGGCGGTGCGATGTTCTTCCTGTTCCTCGACACCTACCTCGGCATCGGCGCGTCGTTCTCGCTGATCTTCATCACGGCGGTCGCCGTGTCGACCGTGGCGCTCAAGCCCTGGCAGATGTTGCTGCGCAGGACCTCGAAGCGGAACCTGCTGATCGTGAGCACCGGCGGCATGGTGCTCTGGGGCCTGTTGATCTTCTTCCTCGAGCCCGCATCGTGGGCGCTGCCTGCCTACATCGGTTACATGGCGCTCTACTACACCCTGTCCGCCGGTCGTGATGTCGCGCTCTACGCGATCATCGGCGACATCGTCGACTACGGTGAATGGCGCAGCGGGACCAACCGCGCCGGCGAGTTCACCTCCGCGTGGATGGTCATCCGCAAACTGACCTACGCGATGGGCCCGGCGATCGGCTTCCTCATCGCCGGCATCGCCGGGTACGAGGCGGGGGCGACCGCGAACGATTCCACCGCCATCCTCGGGCTCAAGGCGGCCAACGGCTACCTTCCGGCGCTACTGCTCGCCCTCGCGACCTGGTTGGCGCTCCGCTACCCGCTGACCTCTGAGAAGCACCGATCCATCCAGCGTCGACTTGCGCAGCGTACGGCGCGCGCGGGGCGGGCGCCCACCGCGATCGACGGCGCGCCGGTGCCCTGACCGCCAGCGGGGGGAGGGTCCGGGGTGTTGCGGGGCTGCCACGCCACGGGATCCGTCGGCGACCGAGATCGGCGCACTTGAAGTATTTCCTGTGTAGACTTACTGTCGACTTCATTACAACGCCACCCACCGGGGGAGATCGTCATGCGAGACCAATGTCCGACCGCGAAGACTTCTGTGAGCACTTGCGGCGTCCTGCCGCGTCGGGGAGGGGCAGTGGCGGCGGCGGTGGCCGCAGCACTCGGCTTGGCGGTGAACGCGCCCGAAGCTGCCGCGCAACAGTCCTCGGCTAAGGCGGCGACGCTCGAGGAAGTCATCGTCACGGCCCGCAAGCGCGATGAGGACGTGCAGTCCGTACCGCAGAGCATCGAGGTGTTGGGCGGCATCGACCTGAAGGAGCTCGGCAAAGTGACCTTCAAGGACCTGCAGTTCGAGGTCCCGGGCTTCTACATCCAGAATTACGAGACCCGTGCCACCATCGCGGTGCGCGGTGTCGGCTCGCAGGTGCCTGGCGGCGGTCAGTCGGTCGCCGCGCACATCAACGGCATCTACCAAGC
>CANHFH010000044.1 GCA_947459825.1 Pseudomonadota bacterium | reverse complement strand
GCCGCGGACATCGCGACGCTCACCGCCGCAACCGCCGATACCGCGGCCGTCACGCCCACACGGGTCGCGCTGGTCTTCGACTACACCTCGGTATGGGTCACCGACATCCAACCGCAGGGCGTAGGCTTCAGCGCCCTTCGGCAGGCGTTCGAGTGGTATTCGGCGCTGCGCGCGCTCGGCCTCGACATCGACATCGTGCCTCCCGATGCCGCGCTCGAAAGCTACCGCCTCGTCATGGTTCCCTGCCTGCCCATCCTGCCGGAAGGTTTCGTCGACCGGCTCGCCGCCTGCGGCGCCGAGGTCCTGATCGGGCCGCGCACGGGCAGCAAGACGCCGCACTTCCAGATCCCGCCGGACCTGCCGCCCGGGGACCTGCAGCGCGCGATCCCGCTCAAGGTCACGCGGGTCGAGTCGCTCCGCCCGGGCGTCGCAGCACCGCCCGCGCGCGACTGGCTCGAGCACTGTGAGACCGCGCTCACGCCCGCAGCCACGCTCGCGGACGGCCAAGGACTGCTCTATCGCGCCGGACGGCTGCGCTACCTCGCCGCGACGCTGGGGAGCGACGCGCTCGCCCGGCTGCTGGCCGCCGTCGCTGGCGAGGCCGGACTCGCCACCGTCGATCTGCCCGAGGGCGTGCGCCTGCGTCGCCATCGCGGCCTCCGTTTCGCGTTCAACTACGCCGCCGAGCCGCGGCGGCTACCCGCGGACACCGCACGCGAGTTCTTGCTCGGCGCCGAGGGGCTGCCGCCTGCGGGCATCGCCGCGTGGCGCGAGGTAGAGTAGCCGGATGACCGATGCCCCCCTGACCGCCGATGCACCACCCTTGGACCTGCTGGTCGTCGGCGCGGGCCTCGCCGGCATCGGCGCCGCCGCCGAGTTCCTCAAACGCTTCCCCGGCAAGCGCATCGCGGTGCTCGAATCACGAGCCTCGATCGGCGGGACCTGGGACCTCTTCCGCTACCCCGGCGTGCGCTCCGACACGGACATGTTCACGCTGGGCTACCGCATCCGCCCATGGCGCGGTATGCGTTCGATGATGGACGGACCGTCCATCCGGCGGTACATCCGCGAGACCGCAGAAGAGTTCGGCGTGCTGCCGCGGATCCAGTTCAACCGCCGCGTCACCGACCTCGCGTGGTCGAGCGGCGAGGCTCTTTGGACGGTCACCGTGCAGGAGACTGCGCCCGGCGACGAAAGCAGCACGCCGACGGGCACCGTGCACACGCTCCGCGCGCGGTTCGTGCACCTGTGCACCGGATACTACAGCTACGCAGAAGGCTATCGCCCGGCCTTCCCGGGTGAGGCGGACTTCGCGGGGCGCTTCGTGCATCCGCAGTTCTGGCCCGAGGACCTCGACTACTCCGGCAAGCGCGTGGTCGTCATCGGCAGCGGCGCCACCGCCGTCACGCTCGCGCCCGCGATGGCCGAGCGCGCCGCGCATGTCACGCAGCTGCAGCGCTCACCGACCTACATCGTCACGCAGCCGGCCGAGGATCCTGTCGCACGGTTCCTGTCGCCCTGGCTGCCGGACCGCATCGTGTACCCGCTGGTGCGGTGGAAGTGCATCCTCGCCGGCGTGCTCATCTTCTCGTACGCGCGTTGGCAACCGCGGCGCGTGGCGAAACGCATCGTCGCCATGGCCCGCGACGAGCTGCCCGCCGGTTATGACGTCAAGGCCCACTTCAAGCCGTCCTACGACCCGTGGGATCAGCGCATCTGCGCCGTCCCGGACGGCGATCTCTTCAAGGCCATCTCCAAAGGCAAGGTCGACATCGTCACCGACCAGATCGAGCGCTTCGTGCCGGAGGGCATCCGTCTCAGATCGGGTGTCACCCTGCCCGCCGACATCGTCGTCACGGCGACCGGCCTCAAGGTCATGCCCTTGGGCGGCGCGCGGGTCAGTGTCGACGGCCGGCCGATCCGCCTCGCCGATACCATGGTCTATCGCGGCGCGATGCTGAGCGGCATCCCGAACCTCGTGCTCACCATCGGCTACACCAACGCGTCCTGGACGCTGCGCGCCGACCTGATCACGCAGTATGTGATGCGGCTCGTGCGGGGACTGCAGGCGCGCGGCAGCGACTATGTCGTCGCCGAGCGCGACCCCGCGGTCGGCGAGATGCCGCTCATCGACTTCTCGTCGGGGTATGTCCAGCGCGCCATGGATGTGCTGCCCAAACAGGGCGACCGATTCCCCTGGCGCGTTCATCAGAACTACTTGAGGGACCTCATCGTGACCCGATACAGCCGACTCGAAGACTCCGCCCTGCATTTCCGTCGTCGGGACGCCCGATGAGCCGCCTGACCTTGCGCGGTAAGACCGCCGTCGTCACCGGCGCGGGCAGCGGCATCGGCCGCGAGCTCGCCCTCGGGCTCGCCGCCCGCGGCTGCCACCTCGCGCTGTCCGACATCCGACCGGCGACGCTGGAACCGCTCGCCGCCGAGCTCGCGCCGCTCGGCCTGCGCATCTCCTGTCACGCGCTCGATGTCGCCGACCGGGCGCAGGTCGCCGCGTACCCGGAGTTGGTGATGGCAGCGCACCCGTCGGTCGACCTGCTCTTCAACAACGCGGGCGTCGCGCTCGCCGGCCGCTTCGACGAGGTCAGCGAACAGGACTTCGAGTGGCTGTTCTCGATCAACTTCCACGGCTTGGTGCGCATGACCCGCGCCTTCTTGCCGCTGCTCAAGGAGCGTCCGGACGCGCATCTCGTCAACATCGCGAGCATCTTCAGCATCCTGACGGCGGCCGGCCAGAGCGCGTACTGTTCGAGCAAGTTCGCCGTGCGCGGTTTCAGCAACGTGCTGCGCCAGGAACTCGAAGGTTCGAGCGTCGGCGTCAGCGTGGTCTGCCCGGGCGGCATCGCGACCCGCATCGCGGTGGATGCGCGCGTCGGTCACGGCGTCAGCGCCACGGACCACGCGGCCAACATGAAGCGCTCCTCGAAGCTCCTCAGCCTGCCGCCCGAGAAGGCCGCCGAGACCATCTTGAGCGGCGTCGAACGCCGCAAGGCCCGCATACTGGTCGGCGACGACGCCAAGGCCGGCGCGCTGCTCGAACGCCTGATGCCCATCCGATACTACAGCCTGATGCGCGGACTGCTGGGTGATTGAGCCATGAGCGCACTCACGATGGTCCTGGTCGTCGTCGCGATCACGATCCTCGCGATGGCGGCGTTCACGGCCTGGCTCACGAACCGCGCCGAGAGCGCCGTGCCGCCCGTCGGGCGATTCGTCGAGGTGCCGGGTGCGCGCCTGCATGTGGTCGAGGCCGGAACGGTCCGTGACGGGCGTCCGCCGATGCTGATGCTCCACGGATTGGCGGCGCAGCTGCACCACTTCCGGTACGCGTTGCTCGACGACCTCGCGCGCGACACGCGGGTCATCGCGCTGGACCGGCCCGGCTCGGGTTACTCGACCCGCGACCCGGGCCGGGCGACCGCGATCGAGGATCAGGCCGATGCGGTCGCGGCGCTCATGGACGCGCTCGGCATCGAGCGGGCGCTGCTGGTCGGGCACTCGCTCGGGGGTGCGCTGTCCTTGGCCATCGCCCAGAGGCATCCGCACAGGGTGACGGGCATGGCCCTCCTCGCGCCGCTCACCGCACAGCCGGAAGGGTCGCCCGAGGCCTTCCGCAACCTGCGGGTGCCCGCGTCGATGCGCGGCTTCATCGCGCATGCCCTGGCCGCACCGTTCTTCCTGCTGCGGCGCCGACGCATCATGGAGCTCGTGTTCGGACCTGAGCGTATGCCGCCCGGCTACGCGACCCGCGCCGGCGGTGTACTGACGCTGCGGCCCTCGCATTACCGGGCGGCCACCGAAGATTTCTCTGCCGTGCCCGCAAGCCTGGCGCGGCTCGTCGCGGGCTACGACGCCTTGAACGCGCCCGGCGCCCCGCCGGTGCACGTGCTCTACGGACGCGGCGATCGCGTGCTCGACTATCGGCTGCAGGGCGAGGGATTTGCGGCGCGCGTGCCCGCGGCACGCCTCGAACTCGTCGACGGCGGCCACATGCTGCCCCTGACCCAACCTGAGCGCTGCGCGGCGTTCATCCGTCGCGCGGCAGGGTTCGCGTGACACGAGGGCGGATCGTCGCCCTCACCGCGACCGTCGTCGCGGGTCTCATCGTCGGCATCGGCAGCGCCTGGCTCTGGCTCACGCGCACCGATCCCGCGGGCAAACGCATCGGCCCTTGGCTCGTGAACCTCGACGCCGGCAGCACCGACGCCTCGATGTACACCCGCGCGCGCATCGCGCTCAATGCCCTGCTCGCCCTCGACCGCCGCGAGACGCTCTACTACATCGCGCAGCAGGATGACGCCGGACGACCGCTGCGCGCCGAGTGCCGCTATCTCGTCAGCGGCAGCATCCCGGCGGCGCGCTGGTGGAGCGTCACCGCCTACGCCGACGACATCTTCCTGTTCCCGAACCCCGACAAAA
Organism: Pseudomonadota bacterium; assembly: GCA_947459825.1. Lineage (GTDB taxonomy): Bacteria > Pseudomonadota > Gammaproteobacteria > Steroidobacterales > Steroidobacteraceae > UBA964. Next base: position 10,770 of record CANHFH010000044.1, on the reverse strand, counting down.
AATACAGCGTCAGCGGCGAAAACCCGACCGGGCGCACCTTGGGGTCGTTCCGTATGGTGACGGGACCCACCCCGCCCGTCACCGGCGGTATCGAGTGGGTGCCGACACCGGGCAAAGGCGGCCTGCTCCTGACCCTGCGCCTCTACAACCCGATGCCCGAACTGCAGGCGGACCCGGGCGCGCTCGCGGCGCCGTCCATCCAGTTACAGGGGGATTGCCCGTGAAGCCCTGGCAGCGCTGGCTCGCCTTGGGACTCACGATGGCGGTGCTCGCGCATCTGCTCACCGTGTGGGCCCTGCCGCGTCTCATCATGCGCGAGGCGATGACGCGCATCGGCAAGGAGACCGCCCTACAAGCCCGCGCACAGGCCCGCGCACAGGGCGCGCCGGCCGCTGCGACCGGCGTCTACCTGCCGCCGCCCACCGACCACACCCAGCGCCGCATCGTGATGCCGAGCCCGGACCTGCTCTACGCCACCTGCGCGCTCGACCTCGGCGCCGGCCCTCAGCGCATCACCGCGCAGGTCGCACATCCGCGCTACTGGTCGGTCGCGCTCTACGGCGGGAACTCCGACAATTTCTTCGTCGTCAACGACCGCAAGACCACCGAACCCGGGCAGCTCGACTTGTGGGTGGTCGCGCCCGGCACCGACCGTGCGGCGCTCGCGGCGCCTGCCGGCTCGACGGTGGTGGAAGCTCCGAGTGCGAAGACACTGCTGCTGATGCGGCTGCTGGTCACGGACGATCCGGCCGACCTCGCCAGCGCGCAGGTCGCGCGCCGGAGCCTGCGCTGCGGGCCTCTCAGCGGCTAGCGATCAGTTCGCGGAGCGCCGACTCCATCTCCCGGAACACGACCGACCAGTCATCCCTGCGTCGCTGCCTGAACAGGCGGTGATGGGGATACCACGGACTGTCGCTGCGATCCAGAAGCCAGCGCCAGTCGGGGACATGTTTCAAGGGCAGCCAGGTCCGCATGCCCAGCGCCCCCGCGAGATGCGTCAGCGCCGTATCGCTCGTGATCACGAGGTCCACGCAGCCCATCACCGCCGCGGAGTCGAGGAACGCGCCGTCGCCGGCGTCGAAGTCGTCGGGCAGCGTCTCCACGGCCATCCCCGCAGGCAGGTCACCCAGCTGCTCCACGCCGGCGTTCTTCTGCAGACTGATGAGCCTCACCCCCGGCACCTTCGCGATGCCGTCGAACAGCCGGACCGGAAAGCTGCGACCGATGTCCACCTTGCCTGCCGGGTTGCCTTGCCAGCCTATGGCGATCCTGAAGCCCTCGCCATCGATGTGCCGACGCCAGCGGTCCTTGCGCTCCTCGCTGACGCCGAGGTACGGCACCTCGGCCGGGACCGACGGCAGGTCCGTCCCGAACGCTTGCGGCAGGCTGAGCAGGGGACAGTGGAGGTCGAACGAGGGCGGGCGGCCGCCGATCGGCAGCAGTTGATCGACGCCTGCCGCGCTCCGCATCAACGGCATCAGCGCCTTGGGCACCTCCAAGATGACCCTCGCACCCGCCCGCTGGACGAGCTTCGCGTAGCGGACGAAGTGGATCGTGTCGCCGAGACCTTGCTCGGCGTGCAGCAGCACGGTCTTGCCGGCGACATCCTGCGCGCCCGTCCACAGCGGTTGCACGAAGTGCCTCGCCGGCAGCGGCGAGCTCCGCCTCTTCCAGCGCCACTCGTACATCGGCCAACCTTCCCGGTATCGGCCCTGCATCAACATCACCAACGATCGGTTGCACAGCGCGTCGCCGTATCCCGGCCTGAGCGCAGCGGCCCGATCGTAGCTCTCCAAGGCCTCGTCGAGCCGCATCAAGGCCTTCAGCGTCTCGCCGCGGTTGTTGTGCGCGACCGCGAGCTCCGGCGAGATCCCGATGGCCCGGTCGTAGGCCGCGAGCGCCTCGTCCAGCCGCTGCAGTTCGCCCAGCACCACCCCACGGTTGTAGTGGGCGTCGGCGAAGGCGGGCTTGATCGCGATGGCCCGATCGTAACGGGCCATCGCCTCATCGAGCCGCCCCATACCTTTGAGCACATTGCCGAGGTTGCTGTGCGCTTCGGCGTACTCCGGCTTGACCGCGAGGGTCCGCTCGAAGCTCGCCAAGGCCTCCTCGGGACGGTCCAACCTCTGCAGCGCGGCTCCGCGGTTGTAGTGCGCCTCGGCGTACAGCGGCTTGAGCTCGATGACCCGGTCGTAGCCCGCCACCGCCTCCTCCGGCCGATCGAGGTCGCCGAGCGAGACCGCTCGGTTGTAGTGCGCCTCGGCGAACGACGGTCGCAGCGCGATGGCCCGGTCGTAGTCCGCCACCGCCTCCTCGAAGCGCTCGAGGCCCCGCAGCGCGTTGCCGCGGTTGTAGTGGGACTCGGCCGATGCGGGATCGAGCGCGATGGCCTGGTCGTAGCTCGCCAGGGCCTCGTCGAACCGCCTCAATTCCTTGAGCGAATTGCCGCGGTTGGCGTGCGCCAAAGCGTGCCGCGGCTCGAGCGCGATGGCCTGCGCGAAGCTCGCCAGCGCCTCCTCGAAACGCCCCAGGTCGTTCAGGACGAGCCCGCGGTTGTGGTGCACATCGGCGGACCGGGGGTCGAGGTCGATGGCCCGCTCATGGCTCGCCAACGCCTCCACGAAACGCTGCGACCGCCTGAGCGCGTTCCCCCGGTTGCTGTGGTAACCGGCGTGCTTCGGGTTGAGCGCGATGGCGCGGTCGATCCACTGCACGGCCTCCTCGTACCGACCGCGCTGGAAAGCGACCACGCCGAGCAGATGCAGCGCGTCCGGATGCTCCGGCCGGCGGCTCAGGACCGCCTTGTAGGCCCCCTCAGCCTCGTCGAGCGCGCCCTGCCGATGGCGCGCGATGGCCGCCCGTAGGGTCTCCTCGACCGTGGACGGCGGGTTCGGGTCGTCAGGTGGAGTCATCGATGCGGATCAGGGCGATGGGATCGGTGGTGCAGAGGACAAGGTCCGGACCTGCGAGCTTAGCAACACGAGCAAGACGCTCTGGCAGCCGATCGGGCCGGGCTCCGGGTAACCGGTCGAAATCTTAAGCGCGGGGCTGCCGGATGGAAAGTTCGATGTCGCCTCCCTCGCCCCCATGGAGCCGACGGCCGACGGCTTCCGCAACTACTACTCGACGGCGTACTCGACGGCGAGCCGCCTGTCGCCGGCGGAGATGCTGGTCGATCGCGCCAACCAGGGCGGCAGCCGCCATGGCGTGCTGACCTCGCGCCCGGGCGTCCTCAGCAACGACTTCTTCGTCAACCTGCTCGACATGTCGACCAGCTGGCAGAAGTCCGCGACCGAGGGCCGCTACGAGGGCCGTGACCGCAAGAGCGGCGCCGCGAAGTGGACCGCCACCCCGGTGGACCTCATCTTCGGCTCGCACTCCGAGCTGCGCGCCATCGCCGAGGTCTACGCCGCCAACGACGGCAACACGAAGTTCACGCAGGACTTCGTGAAGGCCTGGAACAAGGTGATGGAGCAGGACCGCATCTGAGCACCCGCCGCGCCCTAAAGGGTGCGGCGACCTCTACGGTCGGCCCAACGGACGGCGGCGCTTCGGCGCCGCCGTTTTTTCCTGCCTACGCTACGACGCCCTCACTCGCCACCCGCGACCCGTGTGCTCGAACACCACCTTCGCCTCGGGCTTGCCGCGGGCGACCCGCAGCGAGGCCCCGAGCCGTCGCAGATCGACCGGCTTGCCCACATGCTGCAGGAGGACCGCGCGCAACAAAAGGTCGGCAGGACCCGGGATCGCCGTTTTGCCCTTCTCCCACCGCGCTATCGCTTGGTCCGTGGTGCCGAGCAGCTGCGCGAGTTCGACCTGCGTGCAGCCCATCGACTGCCGCAGGAAGCGCACCTCCGCACCGATGAGCCCCATGCTGCGTGAGCGAGCGATGTGCTCACCGATCGCGCGATGCAGGCGGTCGAGGTCTTGGATCGCGACGCCCGGACCGTAGTCGGTGTGGACGCGCTCGATGCCACCGGCGAGGTACATGCCGTCGAGCCCACAGAACGCGTAGTGGAACAGCGCGGGTTGCGCCGCGCTGTGCTTCGGGTCGGGTTGCCTCATCGACCGTCCTCCCATTCCGCCGTCACCAGAATCAGGGTGTCGCGGGAGGCGATCACCGTGACCACTCCGGCCACGCGTCCGGAGTCGAGCCGGCGCACCAGCTTGACCCGCCAATCACCCGGCTTGCATGCGCCGACAGGTGCGTCTTCCACCTCGCCGTCCCGAAGGATCCGCAGCACATCCAAGGTCGAGATGCCCCGCTCGACCATGCGTTGCTGGATGTGTTCGGTCCAGATGAGACGCCCTGGATCGGCCGCAATCCGGCGCACACGCTCCCGCGCGATCCGCGAGGTGAGCCGCCAGGCCGAGACGCTGCCTCTGTCTACCGTCATAACCTATCATATTGATAGGTCATTGGAGAAGGCGAGCGATGGAACTGGGCAGAACCGGGAGAAATGGGGAGATAGTGCCCGGAATAGGACTCGGGCCCGCCTAACGCTCCCTCAGACTCTCCCGGGTGTGCTGGATCAGCGGCGAGAGGAAGTACTCGATGATACGACGCTTGCCGGTCTTGACCTCGACGGAGACGACCATCCCCGGGGTCAGATTGACCTCTGTGCCGTCGACGATGATGGTGGATTCCGCGAGCTTCACCCTCGCGGAGTAGATCAACCCGCGCTTCTCGTCGTTGATGGCGTCGTGGGATACCGACGATACCGTCGCGGGGATCGTCCCGTACTTGGTATAGAGGAAAGTCTCGATCTTGACTTCAGCCGCTTGCCCCGGTCGGACGAACCCGATGTCCTTGTTCTCGACGAACGCTTCGACCTCCAGCGGGTTGTCGCTCGGAACCACCACCATGACAGGTTGGGCGGGTGTGACCACACCGCCTACCGTATGCACGGCAAGCTGCTGAACCGTGCCGTCGACCGGCGCGAGGAGCCGCATCAAGCGGTCGCGGGAGGCGGTCTTGAGAAATTCCTGCTCAAGAGCCGCGCTCTTCATCTGCCCATCCGTGATGCTATCGAGCGTCACGCGACGCACCTCGGCCGTCAACTCCCGTCGACGGCTTGCCGACTCCCGGATAGCCGCGTCCAACTCGGTCAGCCGACTTCTCTGCGTCGCCAGATCGCCTTCCTGCTCCAGACGGACTTGTTCGCGCTCTAGATACGTGTGCCTCGCCACCAAGTTCTGCTGGAGAAGATTGCGAAGATCTGCGGCGCGCTGTTGGGCGATGGGCACCGTCTGTTCCAGCTTCCGGACCATCTCTCTGGTCGAACGCAACTCCGCCTCACGCTGCGCCAACTCCGCGCCGACCCGCTCCAATCTTGCCGTGTACTCGTTCGCCTGCCCCACAAGCAACCTCTGCGCCTCTACGAACTGAAGGTCGGAGGCGTCCTGCGGGCGGGTCAACGCCGGCAGCCGACCGTTGTCGATGAGCGCAAGCATCGCCCTACCGCGTGACACCTGCAGTCTCGCACCGATCAGGTCCCCGAGCACACGATCCCGGTCTGCCTGCGCCATCGTCGCATCCAACTCGATGAGAACATCACCCGCCTTGACCCGTTGCCCATCGGTCACGAGGATCCGCTTGACTGTCGCGGTCTCGATAGGCTGTACGGTCTTGGTCCGATCATTGGGCACGATCTTCCCCTGCGCGGTGGCGACGATATCGATCCGACCGAAGATCGCCCACAACAGCGCTATCGATGCGAACGCGATCAACGTCCACATCGCCACCCGGGGCGCAGGCGAGACCGGCGTCTCCTGCAAGGACAATGCAGCCGGCAAGAAAGCCGCCTCGTGCGGCAGACGATCGATCGGCTCTGAAGCCGCGCGATTCCGCCATGCATGACGGAACACCTCGACATAACGACCCCAGAACTCCCGGACGGCCTGCAGATACGGCGAGGTCATCTGGCCATCACCCTTGTTGCAAGCTGTGAAGCTGCGCGTAGTGGCCCGCCTCCCGTTGGAGGAGTTCCTGATGACGCCCGATCTCGACGATCTGCCCCTTGTCCATCACCACGATCCGATGGGCCTCCCGAACGGCTGAGAGCCTGTGCGCGATGATGATGACTGTACGCCCCTCGCAGATGGCCTTCATGTTCTTCTGGATCACACGCTCGCTCTCGTAGTCGAGGGCGCTCGTCGCCTCGTCGAAGATCAATATGCGGGGTCGGGTCATCAACGCCCGAGCGATGGCGATGCGCTGCCTCTGACCTCCGGACAGCGTCGAACCATGTTCGCCCACCATGGAGTCATAGGCCTCCGGCAACTCGAGGATGAAGTCATGCGCGCCCGCTTGTTTGGCTGCCTCGATCACGGCCTCGAGCGGCGCACCGGGGTCCGCAAGGGCGATGTTCTCCCGGATCGATCGATTGAACAACACGTTCTCCTGCAGCACAACGCCGATCTGGCGCCGCAGCGAGCTGGCTTCGGCCAGCGCGAGATCCATGCCATCTACAAGCACACGACCGCGCTCCGGCACGTAAAGCCGTTGGACGAGTTTGGTCAAAGTGCTCTTTCCCGATCCTGATCGTCCGACGATACCGATCACCTCACCTGCAGCGATATCCAGATTGATCCCCTTCAGCACCTCCGGAGCGTCCGGTCGGTATCGGAACACCACATCTTCAAGCACCACCCGTCCTGCGACTCGCGGCAACGCACTCTTGGCGCTCGAGACCTCCGTGCGGGCGTTGAGGATGTCGCCGAGTCGCTCGACGGAGATGCCAGTCTGCTGGAAATCGGTCCACAACTGGGCGAGCCGCATCACCGGCTGCGCCACCTGCCCCGCCAGCATGTTGAACGCGATCAATTGCCCGACCGTGAGCCGACCGTCGATCACCAGACGAGCGCCGAAGTACATCGTCGCCACCGTGACCAGCTTCGAGATGAGCGTTACGCCACCATTGGCGAAGGTACCCACCGTGGCAGTCCGGAAGCTCGAGGACACATACGCAGCCAGTTGGTTGTCCCATCTGCGGATCCAGTGCGGCTCCACCGCCATCGCCTTCACGGTATCGATGCCGCTGATCGTCTCGACCAGAAACGCCTGATTCTCGGCACCTCGGTTGAATTTCTCGTTGAGCCTGCTCCTCAGGGCGGGGGTGAACGCGAGTGAAATCGCGGCGTAACAAGGCAAGGAAAGCACGACGATCAGCGTCAACCATCCGCTGTAGTAGAACATCACGGCGATGAAGACCACCGAGGAATGAGCGGATGTTCTCCAGTTCCCGGACCCTCGCCACGGAATCACCGACGCGCCGTGCCTGGAAGTAGGCGAGCGGCAACCCCAGCAGGTGACGGAACAATCGGGCGCCGAGTTCCACGTCGATCCGGCTCGTCGTATGCGCGAACACATAGGTGCGCAGCCCCGTCAGCACCACCTCGAATATCACGACCACCGCGAGGCCGAACGCGATGACATCGAGGGTCGTGAAACCCCGATGCACGAGGACCTTGTCCATCACCACCTGGAAGAACAACGGCGTGATCAACGCAAATAGCTGCAGTGCGAAGCTCACCGCCAGCACTTCGCCGAGCAGCCGCCGATACTTCACGATCGCCGGGATGAACCAAGTGAAGTCGAACTTCGCCAGTTCGCCGGCGACCGACGCTTTTGATGCGATCAGGATGAGTTCGCCCGACCAACGGCGCTCCAACTCGTCGAGATCCAGCGTCTCCGGCCGACCGACCAGAGGGTCCTGGATGAGGACCCGACCGTCCTCGATCCGAGCCAAGATGAAGAACCGGACAGCGCCGTCGTCGGTGCGCGCTTTGGCGATCGCGGGCAACGGCGTCGTGGCCAGCCTCGACATAGACACCGACACCGACTTCGCCCGCACACCCAGCTTCTTGGATGCCAACAGGATGTCGGCGACGCCAAAAAATCCTCCCTCGCCGAACTCATGCCGCAGCTGGTCCGGGTCTACTGGAAGCCCATGGAACCTCGCCATGATGACGAGGCAAGTCAACCCCGAGTCAGGAGCGTGAGAGATGCCCTCTTCCGTCAAGCAGTGCACGCCATGGTCAGTTCCAATTCGCTGCAATGACGGAATTCAGGCTTGCCTGGTAGTTCGGAGGCAGAGAGGACTGCCCGGACGGCGGCGGAGCGAACGCAGCCATCGCGGAGACCAGAGCCTCGACCTGATTCTCCAACAGGCGCTGCCCATCCGCCAATTCGAACGAGTCGATCCGGTATGCAGACCCGAGATACCAGTTCCGAACCGTAAGGGTCTCATTGGTCTCGAACAGAAGGACTTGGAGATCGTTACCCACCCGCCTGAACCAGATCTGCCCCTCGCTCAGACTCGCGCCGAGCACGACGCGATCGTTTTGCGTGCCTGTCGCATCGTAGTTGTCGATCACATCGTTGTTGGCGCCCTTTCCGTACCGATAAACGTCGTCCCCAGCACCGCCGTTCAAGATGTCGTTGCCGGTGCCGCCATCGAGCACGTCATTGCCGCCACCACCTTCCAGCTGGTCGTTCCCGTCACCGCCCAACAGCGTGTCCGCTCCGCCGTTGCCGACAAGCGTGTCATTACCCACACCGCCGTCCAGCAGGTCAACCGCGGCACCACCGATCAGATGGTCGTTTCCGTCAAACCCGAAGATCTGGTTGACATTGACGCTATCGCCTGTGATCGAGTTGTTCCCCGCATCACCCATCGTCAGCGTACGAGCACGGATCGTTGACTCGTCCCAGGTCACGCCATCGCTGAACCTGAACTGCTCAACCTTGTAACCAGGCGCCCCGGGGTTGAAGTACTCAACCACCGTCAGCTGATCCGCTGATCCGTAGCGGATCACCAGATCGTTACCTCGACGCTCAACTGCCGTAACACCTGACGACGCCACATCCGCGAACGTCACCACATCGACGTTGCCCGACGTCGTGTCGTAGTCCTCGATCCGATCAACACCTGCTCCCAACCCGAGCCGATACGTGTCATTGCCCGTCCCGCCGATCAACACGTCGTTGTCAGCACCGCCGTCCAGCAGGTCGTTTCCGACGCCGCCCTCCAATCGGTCAGCGCCCGCGCCGCCCAGCAACGTGTCCGCCCCGGCGTTGCCGACGAGCCAGTCATCACCCGCTCGGCCAACCAAAGTGTCGTCAGTCGACGTACCGGTGAGCCACTGCGGAGAAATCCGTCCGATATCCCAAACAGATCCGTCAGCGAAGCGGAACACCTCGACAGAATGGCTTGAATTACCGCCGTTCGAAAAATACCCGCTCACGGTCAATGCGTCCGATGTGCCTGTAATGCGGATGATCAGGTCATCTCCGGAGCGACTCACCCTCAAATCGGCCGCAGAAACTCCTGTTCCGAATTCGATCACATCAGCGTTCACGCCGAGCGCATCGCTGTCCGCGTTGCTGATCGTGTCCGCACCCGAGCCGCGGCCGAAGCGGTACACATCCGCGCCGTTGCCACCCGAGAGACTGTCGTTGCCGGCGCCGCCGTCGAGAACGTCGTTCCCGTTACCGCCCGAGAGCCAGTCGTTGCCCGCATCACCCGCGAGGGTGTCGTTGCCTGTCCCGCCGGAGAGGCTGTCATTGCCCTCCCCGCCCGTGAGCTGGTCATCCCCCGTGCCGCCATCCAGGCTGTCATCGCCCAGACCGCCATCGAGCACGTCGTTGCCGGCTTCGCCCGAGAGGCTGTCGGTGCCGGCGCCACCATTGAGCGTGTCGTTCCCGTCACCACCCGAGAGCCAGTCGTTGCCCGCATCGCCAGAGAGGGTGTCGTTGCCGCCGTAACCGGCGATCCAGTCGTTCCCATCGCCACCCGAGAGCGTGTCCGCCGTCGAGTAACCGTGCAACTCATCGTTCCCGCTCGTCGCAGCGAGCACCCGCTGCTTGACCGTCTCGATGCTCCACACCGTCCCATCCGCGAAGCGGATCGACTCCACGGCACTGCTCGTCGCACCCTCCGAGGTGAAGTACCCGCTCACCCGCACACTGTCCGTCGTGCCGTTGATCCGCAGGATCAGATCCGTCCCCGAACGGCTCACCGTCACATCCGTCGTCGCGATCCCGGCACCCAACTCGATCGCATCGGCGTTCACGCCGAGCGCATCGCTGTCCGCGTTGCTGATCGTGTCCGCACCCGAGCCGCGGCCGAAGCGGTACACATCCGCACCGTTACCGCCCGAGAGACTGTCGTTACCGACGCCGCCGTCGAGGAGGTCGTTGCCTGTCCCGCCGGAGAGGTTGTCATTACCGTCCCCGCCCGCGAGCTGGTCATCCCCCGTGCCGCCATCCAGGCTGTCGGTGCCGGCGCCACCATCGAGCGTGTCGTTGCCGTCACCGCCCGAGAGCCAGTCGTTGCCCGCATCGCCAGAGAGGGTGTCGTTGCCCGCTTGACCCGAGAGGTTGTCGGTGCCCTCCCCGCCTGCAAGCTGGTCATCCCCCGTGCCGCCATCCAGGCTGTCATCGCCCAGACCACCCGTGAGCGCGTCGTTCCCGTCACCGCCCGAGAGGCTGTCGTTACCGGCATCACCCGCGAGCGTGTCGTTGCCGCCGTAGCCGTAGATGATGTCGTTGCCGTCCCCACCCGAGAGGGTGTCGGCGGTTGCATACCCGTGCAGCTCATCGTTCCCGCTCGTCGCAGCGAGCACCCGCTGCTTGACCGACTCGATGCTCCACACCGTCCCGTCCGCAAAGCGGATCGACTCCACGGCACTGCTCGTCGCACCCTCCGAAGTGAAGTACCCGCTCACCCGCAGACTGTCCGTCGTGCCGTTGATCCGCAGGATCAG
>CANHFH010000043.1 GCA_947459825.1 Pseudomonadota bacterium | reverse complement strand
GCGGTCGTCGACCTGCCCGGGGCGACCTTCGCCGCTGCGGTGCGTTCGCGCGGCTTCTGGCTGTTGTGGATCTCCATCCTGCTCGTGTCCTTCGCCTACGGCGGCGCGTATGTGCACCTGCCGTCGATGCTCGGCGCGCAGGGCTTCGCGCGCACGGACGTGGCGTTGGTGATGTCGGTGTTCGGGCTGTCGCTCGCCGCCGGACGGCTCATCACAGGCCTGCTGCTCGACCGGTTCTGGGCGCCGTTCGTGACGCTGCCCATCCTCTCGCTGCCGGCGCTCGCCTGCTGGCTGCTCGCGGCCGACCACTCCATGACCATGGCGGTGGCGCTGTTCGCGGCCTTCCTGCTCGGCTTCGCCGGCGGCGCCGAGACCGACCTCATCGCCTATCTCGCGGGCCGCTACTTCGGCATGGCGAACTACGGGCAGATCTACGGCGTGCTGTACATGGCCTTCGGCATCGCCGCCGCGGTCGCGCCGACCGTCTACGGTTGGGTGCGCGACACGACCGGCAGCTACGACCCGATGCTGTTCACGGCGGCCGGGATGTTCGTGGTGGGCGCCTGTCTGCTGTTGCTGCTCGGTCCGTATCCGGACTTCACCGCGCGGGCAGCGGCGAAGGACGCTACCAGCGCACCCAGCCGAGCTGCCAGCTGACGAGGATCAGCACACCGAGCGCGATGCGGTAGTACGCGAAGCCCGCGAAGGAGTGCTTGGCGACGAAGCGCAGCAGGAAGCGGATCGCGATGAGCGCCGCGAAGAACGCGGCCACGCTCGACACCAGCAGCGACATGGGCTCGCCGGGCGCGAAGGGCTCGCGCGCGTCGAGCAGCTTGTAGCCGGTCGCGGCGAGCATCACCGGGATCGCCACGAAGAAAGAGAACTCCGCCGCGGTGCGGCGGTCGAGACCCATCAACAAGCCGCCGAGGATGGTCGCCGCCGAACGGCTGGTGCCGGGCACCAGCGCCAGCATCTGGAACGCGCCGATGCGCAGCGCGTCGAGCGGACCGATCTCGTCGACCGACTTCACGCGCTCGACATGCGGGCGCTTCTCCGCCCACAGGATCAGCACGCCGCCGACCGCCAGCGCGATCGCCACCGGCACCGGCGAGAAGAGCTTGCTGCGGATGGTGTCCTCGAAGGCGAGGCCGGCGATCGCCGCCGGGATGAAGGCGAGGAAGAGGTTCAGCGCGAAGCGCCGCGAGCCCGGGTCCGACGCGAGCCCGCGCGCGGTGTCCCACAACCGTACGCGGTACTCCCAGCAGACCGCGAGGATGGCCGCGCCCTGCATCACGATCAGCTGCCGGAAGCCGACCTCGTCCTCGAGCCCGAGCGCGGCGCGGGTCAATATCAGGTGCCCGGTGCTCGAGATCGGCAGGAACTCGGTGAAGCCCTCGACGAGGCCGAGGATGATGTCGACGAGCCATTGCATCGGCGGCGCCTCAGTCCGGCATGGTGCGGCCGCGGGTCTCGATCACCCACCCGATCAGGAGCAGCCCGAGCAGCGGCACGAAGCCCACGAGGAACAGCGTGTCGAAGACCACCTGCGGATCGCCGCGGCCCGCCGCCGCGACCGAGCCGACCACGAACGGCCCGCCGGCGGCGATGATGCGGCCGATGTTGTAGGTGAAGCCCGAGCCGGTAGCGCGCAGCCGCGTCGGGAAGAGCTCCGGCAGATAGAAGGTGAAGGCGCCGAAGATGCCGAACACCGTGAGGCCGATGAAGAAATACATGTAGAGCCGCACCTGCGGCGGCAGGTCGAGCCCGAAGGTCGCGAGCAGCGAGACCGCGGAGAGCGACAGATAGGTCACGAACATGGGCTTGCGGCCCCAATGCTTGGCGAGCGGGATGGTGAGCAGCGTGCCGATCAGGCCGCCGATGTTGAAGATGGTGGTCGCCTGCGTCTTCCAGGACTCCACCAGCACGCTGGTCGCCGTCTTGTCGAGCCCGAGGCTCAGCGCCTCGGCCTGCGCGAGGTTCGCGGAGACCACCGGGATGAAGGCGTTGCAGCTCCACCAGGTGAGCAGCGCCACGACCGCCACGATCAGTCCGCTGCGGGTGCTGCGCCAGATGTCGGGTGCGAAGAGCTCGCGCAGCCGCGGCGGCGGCGCCGAGGCGGCGGTGCGCTCCCAACGCTCCGGTTCCTTGACGAGCGTACGGATCCAGAACGCGAACGCGGCGGGGATCAGCCCGAAGATGAGGACATAGCGCCACGACACCTCGGGGACGTCGGCGAACAGGTGGCCGGCGACGAGCGCGTTGACGCCGGTCGCGAGGAACAGCCCGAACGGCGCCGCGGTGTAGAGCACGGCGCCGGCCTGCACGCGCTGGTCCTCGGGCACGGCCTCGGCGACGAGCGCACAGCCCGCCGCCCATTCGCCGCCGATGCCGAGGCTCGCGATGATGCGGCAGACGATCAGCTGTTCGATGCTCGTGACGAAGGCGCAGAGCGCGGTGCCGACCGCGTACAGCACCATGGTGATGAGCAGCACGCGCTTGCGTCCGTAGCGGTCGGAGATCGGACCGAACAGCACGCCGCCTACCGCCCAGCCGACGAGGAAGATCGCGGTGATGAGGCCGGTCCAGTAGAGCGTGGCGCTGCGCGCCTCGGGCGAGCCGATCTCGAGCCCGAGCAGCGTCGGGATGGCGTTCGGTGCGACGTAGTTGAAGAGCAGACCGTCGAAGATGTCGAAGCCCCAGCCGAGCCAGGCCGCGAACAGCACGATCCATTGATAGCGGGTCAGTCGCAGCATCGCATCCCCCAGTGGTCCCGTCGGCGATCGTCCGTGGCGGGCGCCGGTCTCAGCGCCGTGCGGCGTCGATCGCGTCGCGCAGCTCCAGTGTCGCACGGCGCGCGGCCGCCGCGAAATCTTCGCCCGACCCGGCGTAGAGGATGCCGCGCGAGGAGTTGATGACGAGCCCGCCGCCGCCCGGTGTCATGCCGGCCTGCACCGCGCGGCGCACATCGCCGCCCTGCGCGCCGACGCCCGGTACCAGGAAGGTCACGCCGCCGGTGCGCGCGCGGATGTCGGCGAGCTCCTCCGGGTAGGTCGCCCCGACCACGAGCAGGCAGTTGCCGCGCGTGTTCCATTCCTGGGCGACCTTCTCGGCCACCACCTGGTAGAGCTTGCGGTCGCCGACCATGAGGTCCTGGAACTCGCGCGCACCCGCGTTCGAGGTGCGGCAGAGGATGACGATGCCTTTATCGGCCCACTCGAGGAACGGCTCCACCGAGTCGCGCCCGAGGTAGGGGTTCACGGTGACGGCGTCCGCGCCGTAGCGCTTGAAGGCCTCGTCGGCGTACTTGGCGGCGGTGCTGCCGATGTCGCCGCGCTTCGAGTCCAGGATCACGGGCACGCCGGGCGCACGCTCGCGGATGTAGCGGATCGTGTCCTGCAGCTGGTCTTCGGCGCCGACCGCCGCGTAGTGCGCGATCTGCGGCTTGTAGGCGCAGACGAGGTCGGCGGTGGCGTCGACGATGGCGCGGTTGAAGGCGAGGATGGCGTCCGGTCGGTTGCGCAGCGGGGCGGGGAAGCGCTCGATCTCGGGGTCGAGCCCGACGCAGACCAGGGAGCCGTGGGCGGTCGCCGCGGCCTCGAGCCGCGCGTGGAAAGCGTTCGGGGTCATGGGCGGCAAGTGTAGCCGACCCGCAGCGGGGTCAGCCCGCCGTCAGGGTGGGTTCAGACGGGCGTGAGGTTGGCGTACTGCAGCATCAGCCACTTGGCGCCTTCGCCCTCGAAGTTCACCTGGATGCGCGCCTGCGGCCCCTGGCCCTCGATGCTGAGCACCACGCCGGCGCCGAAGCGCGCGTGGCGCACCCGCGCGCCGAGCTTCACGCCGGGCGCGGCAGGCTCGGCGCGCAGCCCGGAGATCGTGCTGGGGCGTGGGTCGCTGCGACCGCCCCCCTGCGCGCCGCCGTAGCCGCCGGGACGGCCACCCCCATACCCGCCGCCATATCCGCCGCCGCTGCCGAAGCCGCCCCCGAACGCACCGGCGCGCCCGGCGTGCACCTTGGGCCGCACCTCTTCGACGAGCTCCTCGGGGAGCTCCTTGATGAAGCGCGACGGAGTGCCGTAGCCGTCGATGCCGTGCAGGCGACGCTGCTCGGCGTAGGTGAGGTACAGGCGACGCATCGCACGCGTCGTGCCGACATAGGCGAGACGGCGCTCCTCCTCGAGGCTGTCGAGGTCGTTGAGCGAGCGCTGGTGCGGGAAGAGACCGTCCTCGAGCCCGGCGAGGAACACCACCGGGAATTCGAGGCCCTTGGCGGTGTGCAGCGTCATCATCTGCACGCAGTCCTCCCAGGCCTCGGCCTGGCCCTCGCCCGACTCCAGCACCGCATGCGCGAGGAAGGACTCGAGCGGCGGCATCGGCTCGCCCTCGACGGTGTCGGGCGAGAACCCGCGCGCCGCAGAGACGAGTTCGAGCAGGTTCTCGGCGCGGCCTTCGCCGCGTTCGGGCTTCTCCTTGCGATGGTGCTCGAGCAGGCCGGAGCCTTCGAGCACCTGATCGACGATCTCGTGCAGCGCGAGGCCCTGCGTCGCCGATGTCAAAGAATCCACCAGCTGCAGGAAGCCCTGCAGCGCCGCGCCGCCGCGCGACCCGAGCCGGCCGTCGGCGACGCAGGCCTGCGCCGCGGTCCACAGCGAGCTGCCGGCGGTGCGCGCCTCGCTGCGCACCACATCGAGGCTCTTGGCGCCGATGCCGCGCGTCGGCAGGTTGACCACGCGCTCGAAGGAGGCGTCGTCGTTGCGGTTGGAGATGAGCCGCAGATAGGCGAGCGCGTCCTTGACCTCGGCGCGCTCGAAGAAGCGCAGGCCGCCGTACACCTTGTACGGCATGCGCGCCGACATGAACGCCTCTTCGAAGGCGCGCGACTGCGCGTTCGAGCGGTAGAGCACGGCGACCTCGCTGCGCGCGCCGCCCTGCGACACCCACTCCTGGATGCGGTGCAGCACGAACTCGGCCTCGTCGCGCTCGTTGAACGCGGCGTAGAGGCGGATCGGCTCGCCCGTCCCGCCGGACGTCCATAGGTTCTTGCCGAGGCGCCCCGAGTTGTTGGAGATCAGGGCGTTGGCGGCCTGCAGGATGTTGCCGGTCGAGCGGTAGTTCTGCTCGAGGCGCACCAGCTTGGCGTGCGGGAAGTCCTTGCTGAAGGTGCGCAGGTTCTCGACCCGCGCACCGCGCCAGCGGTAGATGGACTGGTCGTCGTCGCCGACCGCGAACGGCGCGCCTTCGGGTCCGACGAGCAGCTTCGTCCAGGCGTACTGCACGGAGTTGGTGTCCTGGAACTCGTCCACCAGCACATGCTGGAAGCGGCGGCGGTAGTGCGCGAGCAGCTCGGGCTGGTCGCGCCACAGCTCGAAGGCGCGCAGCAGCAGCTCGGCGAAGTCCACCACGCCCGCCACGCGGCAGGCCTCTTCGTAGTCCTGGTAGAGCTTGATGAGCTGGCGTCGCGTCGGGTCGTTGCCGTCCTTGAGCGCCTTCGGCCGCAGGCCCTCGTCCTTCTGCTGGTTGATGAACCACTGGATCTCGCGCGGCACCCAGCGCGTCTCGTCGAGCTGCTGCGCCTTCACCAATTTTTTGATGAGCCGCAGCTGGTCGTCCGAGTCGAGGATCTGGAACCCCTGCGGCAGACCCGCCTCGCGCCAGTGCAGGCGCAGCAGACGGTGGGCGATGCCGTGGAAGGTGCCGATCCAGAGCGCCGCGCCCGGCATGCCGAGCAGCGATTCGATGCGGCCGCGCATCTCGCCCGCGGCCTTGTTGGTGAAGGTGACGGCGAGGATGCCGTGCGGCGAGGCGCCCTCGGCCTGGACGAGCCAGGCGATGCGGTGCACCAGCACGCGCGTCTTGCCGCTGCCTGCGCCGGCGAGCACCATCACGGGGCCGACGGGCGCGGTCACGGCCTCGCGTTGGGCGTCGTTCAGGGGGTTGAGGATGGGTGAGATGTCCACCCGCGCATTCTACGCGACCTAGTCGACGCGACCGAGACGCATCTCCTCGACGAACTTCAGCAGCGCCGAGACCAGCGTCAGCAGCACGGGTCCGACGATCAGCCCGACGCCGCCGAAGGCCGCCGCGCCGCCGACCACGCCGACGAACACCGCGAGCGCCGAGACATGCGCCTGCTTCGAGACCAGCAGCGGCCGCAGGAAGTTGTCGGACACCGAGATGAGCGCGCCCCAGGCCAGCATGAAGAGCGCGGCGCCGTTGCGCCCCATGCCGGCGAGCGCGAGCACGGCCGGTATCCACACGAAGGCCGTGCCGCCCGCCGGCAGGAGCGAGAAGAGCGCCGCCAGCACGCCGAACACGATGGGCGAAGGCAGACCTGTGACCGCGAAGCCGATGGCGGTGAGCGCGCCCTGGATGAGCGCCGTGAGACCGGAGCCGTAGACCACGGCGCGGGTGGTGTTGGCCATCAGGTCGGTGAGCCGCTCGCGGTGCTGCGCATCGAGCGGCACGAGATGCGCTGCGCGCCGCAGCATGGCGCGGCCGTCGCGCAGCATGAAGAACAGCAGGAACAGCATCATCAGGAACGCGACCGTGGTGCTGAGCACGTTGATCACGAGGCTGCTGCCGAAGTCCGCGGCGATGCGCAGCAGGCTCTGCCCGAGCCCGAGCAGCCAGTCCGACACCTGCGCGCCGTCGAGGTCGAGCAGCGCGACGGCGCGCTGCAGCAGCGGCCCGATCACCGGATACTCCTCGATGCGGCCGAGCGTGCCGGCGTCGATGCGCCAGGGGCTGCGCTGCAGCTCATAAAGCAGCGCACGGCCCTGATCGACGAAGGCCATGCCGAGCAGCGCGATGGGCACGAACACCACGAACGGCGTCAGCGCGGTGAGCAGGCCCGCCGCCGCCCCGGGACGGTCCCCGAAGCGGCGCGTCAACGCGTCCTGCAGCGGCGCAAGCAGCACCGCGAGGCAGATCGACCAGGCGAGCGCGCCCCAGAACGGCGTCAGCACCTGCCACAGCGCGTAGCCGAGCACGGCGACGGCCAGCACCATGAACCCGCGGCGGTAGAAGTCGTCCATCTGCGCGAGATTATACTGGCCCGATGCCCCTGCCTATGCGCACCGCGCGCACCCCGCGCCGCCTTTGGCTGTCCTGCCTCGTGACCGGACTCGGTCTGGTCGGTTGCGCGGGCGGCGGGCCGCGCGCCACCCAGGAGTCCTCGCCCGTGCCGTCCACCGCCCCCAACCCCAAGGCCTACGCCTACGCCGTCATCAGTGTCGCCGACATGGACCAGGCGCTCGCGCTCTGGTCGGGCCGCTTCGGCATGCGCGTCGCGGTGCGGCGCGAAGGCAGCGACCCCGGGCTCGCCGCCGTGTGGGGTGTGGACGCGCGCGAGATCGTCGACCAGGCGCTGTTGCTGACGCCCGGCATGGCGCAGGGCGGTATCCACCTGGTGCGGTTCCGTGTACCGGGGCCGGCGGTGCGCGAGGGCGCGGCCGCGACCGACCTCGTGCCGAAGAGCGTCGACATCGCGGTGCGCGACCTGCCCGCGCGCCATGCGGAGCTCGAGGCCGCTGGCTACCGCTTCCGCTCCGGGATCGGCCGCTTCGAGACCGATGGCGTCGTGGTGCATGAAGTGCACCTGCCGGGGCCCGACGGCGTGAACCTCGTGTTCCTCGAGCAGCAGGGCAAGCCCGAGCCGGTGAGCCCCGAGGGCTACGGCGTCGCGCCGCAGATCGTCGCGATATCGCCCGACAACCGCCGCGAGAAAGCGTTCTTCGAGCGCGTGTTGGGCCTCGACGAGACCTCCTATCACCGCTTCGCGGGACCCGAGGTCGAGCGCACCATCGGCTTGCCGGCCGGCGCCGGGCTCGATATCCGCATCTTCGGCGATGCGGGCTACGACTACGGTCGGCTCGAGATCGTGCAATACGAGGGCGCGAAGAGCGCCGATCTCTATCCGCGCGCGCGGCCGCCGGCGCGCGGGCTGCTGTCGGTGACGTTCTTCGTGCCGGATGTCGGTGCGGTGCTCGCCCGTGCCGCAGCGCTCGCGACCGACACGACCGCGGCCGCTGGCGCGACGATGCGTGCGCCGCCCGTGGACCACGGCGTCGTCGACACCGTGTTCGGCACGACGCGCATGGCGACGCTCACTTCGCCCGCCGGGCTGCGCATCGACCTCGTGCAGCGCTGAATCCGCCACGGTTCCGGTATCCTTGCCGTCCTTTCCACGGAGGTTCGACGATGAGCATGCTGGACGATCTTCTGAAGGGCGCCATCGGCGCGCTGGGCCAAGGTCAAGGCGGCGGTGCGGGCTCGCCCGATGCGCTGATGGGCATGGTCGGTTCGCTGCTTCAGCAGCAGGGCGGGATCGCCGGCCTCGTCGGTGCGCTCGAGAAGGGCGGCCTCGCCGATGTGGCGCAGTCCTGGGTCGGCAAGGGCGCCAACATGCCGGTGTCGGCCGATGCGCTCACGCAGGCGCTCGGCTCGGACTCCATCGGCCGGATCGCCAGCCAGCTCGGCATCGACAGCGGCGCGGCCAGCGGCCTGCTCTCGCAGGTGCTGCCGGGCCTCGTCGACAAGATGACGCCGGACGGCGCGCTGCCGCAGGGCGGTGGTCAGGACGCGGGCGACCTGCTGCAGGCCGGCCTCAAGACGCTGCTGTCGGGGCGTTGAGGGCCGTCGCGAGCAGCACGCCTCGCAGCACCAGATCAGGGATGATGCGGTCGAAGACATCCTCCCGCTCGAACATCGCGGCGAAACCGCCGGTGCCGATGCAGAGCGGGGGTCTCTCCGACGCGCCGAAGTTCTCGGCGGTGAGACGCTGCAGGATCTCGCGCACCGTGCCCAACTGACCGTAGTACGCGCCGCTCTGCATGCTCTCGACGGTGGAGCGGCCGAGACAGGGCCGACCGTGCATCGGCAGGATCTCGACGGCGGGCAGTTTCGCGGTGCGCGTCTCCAGCGCTTCGAGCGAGATCCGCAGCCCGGCGACGATCACGCCGCCGAGATAATCGGCGTCCGCCGTCACCGCGCAGAAGGTGGTGGCGGTGCCGAAGTCGGCGATCAGCAGGTCACGGCCGGGGAACAGCCGCGTCGCGGCCACGGCGTTGGCGATGCGGTCCGCGCCGACCTCCAAGGGGTTCCGGTAGCGCACCCGCAGCCCGGTGCGCGCACCCGCCTGGAGCACGAACGGTTCCTTGCCGAAGTACTTCTGGCAGGCGCCGCGCAGGGAATGCAATGCATCGGGCACCACCGACGCGATGCCGATGAGGGAGATCGCGACGGGGTCGATGCCGTTCTCGCGCATCGCGGCGCGCAGGAACACGCCGATCTCGTCGCTCGATGCGCGCGAGTCCGAGGTCTTGCGGAACTGCAGCAGCAAGGGCGCGTCGTTGGTCGCTTCGCCGTAGAGGCCCGCGTGCAAGGTGGTGTTGCCGACATCGATGCACAGGATCATCCGCGTGTCTCCGGGGTGGGCAGTGAGGCCACGAACGCGGCGAGGCGCCCGCCGATGCCCTCGCGTCCGTCGAAGATCTCCGGGGGGCGCTCCGCGTCGGTCCAGAACTCCCAGCGCGGCCATGTCTGCAGGTCGTTGGCGACGACGGCCGCGACGCCGTCGTTCGCCAGCACCTGCGCGACCTTGCGGCGGCGCTCGGCGTCGTCGGCGCCCGCGGTCAGCTTGAAGGCGACGATGCGCAGCGCCGGGTTGCGCGACCATGCGCGCGCCGATGCGATGAGCTTCGGCGTGCGCGCGAAACGCAGCGTGAGCGTATCGCCCTCCGCATCGAGCTTGCCGCTCAGCGCGCCGCCGTCCGGCGACAGCATCGGGCGCCAGTCGCTGACCGCCGCGGCCTGCACCAGCAGGTCGTAGGTCTCCCCGGCGAGCAGGTCGCGCAGGCTGCGCTCGAACGAATCGAAGTCGTCGTAGCGCTCGAGGCGCTCGATGTCCTCCGCATGCGGCGCGTCCACGGCTGTCAGCAGCGTCACCGCATGCCCGAGCGCGGCGAGGTCGGCGGCGAGGTCCGCACCGGTGCGGCCCGTCGAGCTGTTGACGATGGACCGCACGGCGTCGAGCGGCATGCGCGTGCCGCCCGCGGTGACCAATATCTTGAGCGGTACGGCCGTGCCTGCCGACGAGCGCGACGATGTGGACGGCGGTCCCGCCGCGCCGGGCTGCCGCTGCGCCGCTTGCAGCACGGCGGCCAGCAAAGCCTCCGGTTCGGCGAGCCGGCCGGCCCCGACCTCGCCGCAGGCCAAGGCACCGCTGCCGGGCTCGACGATGGTGCAGCCCATGCCGCGCAGCCGCTCGAGCGAGGCGCGGGTCGTCGGATGCTCGTACATGCGGGTGTTCATCGCCGGCGCGATGAGCCAGGGCTTGGTGAAGTCGTGGGCGAGGAACAGCGTGCCGACGAGGTCGTCGCCGATGCCGGACGCCAATTTGTTGAGGGTGTTGGCGGTGCAGGGTGCCGCGAGCACCACATCCGCCCAGCGCACGAGCCGGATGTGCTCCATGTGGTCGCCGGCGGCGAAGGTCTCCGAGCGTACGCGACGACCGGTGAGGCCCTCGAGGCTCGCTTCGCCGATGAACCCGCGCGCCGCCGGGGTCATCACGACCTCGACCTCGGCGCCCACCGGCGCCTGCACCAGGCGCGAGACGAGCTGCACCACCTTGAAGGCGGCGATCGAGCCGCTCATCAGCAGCAGCACGCGCAACGGACGGTCAGCCGAGGGCGACATTGTCGATCAGCCTCACTTCATCGAGGAAAGCCGCGGCGAAACGCCGCATCGCGCCCGGCGGAGCGGCGCCGAGCACGCGGTCCTCCAGATAGTCGACGCGGAAGCCGGCGGTCTCGAGCGCGGCGCGCGCGGCGTCCGCGTCCGGCGCTTCGCGCAGGGTCTTCGCGAGCAGCGGTGCGAGCGCCCGTCGCTCGGCCGTGAGGCGCGAGTTGCGCGAACTCATGGCGAGACCGTCCGCTTCGCGTACCGTCGGGCAGCCGACCACCGTCCAGGGCAGGAAGAACGCGTCCACCATGCCGCGGACCAGCGTGAGCTGTTGCCAGTCCTTCTCGCCCATGTAGAGCCGTTGCGCGGCCGGGTCGCCGCCGAGCTGCGCGATCTGCAGCAGCTTCATCACCACCGACAGCACGCCGTCGAAATGCCCGGGTCGCGACGCGCCGCAGAGCACGGTCGACACGGCGCTCTCCTGCACCTTGTAGGTGTAGCCGTCGGGGTAGAGCTCGGCCGCCGTCGGCAGCAGCACATGGTCGACGCCGGCCGATCGCGCGAGCGCGAGGTCCGGCTCGAGCGTGCGCGGATAGCGTGCGAGGTCGTCCGGATCGTCGAACTGCGTGGGGTTCACGAAGACCGACAGCAGCACCGTGTCGCACTCCTGCCGCGCGCGCGCGAGCAGCGCGGCGTGCCCGGCGTGCAGGTTGCCCATGGTCGGCACGAAGCCGAGCGAGCGGCCTGCGAGGCCGCGTTTGGTGGTCAGCCAGGCATCGATGCCCTGCGCGACGATCACCGGCCGGCCGCGCGGGCGCGCTCCGCGGGTGGCTGGGACGGCGCCGCCGCCGCATCGCCGAAGGTCTCGTCGGGCCCGGGGAAGCGGCCGCTCTTCACCTCGCGCGCGTAGGCGTCGAGCGCGGCGCCGACCTGCTGCGCGCCGTCGAGATAGCGGCGCACGAAGCGCGGCTTGAAGCCGGGGTCGAGACCGAGCAGGTCGGTGATCACCAGCACCTGGCCGTCGCAGTCGGGGCCGGCGCCGATGCCGATGGTCGGCACCGCGAGCGAACGGGTGATGCCGGCGGCGACCGCCCGCGGCACGCATTCGATGACGAGCGAGAAGACCCCGCAGTCCTGCAGCCGCTGCGCCTGCTCGTGCAGCGTCGCGGCGGCCTCCGGATCCTTGCCCTGGTAGTTGAAGCCGCCGAGCGCATGCACATGCTGCGGCGTCAGACCGATGTGGCCCATCACCGGCACGCCGCTCTCGACGATGTGACGGATGTCCGCCTCCGACCCGTCCACGCCCTCGAGCTTCACGGCGTTGGCGCCGGCGCGCATCAGCCGCTCGACGGCGCGCATCAGCGCGCTGCGGCCGCGGCGGTGGGACAGGAACGGCAGGTCGGCGACCACGAAGCCGTCCGGGCCGAGGCCGCGACGGACCGCGGCGGTGTGCAGCGCCATCATCGCGACATCGGCGGCGACCGTATCGCGGTGGCCGTGCACGGCCATGGCGACCGAGTCGCCGACCAGCACGGCGTCGATCTGGGAGCCGGCGACGAGGCGGGCGGTGGGGGCGTCGTAGCAGGTGACGACGGCGATCTTCTCGCCACGGCGCTTGGCCGCGGCGAACTGCGGGAGGGTCTTCATCGGGTACCTGTCCTCGGGATCAAGTCCGGCGAAGAGGGTACACCGCGTCGGTGCCGGAGGCCAACCCCGAGCCTCCGCAGCGCCGCAGCGCCTACCATGCGTTGCGCAGTTCGCGCAGCTTGAGGAACACCTGCCGCGGCGTCGGCGCGGCCGGCAGCTCCGGAAATCTTTGCCGCAGGCGGTCGACGATCGTCGGCCGTTGCAGCCGGAAGAACGCGTTGATGCGCCGCTCCTCGCCGAGCGTGGTGACGGGCGCCGCGGCGCCGTCGCCCGTCAGCTGCGCGAGCAGCGCCGCCGCGGCCGCGTTGTCCGGCTCGACCTCCAGCGTGAAAGCGAGGTTGCGCGCCAGGTAATCATGCCCCGGATGCACCGCCACCGCGTCGGGCAGCCGCGCGAACCGCTTCTCGAAGGTCTCGTAGAGCAGGTCCGGGTCGCCGCCGTTGTGGCAGTTGCCGGCGCCGGCGTTGAAGAGCGTGTCGCCGCTGATCAGCGCCGGGCGGTCGCCGTGCGCGAGCAGGCAGACATGCGCGCGCGTGTGCCCCGGCGTGTCGAGACACTCGAGCTCCACGCTGCGCCCGATGCGGATGATGTCTCCTTCGCCCACGGCCCGGTCCAGGGCGCTCAGCTTGGGGGCGGCGCCGGCGTGCGCCAGCACCTCCGCCCCGGTCGCGGCGCGTAGACCATCGTTGCCGCCGATGTGATCGCCGTGCTCGTGGGTGTTGAGGATGTGGGTGATGGTCCAGCCGCGACGCTGCGCGGCCTCGTGCACCGCGCGCCAGTCGAGCGGGTCGACGGCCATCGCTTGACCCGTCTCGCCGCAGGCGATGAGGTAGTGGTAGTTCCGCCAGGCGTTGTCCGGCCAGATGCGCTCGATGATCATCGCTGCCCCTAGGCTCGCTGTCCCTCGACAACCATGTTGCCCGGTGAATTTTCACACGGGGCATTTCACATGTCTCCAGTGTAGTATGACCTCGGGGGCGGAGAGTTCAGATGTCGAGTTCGAGCGGAGCCAAGGAACAGGTTCCGGCGTCGGCGGCTGTCGCCCCCCCGTCGGCCGTCGTCAACGCCCTCACCACCCGCGCGGCGTGGCAACAGGCCCGTGAGGCCTGCACCCGCGACCCGGGCGCCTACCACGCCGACATCGCCCGCCGCGAGATCCACTGGTTCGAGCCCTCCGTCGGTGCGCACGGCGCCTGGCTGAGCTTCGATGCGGCTGCGGGCGGATGGCGCGGCTACGACGCGCGCACCGGTGCCGCGGTGTCGCCGGCGCTCGCCGCCGACTACGCCCCCTGGCGCCGCGCCTTCGACGACAGCGAAGCCCCGTTCTACCGCTGGTTCGACGGTGCGCTGACCAACGCCTGCTTCAATGAATTGGATCGGCATGTGCTCGCCGGGCACGGCGCCGAGCCCGCGTTCTTCTTCGAGGGCGACCGTTGGGACCAGTCGCTCGACGGCGGCCGCGGCGGTCCGGTGGTCTCCTACGGCGTGTCGCGCAGGCAGCTGCTGCTCGAGGCGGCGCGCTGCGCGGTCGCGCTGCGTCGGCTCGGCCTCAAGGCCGGCGATCGCATCGCCATCAACATGCCCAACATCGCCGAGCAGCTGTACTGGACCGAGGCCTGCAAGCGCTCGGGCATCGTGTACACGCCGGTGTTCGGTGGCTTCAGCGACAAGACGCTCTCCGACCGCATCCACAACGCCGGTGCACGCGTGGTCATCACCGCCGACGGCGGCTACCGCAACGCGCAGATCGTCGCCTTCAAGGAGGCCTACACCGATCCCGCGCTCGACGGCTATGTCGCCGCCGAGGTCGCCGTCGAAGCCGTGGCGGGCGCGCTGCGCACGCTCGGTCTCGCGCCCGCGCAGAGCGAGGCGATCCTCGCCGGCGCGCGCGCCGCGACCGCCGCCGAGATCACGCTCGAACGCTCGGATGTGATGCGCGGCGTCGGCCGCGCGCTCGAGGCGCAATCGGGCATCGGCTCGGCCGAGGCGAGCCGCATCCGCACCGCCATCGCCTCGGCGCTGGTGGCCACCCCGTCGCGCGTCGACACCGTCATCGTCGTGCGCCACGCCGCGCAGGCCGATCTGCTGTGGCGCCCGGAGCGGGACCGATGGGCGCACGAGCTCACCGGCGCGGCCATGGACGAGATGCTGGCCGCGGCGCGCGCCGCGGGCTTCAAGGTGGATTCCGAGCAGGCGCTGCTCGCGCTGCCCGACGCCGAGTTCGTCGCCGCGATCTGGGCGTCGTCGGCGCCCGAGCCGCTCGATGCCGAGTTCCCGATGTTCTTCATCTACACCTCCGGGTCGACCGGCAAGCCGAAGGGCGTGGTGCATGTGCACGGCGGCTATGTGAGCGGCGTCGCGCACACCATGCGCGTCGCCTTCGATGCGCGGCCGGGCGATGTGATGTATGTGGTCGCCGATCCGGGCTGGATCACCGGCCAGTCGTACATGATCTGCGGCGCGCTCACGACGCGCGTCACCACCATCATCGCCGAAGGCGCGCCGGTGTTCCCGAGCGCGGGCCGCTTCGCGAGCATCATCGAGCGCTACAAGGTCAACATCTTCAAGGCGGGCGTCACCTTCCTCAAGACGGTGATGACCGATCCGCAGAACGAGGCCGATGTCCGCGCCTACTCGCGCGGTTCGCTGCGCGTCGCGACCTTCTGCGCCGAACCGACATCCCCGGCCGTGCAGCAGTTCGGCATGGACCTCGTCACGCCCTGGTACATCAACTCGTACTGGGCCACCGAGCACGGCGGCATCGCCTGGACGCATCTCTTCGGCAACGGCGATTTCCCGTTGCGCGCCGATGCGCACACCTATCCGCTGCCCTGGATCGCGGGCGATGTCTGGTTGCCGGACAGCGAGCCCGACGCCTCGGGCGCGGTGACCGCGCGTCCCGCCGACATCGGCGAGAAGGGCGAGATCGTCATCGCCGCGCCGTTCCCCTATCTGTGCCGCACGCT
>CANHFH010000042.1 GCA_947459825.1 Pseudomonadota bacterium | reverse complement strand
GTGCGCGATCCACTGGACCTTGCCGGGCAGCAGGTCGTCGAGCGCCCGGCCGGTGCCGCCGGTCAGCTTGCCGATGTCGATCCTAGCTTTCTTCATCGCCGGGACACGGGTGAAGTACATCCACAGCCACATGACCATGGTCCACGCGGCGAGCACCGCGACCGGCTTCAAGATCTCCATTCCGATCATCTCTCTCTCCTCATCCGGCGAGATTACACAACTCGGTTGGACTACTGGAATCAGTTGGCGAACGCGGCATACCCCCTACCCGCCCCTCGCCTTCGCCTTCCATGCGGCGATGACGCTCGTGGCGACGCGGATCGACAGCAGTCTTTTGGGGTCGGAGAGCTTCGGCCGGATCCTTTTCGCTTCGCGTTCATGCAGAAATGGCTTCCCGGCGTTGACCCGCCTCGGCAACCGCGTTGTCATGCCCGTTCGTCGGAGCGGTGGAGTCCCGCGGATCGCGGAAACTTGTCACTTCTCCCAAAATGGGAGACACTGCCACCGTGCGGGTCATCGCCAAGAGCACGCTGAAGAGGTTCTGGGAACGTGCTGGCCGCTCCGACTCGCGGGGACCATTGCACAGCTGGTACGAAGAAGCCCGCAAGGCGGCGTGGCGGCGCCCGCAGGACATCAAGGACCAGTACGCCGGCGCAAGCATCTGCGGCAGGAACCGCGTGGTGTTCAACGTCGGCGGCAACAAGTACCGGTTGGTGGTCGAGGTCCAGTACCAGGCGCAGATCGTGTGGGTGAAGTTCGTCGGGACGCACGCGGAATACGACCAGATCGATGTGGAGACCCTCTGATGACCATCAAGCCCATCCGTGACGACGAGGACCTGAAGCGGGTGTTCCGCCGACTGGAGAGGATCTTCCAGGCCAAGGACGGGACGCCCCAGGCGGACGAGCGTGATGTGTTGGTGACGCTCGTCGAGGCGTACGAGAACAAGCACTACGACTTCGGCCCAGCCGATCCGGTCGAGGCGATCAAGTTCCGGATGGAACAGGAAGGGCTGACGCCGCGCGACCTCGAGGCCTTCATCGGCCCGAGCGGTCGCGTATCAGAGGTGCTGAACCGCAAGCGGCCCTTGAGCCTGCGGATGATCAAGCGGCTGCATGAAGGGCTGAAGATCCCCTACGAGAGCCTGCTCGCCGAAGCGACCTGAGCGCCCTTCCCTACCCGCCCCTCGCCTTCGCCTGCGCCCGGACCGGTGCGGGTATCGGTCAATCCGTCGCGTTCGTGCAGATATGCGCGCTCGCCGACGGGCGGACCCGCATGCGAGCCCCTTGTCTCGTCCCTGTCCGGCCGTATGAACCAGGTACTGACGAAGTACTAACGCGTTCACAGCGCGCCGCCGCCGCCGGCCTACACAGCGCGCCGCCGCCGCCGCCGGCCTGGCCATCGCGCTGCGCCTAGGGTGCTATTGGCTTGTCGAGCGCCGCTTGATCATGCGTGTTGCCCCGTCTCGTCCCCGTCTCGTCCCCGTCCGTCGTCAGGGGTCACCCACCGCCCTCGCGATGTCCGTCTCCGCGAAGTGCGCGCCCTTGAAGAGCAGCGGCAGCCCGCGCACCTTGGCGAGCGCGTAGCCGAACAGGTCGCCGAAGTTGAGCGCGGCCGGGTGCCCGTTGGCCCTGCCGAAGGCGGATGATGCTTACCGCATCTTCCGGCGGATGCTGGAGAGCGGTCACCCACCCGATGACTGGGATGGACTCATCGCCGAGGCGTCGCCGAAGAAGCGACCTTAAGCCAGGGTGGAGACCTCCGCCGCGCGCTCGAGCAGCTCGCGCGTGCCGGGCACCCTGCCCGGCCGACCGATACCGGGCTATTCCTCAAGCAGTGCGACCGCCTGCATCACCCGTGGCTCGTCGCCGACGTTGGTCACGCTCTCGAACAGACGAACGTCTGGCGTCACTCGGTGCGACTCCGAGCCTATCGCTGGGGCCGCTGACACGTCGACCTTGTCAGCAAGCCTGCTTGCCGGTTTCGGCGATGCACTGGTTTTGCATCGAATTGAAAGCGTCCATGTCGTTACACGCGCCTGCTTCGGCCATCCGCTTGCGGATCTCGAGTTGCCTGGCATCGGTGTAAGGAATTTCGATGGTTTTCTGCTCGCCGGGGCCGCAACTGAAGGTGTGGCTGTACCTCTGGACCGGCCCGTCGCTGCCCGCGACCCCGCCATTCTGCCCGACAGCACCCGTGCCTCCGGATCCCGCGCCATAGCCCGCCGACGGAGAAGCGGCATCGAGCCGTGCCCCGAAGCTGTCGACCGAGGCTTGGGCCGCCATGGCATCGGAGGCATCGCCGGTTTCCACCGCCTTGCCGATGTCGCCGAAGGTGCTGGCCATTTCGAGCGCCTGGTTGGCATCAAGGCCCATCTCCACGCCGATCGCCGCGCCGGCGACGATGCCAAGCACCGCGCCGAAGAATCCGCTGCTTTGGCTTTCCTGCTGCTCGGCCCTTTGCCGCTCCAGCTGCGCGATGCGTTCCTGCTCCGCGCGCCGCGCGGCCTCCTCCCGCGCAAGGCGTGCCGCCTCGGCCCGACGCCGCGCTTCTTCGCGTTCCCGAAGGATGCGCTGCTCTTCCTGGTAACTCGCCTGGGCCCTCTGCAGTTGCCCATCCACGAGCGTGGAGAAACCGCCCGAGGGCACATGCCGGTCCTGGCCCTGCGGCCTCGGAGCCTCCTGGAGGAACCCGGCAAGGCGCGAATTCGATGCGCCCGCCGGCGGGCTTTCGGGGGCTTCACCGGCCGACGCAGGACGGGCTGCCTCGCTCGGAGCAGGCGTTGTCGAGCCACCGGACGCAAGGAATCCCGCCAACCGCGACGGACGTGGCGACGCATCCGGCCCGGCCGATCCCGTTGAACTCCCGTCGCGACGAACGACCACGGTGTATCGCAACTGCGGATTGAGGGTTTCGCAGTGGGCTACAACGCCCTCGGCGGGTACCCGCATCGATGCATGCGCGGTGGTGTCACCCCCGTCCGTGACGCGGTATCCGCCACGCCACTCCAAAACCGTGTGATTCTCGAAGACCCCACAGATCTTCGAGCGACCGCGCCCCGCGATGTCCATGCCCACCTCGCGGATCTCGACGCGGACCCACAGCCCCTGCATCGGCACGGGTTGCGAGATCTGCCCCGCGCTGTGATCCGCGAGATCGAAGGTGCGGGTCTCGGGTGGCTCGCGAGACGGCTCCGAGCGCCCCATCGCTTCCGTCGACACGCCGGTGGCGACAAGGAGCAACAGGGCGAGGCGCGACGAGACGCCCGGCTTATCCATGGACCGTCGATGCCTGTCGAACCCCGCGCCGTCGGGACGACCGTCCATGGCCAAGCACCGGCGCTGCAGCACGTCGAACACGTTCATCACTTCGCCTCCTGCTGCAGCGGCCGCAGCATCTGGATCGCCTGCGTGTAGCTGGCGCCCGTGCTCCCGGCCTCGTTGAGGTACTGGTTCAATGCCGCCAACGCGGCGCGCGGCTTGCCCGCTGCGCGAAGACCCGCAGCGCGATGGTAGATCAACTCGCGCCTCGCCTCGACCGGCAGTCGATCCGCGTGGCCCAAGACCTCCAAGGCGCACAGGTTCGCGAGGAAGGCCGGATAGTCCTGCCGGGTCAGCACTTCGATGATCTGCGCCTCCAGCAGGTCCGCCTGGATCTGGGGCGTGAGCGCCGCCGCGCCGCCGCGGCCGCCCAGGGGCGACAGCACGGCATCAAGCCGCGCCGCGGCTTCCGTCGAACCCGAGGCCACCGCTTTACGAAGACGTTCGCCACCGGCCGCGCAGTCCTGCCGGCCGCCGTCGCCCGACAGCATTGCAGACGCCAATTCGAGATTGGCCAATCCATGGCCACCGTCCGCAGCTTTGGTGAGCCACTGCGTTGCCAGGGTGTCGTTGCGCGCCGTCCCCCGGCCCTCGCGGTAGGCGAAGGCCAAGCTGTGCATCGCTTCGACATCGCCGCGCTGGGCCGCCGCAAGGTTCGCACTCAACGCCGCCTGATCGCTTGCCTGCCTCTCCGCGGCATCGACCCAGACCTTCACGCTGCCATCGAGGACAGCCGTAACCAGAGACGTTCCCTCCGCAGCGAACACGGCTGCGACTCGGGACGTGGTCGACTCGGGAAATTCAATGAAGTGGCCAGGCGCCACTTCCAGCCGGATCGCCCCTGCTGCCGCGCCCTGCGCCGGAAGCGCGCCGATCAGACGTCCGCTGCCGGCATCCCATATGCGGACGCGTCCATCCACGGAGGTCGTCGCGATCCGCGCGCCGTCGGCGCTGAAGGACACGCTTGTGGCCGCACCTTCTCCCGGACCGATGGCCCTGACCTGCCGCCCGGTCGTCACGTCCCATAGCGTGGCCGTCGACGCCGGCCGACCGGACGAGTCCGGGCCGCCGCGATTCGCGGTGAGGAACTGTGTGCCGTCCGGGCTGAAGATGCCCGCGTTGAAACCGGCATCCTTCACCTTGACCTCGGAAATGCGGCGGCCGCTGGCCACGTCCCACACCTCGGCGATCGCGTCGACGCCGCCCCCAAACAGCCCCGTCATCAGGGAGACCGTGTTGAGAACCTGCGTCCCGTCGGGGCTGAGCGCAACGGCGCTCGCGGCGGCGACCTTGATCTCCTGCAAGACATTCCCGCTCTCGACGTCCCAAACGTGCACTCGGACCAGAAAGTTCTCGCCGATGGCCGCAACGCGACGCCCATCCTTCGACAAGGCGACGCCCCCAATCCCCCTGTTCTCGGGAACCGGAAACCGCCGCACTTCCTGGTCGGTGGCGACGTCGACGACCACGATATAGCGCTGGCCGTCTTCGATGGTGCCGAGGACAAGACGGGATCTGTCCCCGGAGATGTTCCAGATCGGGTACCAGCCGGCCCAGCGTGCATTCAGCCGCCGGAGTTCCTTGCCCGTCACCGCGTCGCGGATGCTGAAACTCGTCTGCCCCGCCTTTGGCTCGGCGACGAGCAACTCGCGCCCCCCGGAGACCAACGCCGCGCCCCACGGCGTGGCGCCTTCGATCCGGATCGACGTTTCCGGCTGATACGCCTCCACGGGATCGGGCGGACTTGCGATGGCGACGGAACATGGCGCCAGCGCCACAAAGAGAGAAATGAATGCTGGACGCAACAGGCTTCGGCTTGGAGAGATCGTCATGGATCGTCCTTGTTCGTGGATAACGGGGCTGCTGATCAGCGTGATCTCCAAAAGCGTCGGCGACGTTGCAGCAGACACGTCCCGCGCTTTGCTATGTCGGCCCTCGACAGACCCAGGCCGACGTCCTAGCCCCTCACACCAAACGACGCATCGCGGCTCTTGGGCGGCATCAGCACGCCACCACACCGCACCTCCGCAAGCCCAGATCCCGCGACCCCCGACGTCGCTCTGATCTTGCGTTCGATCTTGGCGACCACGGTGGTTTCGTCAGCCCCTATCTCCCAGGTGTAAGTGCGGAAAGCGCATGAACCCAGCCGCCGGTCCATGTAGCCGACAGCGACACAGCTATTCATGGGGACATCGTCGATCCAGACATGGCCGACGCCAGCCGCTTTTGCATCGGCCGTCACTGCGGCACGCCGCTGGCGAGAATCAGCGCCCATAACGGCCTCGAGCGTGTAAGCAGCCCGATAGGGGAAACTGCCGCAGGCCTCCGCATCGTGCGACCAGATCAACATGGGCTTCCCTGCCGATGCCTGAGCCGGCAGCGATAGCGCCACCAGCATCAATAGCCAGTTCCTCATCCTCTCCCCCCCCTTCAAGGTTATCGCGCTGAGAAAAGTCAAAGATGCGCCTTCAAAGCCGCTCTTTGCCGGGCAGTCTGTCGGGCAACAAGCGGCCGCGCAAGCAGAGAATAGGAATATCAAACGCCGTCAGCAAGGCCGCTAGAGGCTTGGGAACTGGGGCGAGCGGCGGTACCAACGCCGCCGACCGCCCCATGAAACCCAGCGGCTCGATCACATGGTGCGTGTCGCAGTCGCGGCAGGGGCTCTTGCGTTGACAGCGGGCATGGCCGGATGACGTGACCGCCTGCGCTCGGTGGCCACCGGCGGACGGCTCACGTAGCGGCACAGGCGCTCAAGCTTGGCGGGCCGCCGGTGCTGGCATGCAGCGGGAACCCACTGACCCGCGCATCGGCAGTGACCAGGCTCGTCCGTCCGCCCGCAGAGTGGCAGCAGTCGGCGCCGTCACGACAGGTCGCGTCGTATGGCGCCCGGTCGTTTTCAAAGTTTCAGCAGGCGGGCAAACCGCAACATGTCGGCAAGCGTCCTGATCTCTTGCCCATTCGCCAGTTTGCGCCCCGCGGCCGGTGTCCATCCGCCCGCGACATTCAGAAAGCTTTTAGGATCGACGACCATCAGGCCGATGATCGTCTCGGCGACGAGGCGCGCACCGAGCGGCCCGAGGCGTTCCCCCTGAGCCTTCTGTTTGGCTTCCTGCAGGATGTAGAACCAGAGCGGCGTCTTCGATGAGAAGCCAGCGTTGCGGAAGACGGTCAGCGTACTCTCGGTCAAGCCAGCCTCCACCTCACCCGGCGTCAGTTCAGGCAATCCAAGTGCCGCCGCGACGGCCTGGCCATGAGGCAGCGAAAGCAGATAGCCGCGCCTGAGGTTGCGCCGCGCCAGATGCTTCATCAGCGGGCCAATCTCATTGCGCATGCTGAGCAGGGGGGGCGCCAGAAAGATATCGATCGGCCGTGCGAAACCACCGGGCTTGGCGGTCGCCGCCTCAGCCATCTGCGACCAATCCGCGATCCAGTTCTGCGGCAACGTCGGCAGACCGACCATACCGCCGCCTCCTGTGAAGCGGAAAAACTCGTCGAACCCCGCATTGCCCTTGGCGATGTTGAAGTTGGAATTCCAGTCGTAGGAGGCGCGGATCATGCTGTGGCCGAACCGATACGCCGCAACCGTGAACTCCAACGGTACGAACGCCAGCCCCCCGCCGATCGCTGCGCGCCGCGAGGTGTAGGATGCGGCCCTGTCAGCGAGAACGTCCGCTACCGTCTCGGCTCCGCAGATCCGGGTCAGGAAGTCGTTGACGACCAACCATTGATAATGGAGCCGCACCAGCCGAGCGGCCTCGTCGAAGGTTTGGCGCGGACTGAGCGCGGGCTGCTCGACCTTCAATTTGTCGACGATCTCGTTGTGGAAGAGGACGAATGCGAGATGCAGTTGGCTAACGATGAGGTTCTCGTCGTTGCGCTCGTCGCCGAGGTTCGCCATCGGCGAGTTTGATTGGCGCAGAAGATCCTCACGCCGCACCGGAATGGGCAACGTCGGCAATGGCAGACCCGGAGCGGACACCATCGACGTCTTGAGACGCGCGGCGTCGTACATTCCGCGCGTCTGTGCCTCGGTGGTCGGTTCACCGGCAAAACTCGGCCCGTCGCCATAGACACTGTCGAGATCGAACACGGCGCGACGCGTGTTCGAAAAGCGGATCTTCGCATCCGCTATCGGGAGCGGAGAAAAATCGCCTTCGATCGCGTCTGGCGCGCTCGGGGCGACGCCCCGCTCCTTGATGCGAGTGATGTCGTGATCGATGAACTGGCCGAAGTACGTGTAGATGGCCGGGAGCGGACTATTGGCGACACCGCCGACCTCGCTCATGGCCTCGCCGAGAGCGTCGAGCGCACTCCGAACGGCACCGACATCCGTCTCGGGAAGGCGGTTCGTGGGGTCTGCCGCGACGGTCGGCAAGAGAAAGTCGATCGGACCATCGACATTGACGGCGGCGATGGTCTTCTCACCTGAAACGCGCTGAATTCGGCCATGCGACATGAAAAAACACTCCTATGAGATGATGATCAGCCGACGATGACTGACGAAACTACCGTGGCGATTTGATCGGCTCAAGTGACCCGAGTACGGCCCGCTTGGTCCCACTCCAAACTGTCCGAGATCCGGCGACGACGTCAGGGGTGGCTGCTACTTCAAATCGGCGCACGACATCTCTCCACGCCCTGACTCCCAGCCTCGTAGGCAACCCTCCTGAACGAAATCTTGCCAACCGATGCCGAACAGCATACCCCACCGACTTCCAGAATCGCCGACCGACACCCGGTTCCAACCGGCACGCACGAGCCTCGTCATTCCGGTATCACTGCCTCGCGAGCCGTATCCAAGGCCTCCTGCGCTTCGACTATCTCCTTCAGTTGCTGCAACAGCGCCGCTTCCTCCGTCGCGAGGGTCTTCTCGTTTCTCGTGACGTCGATCCGCAAGGTCAACAAGCTACCGAGTTGCGTCAGGATCGCTTCGCTGATCTTCCAGGGCACCGATACGATGGCGAGCGCCGGACTGGGTCGTGTTTGATGCACCTTCACCAACATGCCGTCGCTGAATCCGAGCGTCGACTTGTTGGTAACGAAACTCGTCGCGGCCATGTCGAGCGCGTCCACCGGCGCACCGTTGGGGACCATCAGTATCACATTGCCGACGCGCTGCTTCTCCAGATCGATGTCGACGACCAGTGGACGCTCGCGCCGATAATAGATGCCCGTACCCGACCCAACCGTCGCTAGACTTCCTCCACCGCTCACCAACGCCCTAGATTTTTCCGCAAGGCTCAGCGTGTAGGCAAACTCCTCCGAAGCAGCAACGCCAACGCCGACCACCTTCGCCGCAGCGCTGATGCCTGCGCTGACGCGGGTCCAGTCGTCGGGGTTTGCCGGGTCGATGACGAAGTCAAGCTTGCGCGGCTCCCAGGCCAGTTGCTTGCAGCGGGAAGCCGGTTTTGTTTTCTCAGTATTCTCTAGGTTATTTGCTGCCATCACTTCTGGCGCGCCACCGGGCGACTGAATCGACGCGATCGAACGCGCCAGGTTGATCAGCACCTCTGCGGTCTCGTCCTTCTGCTCGATATCGGCCGTCTGCAGCAGACCCGACGCAGTCGTCGTCATATCGAAAGTATCGCTGCGGAAGGCGCTGGACTGCGGCTGCAACAGGTAGCGCATCGACGGGTCGGGCACCATATCCAGCAACTGCACCTGTACCGAGTCGGCCCATCCGCACATCGCCTTCGAATCAGCCAGCTGCTGTGCGGCGACTTCAGCCTGGCCTTCCTTAACTTTCGCGCTGGCCAAGACCGCAACCGCGGCGACCTCGGCCTGGCGCAGCTTCACCAATTCAGCCAGCGCCGCGATGTAGGGCGCATCGGCTTCCTTGACCCCGTGCTTCTTCATCGCCTCAAGCAAGCTGGCCTGCGCCTTGGCAGCGGCTCTCGCACCGGCATCCTTCGTTTCTGCCTCCTTTCTCGCGGCGATCGCCTCGGCTAAGGCCGTGTCGGCCTTTTCGTCAGCCTTGACGCGAGTGAACGTAACCTTGGCGTAGCGCATCGGCAGGTAGTAGGACACGCCGAGTTGCGGCTTGACCGCTCCTTCGGCGAGGGGTACGGCTGTAGTTTTGACGCCAGCCGTCGTGCAGCCGGCCAGAACGGAGAACGACAGCGCCAGCAAAAGCGCAGATGCGACAAAGGGACGATCACGGTTACGCACTGATGGATCCTCTCAGAGATGAATCGCTGGACATGAACGGCATCCGGTCCGGAGCCCGTGGCACCGCCTCGGCCAGACCCGAGCATCGGCGCACCACGATGGGTAAACCGGCGTAGGGGACTCCGGCGCCGCCGCGCGCTTCGATCCTCAGATCGACGCCGCCCTGGATCACCACTGGCGCAGCACCTCGCTCGGCGGCCTGTGCGGATGGGTCGTACGCTGACACGCGCGCACCCTCGATGGGCCGATCGAGGCCGCCCGTGCGGCAGCGCTGTGCCGACGGTACAGTCGTCATGATGCCGTTCCTTTCATGCGTGAGATGCGCCGAGATACTTTGCGCGAAGCACGCCGTGCATCGCTTGAGCAGCAACGAGCGCCAGCCCGGAGATGTTGTGCGCTCTGGTCGGCGCTTGAAGGCGTCCCATGTCGTCTGCCCCTCCCCCACGGACCTGCATATGTCCCCACCAACCTCTACGCATTAAGTCGCATTCGGCGGACATCGCGGAGATGACTCTCAGGTCAACTTGATGGCATTCAACCACACCCAGACGGCGTTATGTCAATTTACAACCGCGCCCAGCGTCAAAGCTGGTCTCCGTACCCCGCTCTGCGCGATGAGCACCGCCGCGCAGTCGGGCGTCTACATCCGCCGATCATGAGCGGTGAATACCTCCCCGATCGGCGGGGCGGAACCGCATGTTCTACCGGGTCGCCGATGAGTACGACGGCGATACGGGCGGGGATCGAGGGGTGGTATCCGGAAGAGGAACAGCAGGAGGACGAAGACGAGTGATGGGGCCGAGCGAACGCCATGGGCCGACACACGCGCGCAGACGCTCTTCAAGCACCTGTACGCGCCGCTGGCCGACTCCCGGCGCTTGTAGGACAGCGCCCGAGAGTGGGCGCGACAGACCGGGGAGAGAACGGCAAGTACCGACGGCGGTTGTTTAAGCCGGCATAACTTGGCCTTTCTGTTAATTAAGCGAAACGACCGTTGCTTAAACAACAACGGATTACGATAATCGCATTTGATGGCCACTACCGACCCCAACCTGCGGCCCGGCCGCTTCATCGAGACGCCCGTCGCAGGGGAAGTGGTGCGTGCCTTCGTGCCATCGCCATTGCCGCCGGTACCGCCCATCGATGTGCTGGCGCTATTGGATCGGCTGAGTCTGGCGGAGCGAGCGCTGGGAAGACTTGATGGAATAACAACTCTGTTGCCACGGCAGGAACTCTTCCTCTACATGTATGTGAGAAAAGAGGCTGTCCTCTCCTCGCAGATCGAAGGCACCCAATCGACCCTCTCCGACCTGCTGCGTTTCGAGACCGAGGCGCAGACAGGTGCGCCCATCGACGACATCCGTGAGGTCTCGAACTACGTCGACGCGATGATGTACGGGCTGGAGCGGCTCGGATCCTTGCCGCTCTCGCTCCGGCTCATCCGTGAGATGCACGCGCGGCTCTTGCACGACGGACGGGGCGGCACCAAGAGCCCGGGCGAGTTCCGCCGGACGCAGAACTGGATAGGCGGCACCCGACCAGGCAACGCGCTCTTCGTCCCGCCGCCCGTGTCCGAACTCGACGCCTGCCTCGACGCTCTCGAACGGTTCATGCACGAGGACGCATCCCGACTGCCCGCGCTGATCAAGGCGGGACTCCTTCACGTCCAGTTCGAGACCATCCACCCGTTCCTGGACGGCAATGGCCGCATCGGTCGCTTGCTCGTGACCCTTTATCTTTGTGCGCATGGTGCGCTTCGGAAACCGTTGCTTTATCTGAGCCTATATCTGAAGACCCACCGCGCGGACTATTACCGACTGCTCCAAGAGGTGCGCGAACACGGAGCATGGGAGGCCTGGCTCGAGTTCTTCCTTGCGGGCGTCGCGGAGACGGCGAATCAGGCGTTCGATGCCGCGACCAGGATCGTCGCGCTGTTCAAGCAGGATCGCGAACGCATCACGGACGAAAGCGAGCGCGCCAGCTCCGCGCTGCGGATCCACGAGACCTTCCAGAGCAGCCCCTTTCTCACCGCCAACCTGCTGGTCGAACGGACCAATCTTTCGGCACCTACGGTCAATGCCGCGCTTGCCGACCTTCAACGTCTCGGTATCGTCGAAGAGGTGACCGGCCGACGACGAGGGCGCGTGTTCGCATATCGTCGCTACCTCGCCATCTTGAGCGAAGGGACCGCGCCTCTGGCTTGAAGGAGTTGAGTACCGCATATCGCGCAAGCCGCCCTTGCCGTCGTGCGCGCTTCACCGGACCTTGCCGGGCAGCAGGTCGGCCAGCGCGCTGCCGGTCCCGCCGGTCAACGCGCCGACATCGCCATTCCGATCACTCACCCACGCTCGG
This sequence comes from Pseudomonadota bacterium, assembly GCA_947459825.1. GTDB lineage: Bacteria > Pseudomonadota > Gammaproteobacteria > Steroidobacterales > Steroidobacteraceae > UBA964. The sequence continues at coordinate 3,693 of CANHFH010000042.1, read as the reverse complement.
GCAGGCGGCGCGACATGTGGAACACCCGCAAGATCTCGATGGTCTGTCCGCGGACGCGGTAGGGAACGAGGTAGCGGGTGCGCGGGACGAGCAGCTCGCGCGTGCCGGGCACCCTGCCCGGCCGGCCGAGTCCGGGCTGCTCCTCAAGCAGAGCGACCGCCTGCATCACCCGTTGCACGACGCGCAGCGCCGCAGCAGGGTCGTCCTCGGAGATATAGGTGGCCTCGTCGTCGAGGTTACGCAGTGCCGTGCGCAGCCACCTAACGCGCATTCCCCGTCCCACCCGCCTGCCACTTGCGGGCAAGCGCCGCGACTTCGTCGTCCGTCGCGAAGTCGCCGGCGTCGGCTTCACGCAGCGCGGCACGCGTCTGCGCGACCTGCCATTCGTTGCGCTCGACGAACTCCCGGATCGCCTCGGCCGCGAGATAGGACTTGCTGCGCTGCGTGGAGTCGGCCAGACGGTCGAGGCGGTCCTTCACCTCTTCGTCGAGGCGGATGGTGAGGGTGGTGGACATGCGGATGGCCGGTGTAAGTGGATGTGTACAAGTTAACACACCGTGGTTGGGAGACTCAAAAGGGCTCTTCCGGATTTGGCGGCGTCCGCCGTCTACGAGCCTCCGCCACCCAAGATGCGAGCACGCACCAACTCTGCCCGGTCGGATCACACACCGACGAAATGCCCTCACCCGGGATGTTTTCCTGTCGAGCAGGTAACATCCGCGTTGCCGGGTTGCGACAATCCATCTTCGGTATATCGGATCGTCGGTGGTTCGACGCGAAAGGCTCCCGCTTTCCGGCGTCAGGGGATGCCGAGGGCGACGGCGGGGTTGCCACGAAGGACAAAGAAGATGATCGACCGACGGCTGGTCTCGTTGTTCCTTGCTTGGTGGGTGCTTCCGATCGGCGTCGGCCATGCCACCGCCGTGAAGCCTACATGCCCAGCCATCGGCAAGAACGATCACTACTTTCCGAGGGCAATCTTCGGTCTCGACCTCGAGATGGACAAGTCCAGTCGTGACTGGTACTCGAGGCACCTCCGCGCCATGGGCGAACCATCTCTGTCCTGCGGTGAGACGAGCGCCATCGAGATCTATCGATTCATTTGGCTCAGGTCTTTCGACCCGCCCGTTGCGATCCGCGTCGTCCGCGCTGCCTCCGAGGTCCGGATCGTCGGGTACGAGCTCTCCGGACAGGGCGGCTACGAACCGGGGAAGATCCGGCATCGCATCGATCGGCGCCTGTCAGAGGACGAGTGGTGGAAGCTTCGCGCCGCTGTCGATGTGGCGGGCTTGTGGAACCTCCCGACCGTCGGGCCGGGCGGCGGCTTGGACGGTTCCATGTGGATCTACGAGATGCGACGACCGAGTTCCTACCGTGTCTCGGCGCAGTGGACGCCCGAGCCAGGCGCTTTTCGTGATGTGGGCCTTCTCTTGCTTCAGTTGTCCGGTTTGCGGGTCGTCGACGGTCGGCTGTATTGAGAGGCCGATCACAGCGGTCACTCGGGCGCCTGCACCCCTCTTTCACGGGCAGCAATCGACGGGTGTTATCGCAGGGGGATGGCCAAGAGGTGGTCAGGTCAACCTATTGCTGCACCGATTGATCTCTTCCTCCAGCGCGCGCAGGCGATCCACGATGGCATCGAAGGCGGGCGGCTCACCGATGAACATGCCAGCGCCGATCATGCGCTGGAAGTCATCGCGCAGCGCGACCAGTGCGGCACCTTCCGGAATGAGCCTGAGATGTCCGGTCAGGCATGCGTCGTAGTCGGCGTAGCTCGTGTTGTAGAAGACCTTTTTGTGCTTGACGACATCCGCGAGCAGAGCGCGATCGGCCATAGCGGCTTTGCCATGGACAAGATCGGCCAGCATGGCCAAGTCGTACCAGTGGCGTGACAGGCGCTCGGCGCCAGTACGGAACTCGTCGCGCTGACACTCGACGTGCATCAACGTCGCCTTTTCCCAGAAGGTACGGGCCGGGGACAGCACACTGACCTTCGAACGAGGAAGATCGAGTGCAGTGACATGCTCCGCGATGTCGGGCCGTACCTCATGCTCTTCGTTCGGCTCGGTGATGTTGCGGCCACCGAACTCGATCAGGACGCTGTTGCCCAGATAGTCCCCCGACGCCTCAAGCACAGTCAGGTAGTGCACACGCAGCCGCTCGCCGTCATCGCTGACTTCAACCCGGAATGCATCGGCATCGAACTCGGCTGCCAGTCTCTCCCGGAAGTGCGGCGCCACAACACCATGGGCATGGTCGCGCACGAACATCTTGAGACCCTCGCTGAACCTCTTCAGACGATTGCGTGAGACGCCTTCAGCGAACGGATCGAAGGAACCGTCCAAGCCGCGGTAGTCGAGCGTGATGTCCACGTCCTCGGAGAAGCGCGAAATGGCTCCGAACACCTTTGAGAGTGATGTACCGCCCTTGAAGACCATCGACAGTCGGTCGGGCATGGTGAACAGCGTCTGCAGCACCCAGCAGACCCAGACGTCCTTCTCGAGCACGACGGGCGAGCGGGCAAGCTGCGGCGCCAATGCCCGATAGATCTGGGACTGCTCTTGAGCCTTCAGGTGCAGGAAGGACTCAGGCATGAACCGTCATCCGCTCACTGCGGAAGATGGCGTCGCTCATCCATGCCGGCATCGAGCTGGTGGCTGACTTCAGCACCTCGAACTCGATCGATCCCAACTTGCGCCGGATCTTCTCGACGAGCGCCGGCGTCACTTCCGTCTTGCCGAGGTACCACATGGCCGAAAGCGCGAGTCCGGCGGGCCGACCCGCCAACGCCAGCTTACGCTGACAGATGTGCTGCAGACGGATCTCCATCTTCCCCACGCGGATGCGCTTAGACGGACCGGATGTCACGAATACCGACTGGGTCGGAACCTGCGTGGTCAGTTCGAGCCGACGCGCCGCTTCGGCACCGTGGACCTGGACGACGGCGCCAGTGGTCTTGGCGACAGCCTCAGCCACCTTCAGAGGCGAGGGACTGACCTTGCCGACGAAACGGCTGACCTCTGGACGCACGAAGACACCGCGCGTCACGCGCTCGATCGACCCAGCCTTGACGAGGCGGGAGAGGGCCTGGTCGACGGACGCGCGGGTGCCGCACTCCAGGAATGCGGTTGGGGTGAAAGGCTCCCCGATCGGCATCGCCTTGATCCGCTGGCGAATCAGCTTGGCGGTCTTGGCCGTCCTGTTCATGTATGAAAATATATGCGAGTTTCTGACAAACGACAAGAGCAATGTGGCATCCGGAGGGGTTGAGACGCCAAGCGACTCCGTCGTCCACCCACTCGGTCCATCGCCTTCGATCGCGCTTGGTATGGCCGAACGAAGGCGCCAGACGTTACGGCGACAGCCTCCAGGGAACCACCGACCGATCCGGTGTCTTCATGCAGATTTGGCGGCGCCCGCCGTTCACGAGCCCCCAGCACCCGACCGCAGCGGCTCGTAAGTCCGCCCTCGCCCCCCGCTCACGCCCGGGCGCCCCTCCCCCTCGTCCCGATACGGGAACGGCTTCGCTGCGCCGCTCCGCCGAACACGCGCGGCCGCGTGACGCCGTGACGGACGATGAGCTCCCGCAGCGCAACCGAGAAATTGGATGCTTTGGGCAGATTGTGCAGTCGCCAAGGTTGGTCGCTTTGCGGCACCGTTGAAACCCGCCTGCAGAGACGCTGGTCATGGCGT